>JALWMR010000071.1 GCA_027083815.1 Thiotrichaceae bacterium
CACATCGACCTGTTCGACAGATCATTGCACAAGTCATTGAAAATGCACCTGATAATAAGAAACTGCTGTACACAGAACAAATCGCTCGCGCTCAGGGACTACTACCCTATGGCAATATCGGTGATACCCTGTTCGGCAATGAAGCTAATACGGTCGAACAATTTTTAAGCCACTATCCACTTCCAGATGAATTACACGCTATAAGCTTTTCACTCCAGCTGGATGCGTTTGAATTGCACGGCAGCATTGATAATGTACTGGAAAATAGTGTGCTGAAAAATAATCAGCGTGAAAAACACTACCTTTCTGAACTCTATGCCGGTGATTTTATCGAAGCCTGGCTAACCCACCTGGCACTCAATAGTCAGACACAAGCAAGCAGCTTAATTTATTCACCTGAATTTAGCTTCTCACTTGAACCTGTCAATAATCCTCAAGAGCTGTTACAAGGCCTGCTTGAACTTTATTGGCAAGGGCTTCATTATCCGATCCCTTTTTATCCCAAATCAGCGTTTAACCTTTATAAAAACTGCATTCTAAAATTCGGTTCTGCAAAACCCAGTTTCTATAATGCTAAAAACAAATGGCATGGTGGTAAATTTCTTAACGGTGAAAGTGAACAATTTGAAAATACACTACTGCATCAGGATGTGGATTTATCTGATCAGGAAGGAATCCATGCAAAGGAGTTTATTCAATATAGCGAGTTGTTTTTTAAACCTTTTGTTACTCATTTAAGGGAACACTGATTAAGCAAGCTCTAGCTTCCTGCAGAGAAAATGCGTAAAAAGGTGGGGGGTGTACTTTTCACCTGTTATCAGTTGAATAAAAACACCTTAAAACAAGGTTTTAGCCATCACAATTGCATCTTCCCTGCCCTTATCCGCCGGATAATAATCATTACGAATGCCTATTTGATTATATCCGGCTGATTCATACAGTTTTAACCCTGCCTTGTTAGAGGGTCGAACTTCTAAAAAGCAGGTTTCGGCACGGTGTTGTTTGGCAATATGTTCAGCTTCCTCAAGAAGTTTTCTACCCCAGCCTTGTCCCTGTATCTGGGGATAAACGCATAGATTTAATATATGCGATTCACCCGCTACGGCGGAAATAACAAGGTGACCAAGTATTTCCTTTTCCTGTTCAAAAACCCAGCAGGAGTAAATCTGATTGCTTATACAATCTTTAAAATTACCTTCCGTCCACGGGTGTGGATATGATGCCAGCTCACCTTGCATGACTTCTGGCAGGTCATCGAATGTCATTTTACGCAGGTATTTTAAGGTTCTGGGCGTTGTCATCGCAGTTCAAAACAGTCAAAAATCAGGCTTGTAAAATACGCATGGCCAGCTTTAAATCTTGCCAGGCTTTTCCTTTATCCTGAGGTTTATTTATTAAGTAGGAAGGGTAGTAAGTGGTTACAACGGGTATCTCGCTTCCCGGTAAGCGCACGATATTCTCGTCCTGAAACTGTTTGGCCCGAATACGTGCCAGTGGCTCTTTCGTTTGCAATAAATTCTGTGCTGCAAGCTGCCCTACAATTAACAGTATTTCAGGATTCACCTGTTTGATGATCTTTACAAGCTGTTGATACAGCGCCCTGGTCGCTTCCTCTTCCACGCTGGGAGTCGTTTTAACAGGGGCATGCACCACATTCAGCAGGTAAGCATCCTCCCTGGGTTGCTGCAAACCAACGGCACGCAACATATTGCTTAATAGCTCTCCCGTATCATGGGGGTAAGGCTGATTTGCGGGGCTTTCATGACGATCAGGCGATTGGCCAACCACCATCCAGCTAGCTGATGGATTACCTGTCGCAAATAACCAGTGCAATGATGTTTTACCTATTTGCTGGCTAAAGTCATCCTTTAGGCTAGCTACTAGAGCCGGCTGGCTTGTTTCAGCTGTTTCGGCTTTGCTTTCAACCACATCGGACTGGGCCGGCTGCTGAGTCAGGCTTTGCAAGACATCCTGAGCCGAATCGGGGCAAGGCTCCTTATCTTTGTCAAGCAGCTCATCGGTATTAATATTGACCTCGTCCACATCAACAACAAGATCTCGCGATACCCAGACAGGTATTCCCATGGCCTGCAAATAGTTAAACTGCGTAGGGCTAGTCATGTATAAAGCTTACACGCCGCTATATTGCGGGTGCTCACGGTCAGTTGCCAAAGCCAGCTTGTTAAGTGCATCAAGATAGGCGTAAGCCGAGGCAATAACAATATCGGGATCGGCTCCATTGCCGTAAACCTGTCGCCCACCTTTTTCCAGCCGTACAGTAACCTCGCCTTGCGCATCGGTGCCGCTGGTAATGCTATTAACTGAATAAAGTTCAAGCGTTCCATGGTCACTGACGATAGATTTAATTGCTGAAAAAACCGCATCAACCGAACCACCACCATCTGATTCGCCAACCACTTCCTCGCCATCAATTTTCAAGGTCACTTTGGCGTGGGGTGTCTCGCCCGTTTCCGAGCAAACCCATGAAGAAACCAGATGGTAACGCGCCTTCTCTATCGAGGCTTGTGACTCCTGGGCTATCGCCATCAAATCTTCATCAAAAATTTCATGCTTGCGATCGGCCACATCTTTAAACCGTGAAAATGCAGCGTTTAAGGCTTCCTCACCGTCTAAGACAATGCCTATTTCTTCAAGCCTGGATTTCAAGGCACTGCGCCCCGAATGCTTTCCTAGTACAATCTTGTTATCTGACCAGCCAACATCCTGAGCGCGCATAATTTCGTAGGTTTCGCGTGATTTTAAAACGCCATCCTGATGAATACCTGATTCATGTGCAAAGGCATTCTTACCCACGATAGCCTTATTGGGCTGTACCGGAAAACCAGTAACGGAAGAGACTAAACGAGAAGCAGGAACGATGATGGAGGTATCTATATTGGTATCGCAATCAAAGACATCCTGACGGGTACGCACAGCCATAACAACTTCTTCAAGCGCTGCATTACCGGCACGCTCGCCAAGGCCATTAATGGTACATTCAACCTGGCGTGCCCCATTAAGCACAGATGCCAATGAATTACCCACTGCCAGGCCCAGATCATTATGACAATGTACCGAAAAAACAGCCTTGTCAGAATTGGGAACCCGCTCGATTAACTGACGCACCAGTTCACCAAACTGATGCGGAATATTATAACCAACCGTGTCGGGGATATTAATAGTTGTGGCACCGGCATCAATGGCGGCCTCAACAATCTGACAGAGAAAATCAAGCTCAGAACGTCCCGCATCTTCTGCTGAAAATTCCACATCATCGGTGTATTGGCGCGATTTTTTAACTGCCCTGACCGCTTGCGCCAGAACATCCTCAGGTTGCATTCGCAGTTTTTCTTTCATGTGGATGGGTGAAGTCGCAATAAAGGTGTGGATGCGCGCGGAGTTGGCTGGTTTTAAAGCTTCTCCTGCGCGTTCTATATCCTTATCAAGCGAGCGGGAAAGACCACAAACGGTGCTGCCCTTTACGGCCTGGGCAACCGCTTTGACTGATTCAAAATCTCCCGGACTGGCAATTGGAAAACCTGCTTCAATCACATCAACGCGCATTTGCTCCAATGTTTTGGCAATGCGTACTTTTTCTTCTAAAGTCATTGATGCGCCGGGGCTTTGCTCACCATCACGCAAGGTTGTATCAAAGATAATTAAGCGATCTTTACTCATTTCTTATTCTCTATTCAGGCATTTTAATTGAGCCATTATAAGGGTAGAACCGCTGCAGAGAAAGCCCAGAACACAAAGAGATACAAGAGCATCCTTACCGAAAGTATTTATCACGAATCCAGTAATAAGGTCCTGAGAGTGAATAGATAAAGAAAACGGCAAAAAGCACTTTTGGCGGGTCAACCTGAACCAGAGCGAAAACCAATACAATGCCCAGAATAGCCAAATGAGGCACTTTACTTTTCAGGTCAAAGTCTTTGAAACTATTGTATTTAACATTACTGACCATTAACAGGCCAGCTCCAATAGTCATAATCAAAGCGGGAATTTGCAGGCTTTTTCCAGCTACCTCCAAATCATGTAGCATCCAGATCATGCCCACCATAATACCAGCTGCCGAAGGGCTTGGCAGCCCTATAAAATAGCGTTTGTCAACTTGTTCAATTTGCACATTAAATCGTGCCAGGCGTAATGCTGCACATGCAATATAGATAAAAGCAGCCATCCAGCCAAACTTGCCCCAGGCGACAGATATATCTTTCATATGAACAAATGCCCATTGATACATAACCAATGCTGGCGCAAGACCGAATGAAACCAGGTCCGAAAGGCTGTCATACTGCTCGCCAAAATCTGATTGTGTATTTGTCCAGCGTGCTACCCGTCCGTCTAGGCCATCTAGTAACATGGCTACAAAAACCGCTGCTGCAGCCTTTTCAAATTGTAGATTAATCCCGGCCAGAATGGCATAAAAGCCACTAAACAAAGCAGCCGTGGTTACCAGATTGGGAAGTAAATATATGCCCTTATGCGGTGTTGTTTCATTATTTTTCATGGTTATAGTTGTAACATACTTTACTTAATCAGAAAACAAATCATGGTTACGAGCTACATTTCTACGGATTAAAGGCAAAAAAAAACGGGCAATTAAGCCCGTTGAATAATGATCGCTTAAGCGATTTCTTTTTGTTGTTAGCGAGAGCGATAATATACCCTGGTAGCTGTCTGAAAACTGAATCAGGCCAAATAAGGCTCAAAGAAAATAACCACTTATCTAATTTTTTTAATAAGTAGTCTCTATCCTTTGATTTATGGCTTGTATTAGCTAATAAAAGCCAGCAAATACCTCATCATTAATGAAGTATCAAACTCCTTTTATTACTTGTTTTATAAGCTGAAACAGCTTAATCTAGTTAAATGCGCCCACCCACAAACACAATGAGTCAAAAAGCCATAAGCTGTGAATCCTGTAGCTTGAATGCCGTCTGCTTACCCAGTGGATTAACAGCAGAGGAGCTCATTCAGCTTGAAAAATCCATTGATAAAACAATGAAAATCAAGAAGAAAGAGGCGGTTTTTAAGACCAACCAAATAAGTGATGGAATTTATGCGGTTAAATCGGGCGCCGTAAAAACATCCATTGCCAACTCCGATGGGCAAGAACAGGTACTTGAATTTCACTTACCCGGAGATATACTGGGCTTTGATGCCTTTAACTCAGGAACACACAGCTGTGATGCCATTGCACTGGAAGATACCCTGATTTGTAAAATCCCTGAAGCTACATTTGATGATTTATGCATTGCCCTGCCCGGCCTACGCAAAGAACTCAAGCATCAACTGGGAAAAGAAATATCGCATCATCAAAATCTGCTTCTCTCATTAGGGCAGCAACAAACGGATGAACGCCTGGCTACCTTTCTATTACAATTATCACTTCATTATCAGTCACGGGGGTTTTCAAATAAAGAGTTTGTATTACCTATGTCCCGCCAGGATCTTTCCAATTATCTGGGAATGGCCGTAGAAACATTAAGCCGGATTATTTCTCGAATGACAGATGAGAATATTATTAAAGTTGAAAGACGTGTGGTGATAATTTCAGATATGGATAAACTGGAAGCATTAGCCCATTCATCCTGCAAGAAAACCTAGCAGGTTGTTGAAATTCGCTTTGGCGAGTGCGAGACAAGGCAAAATCGACCGAAAAAGCGCAGTTTAACTGGAGTAAATGAGCATTTTGAGGT
>JALWMR010000072.1 GCA_027083815.1 Thiotrichaceae bacterium
TAAGATGCTTTTGCAAACCCCTGCCTCGGTAAGAGGAGGCGCATTATAAGCATCTTTACTTGTGCGTCAACACTTATTTAAAAATAGTTTAATTTAATAAAAAATCAAGTCCTAATTAATAAATGAAAGTAAACCCCAATCTTTTTATGGCTTTTTAAGCCACCCTTCGGGTAGTCGTCGCTTCGCCCGACTTGCTGTTTTATCAGTTTCTGAAAACAACAAGTGAATATAACGCTTAAACCATGGAGTATACAGTAATATAAGGACTGATTATAAAAGTTCAAGCCAATCAAATCCTTTTTTTTGCGTGGCAAGGGTAACATCGTTATTGGTACACCCTACACCTTCACATAATGCCTTTAATGCATGCTCAGGGTGGTTGTTTTTTTCACTGATATGCATTGCGGCGATGTATTTAAGTTGGGTCAGATCCAATTTTTTCAAGAGTTGCGTTGATTGTTTATTGTCCAGGTGGCCAACCCGACCTGATACGCGTTGTTTCAAGGAATGTGGATATATACCATTTAATAGCATCTGCTCATCATAGTTGCACTCAAGGAGCAAAGCATCCAGCCGACTTAAATGAGATAGTATATGAGGAGTATAACTCCCCAGATCCGTAACAATAGCGAGCCTTGACTTGCCATCAGAGAAAATAAACTGACACGGCTCTCTTGCATCATGTGGAACGGGAAATGGATGCAACAACAGATCATCAATATATAAATCAGCATGACTATCTATAAAATGAGTAGCGAAGAAATTATTATCTTTACAGGCTAGCCAGGTGCCAACTGTTAACCATACAGGAATTTTATACTTGCGTGACAGCCTCCCTGCCCCAACAACATGATCTGAATGCTCATGAGTGATAACAATAGCCGTGATTGAATCCGCACATCTTCCAAGTCGTGCCAAACGGTTTTCAGTTTCCACAACCGAAAAACCACAATCAAGCAGGATGCGCGTATCGTTTTTATCAGGCCCTGCTTCAATGAGTGTCGCATTCCCCTTGCTACCGCTTCCCAGAGAAGCAAAACGCAACATTATTATCGACTCTCTTTATAGTGAAACAGGATTATCGGTCAAACTCTTGCTTCAATCGCATCAAAACCAATTTAGTCAGACGTTTACTGAGAGGCTTACCTTCATCATCAAAGATACGAACGACGGCGAGCTTTCCAGCATCCTGCACATGAACTTGATAGGCGCGTCCTTTCACCAACAAGGTTTTTCGCCCACCAAAGAGGCGCTTAAAGAAGCCGCGTTTGGCAGTGTCTTCATCATTACCTCTGTATACGACCTCATATATCCCGGCACGTCGATTACGTTTTTCAGGAACCAGTCCCATTCTATCCAGCATAATACCTGTAAGTACCCAGGCACGCTTATAGTTGTCGTGCACCTGTAAAATGGTCTGACCTTCCTGCTCAACCAAACTGACCAGGGAAGAATTACGATTTGCATCTCCAGTTGCTTTGGAGGCTGTCGCTGCACTGGTATCACCTGTTAAAAACGCTTTAAGTCGATTTAACATTTCAGCTTCAAGCTCATGGTTTGGCGGGCGCAACTCCCAGCCGCTGATACTATCCGTTATGACTTTCTCAGCACCTTTATGTGTTAAAAATATTCGTGTTGTATTATGCGTAGGCTTTTCAATTCGAATTCTAAACTTATCACGTGTCCCGGCATCGTATCCCTTACCTAAAATTGACCCCAGAGCCTTATTAAACCAGTTAAGAGGAAGCCCGGCTCGATTCACCGTCCAATCTGTTTCCATAATGCCGATACGCGGCTCGTCACGTTTAACAGGAATACCAATTGAACGCCAAAAGTCTCTTAGCTTAGGCCAAACGGCATCCGCCGGTGCCGATACCTCCAACCAACGAAGCGTACCTAATGAACCAACCTTTGCAGTACTGCTTTCTGGCAAGACACTGATCTTTCTTCCATCCACCGTATAACCATTGGGACCTTTCTCCAGCTGCGATGCACTCACCACACCATTAGCCGGCAAGCTAAATGCCATATCAAATTCAGGTGCTGTTAAATCCGGCGGAAAGTCTAATTTTTTAACTGATTGGTTGTTTTTGTAGTTTATGGTGTTTTTGGTATCCATGACATTATCAACGGCACTGCAACCAACGATGCCCGATAATAAAACTAACACAACGGTTAAACGTGAATATTTACAACTGACCTGTTTCAACATTAAGATTCTTCTCTTTTTGTTAATCGTGTTATTACTGCTAAGCCTTTGCCTGTGCGGCACTACTATAGTTCAATGCCCGCTGTTTTTGCAGCATCAACCACCTCAGCGTGAAACTGCTCATCCAAAGGAACTAGCGGTAACCTAACGGTATTACTCCCGTAACCCATTTTGTGCAACAACCATTTTACGGGAATCGGATTGGCTTCTACAAACAGTTTGGCATGGAGTTCCAACAAGGGCTTATTAATAGATTCAGCCAGGGCGCGATCACCAGCAATAGCTACCTTGCATAATTCGCTCATTTCACGGGGCGCAACATTTGCCGTAACGGATATATTCCCCTTGCCACCCATAAGCATCAGATCCATCGCCGTTGCATCATCGCCACTGATAACATCAATCTGATCACCGCATAAGTCCATAATTGCTTTGCCTCTATCCAGGTCGCCCGTAGCCTCTTTAATGGCGACAATATTGGATAATTCTGAGAGTCGCGCCACTGTCTCAGGCAACATATCAACGGCTGTTCTACCGGGCACATTATAAAGTAGCTGCGGTATTGCAACTTTTTCGGCTATCCGTTTATGATGTTGGTATAAACCTTCCTGGGGTGGCTTATTATAATACGGCGCAACCAGCAACACGCCATCAGCACCATCATCTTTAGCTGCCTGAGTTAAGGCTAATGCCTCTTCTGTGCTATTTGAGCCAGTGCCGGCAATAACGGGAATTTTACCGCCCACAAATTTAATGATTTGTTTAACCGTATCGCGATGATCTTTATGCGAGAAAGTGGCGGACTCACCAGTGGTGCCCATGGCAACTATCACATCAGTGCCATTATCTACATGAAAAGCAACCAATCTTTCCAGCGCTTCGTTATCGACATCACCTGTTACCGTCATTGGTGTAATTAAGGCAACAAAACTTCCCTGAAACATCATCAATACTCGTTTAACATTTATAAAGAGTGCAGTCTAATGCTGGAAATAGAGGAATACAAGTATAGAAAGTACACCCCCCCACTTTTTATGCGTTTTCTCCGCTACACGGCGCATAACGATAACAATCAACCGTGTGGTCATTAACCATGCCAGTTGCCTGCATAAAGGCATAACAAATCGTTGTTCCAATAAATTTGAATCCACGTTTTTTTAAGTCTTTACTCATTGCATCAGAATCTGCCGTGCTTGAAGGCACATCTGACATGACCTTCCATTGATTATTTTTAGTTGCCCCTCCCGTAAATTGCCAGATATATTGATCAAAACTGCCAAACTCTTTTTGCGTTTCGATAATCTGTCGGGCATTAACAACCGTTGCATTCACTTTGAGCTTGTTACACACAATATCGGGATTATCCAGCAGTTCTGCAATTTTAGCCTCATCATATTCAGCGACTTTGTTAATATCAAAATTATCAAAGGCTTTACGATAACCTTCCCGTTTATTTAAAATAGTTGCCCAACTTAAACCGGCTTGTGCTGCTTCCAGCGTTAAAAACTCAAACAATAGCCGGTCATCATGGACAGGCAGGCCCCACTCCTTATCATGATATTCATAATAAAGGTCATTGCCTCCGTTCACCCATTCACAGCGTATTTTATTGTCACACATTTATAAACCTTCCTATATCAGCACTGATAAAAGCATTATAGTTGCTTTATTAAACGTAAAATAGAAATGGAGAGTCCCCGGATGAAAGCATATCAGAAAACCAGGGAGGCGATTGCATCACTTGACCCTGAGCAATATCGGGTTACCCAGGAAAGTGGCACAGAAGCCCCCGGTAGCGGCAAATACCTGAATAATAAGGAACCCGGCCTTTATGTAGATATTGTTTCAGGCGAGCCCTTATTCACCTCAGCCGATAAATTTGACTCAGGCTGCGGCTGGCCCAGTTTTAGCAAGCCGGTTGAAACAAACCATATAAATGAAATTCAGGACAGGTCACATGGCATGATTCGCACTGAAGTTCGCTCTAGCCACGGTGATAGTCATCTTGGTCATGTATTTACCGACGGCCCAAAAGACAAGGGCGGCCTACGTTACTGCATCAACTCCGCCTCACTACGTTTTATACCCCTTGCAGAAATGGAAGCAGAAGGCTACGGCGACTATATTAAATTCATCGAACAGGACGGTTAATTATGAGCATTGAAAAAGCAATCCTGGCAGGCGGCTGTTTTTGGGGTATGCAGGATTTAATCCGCAAACTACCCGGCGTAACAAAAACACGGGTAGGCTATACTGGCGACCCGGATACTCCCAATGCCACCTACCGCAACCATGGTAATCACGCTGAAGCCATCGAAATTGAATTTGACAATAAAATCACCAGCTATCGAAAAATACTCGCCTATTTTTTTCAGATTCACGACCCCACTACCCCCAACCGGCAAGGCAATGACCGTGGCGCATCGTATCGTTCAGAGATTTTTTACACCAGCGATGAACAAAAGGCAGTCGCACTCAAAACCATTGACGATGTAAACGCATCAGGCTTATGGCCCGCACCAGTAGTGACCAAAGTCACCCCCGCCAGTGATTTTTGGGAGGCAGAACCAGAACATCAAGATTATTTAGAACGTATCCCTAATGGCTATACCTGTCATTATCCGCGACCTGACTGGGTGCTGCCTGAATCGTAAAGCGCAGTTACCCCAGCTCCTGGCCAAAACACAAAATATAGCCATCAGGATCTTTCAGATACCACTCACGCATGCCATAAAAGCGCGTAACCGGCTCCTGAATTACCTCTACCTTGTCTTTTAAAGAGGCAAATTGTGCATCGACATCACTATTGCGCATGTAAAGTGTTTGGCTTGCACCAATAGGGACGCCCTTCAATGCAGGGACATCAACCTCAAGACTACGCCGTGATTGCAACATAATTTCTGCACTGGAGGGGTTTTCCGGGTCAACTTTCAGGTTTGCCCAGTCAAGGTTTTGCCCCTGACCCAGACTGGTTACCACATTGCCTTCTGCCATTTCTGCCTCAAAATCGGCTACCGCCACCATGAACTTAAAACCCAGCACATTTTGATAAAACAAGGCCGAGTCACAAACATTATTAACCATTAAATTGGGTATAAGGGAATTGTGCATTTCACTCTCCTGGGGGTATAGTAACGCCACTGTAAACTTGAATTATTTGGAATTAAAGCATGAGCAAACAACTGAAAATTGGTGATCCCGTTCCGGACTTTGAAGCGCCTGCCACTTCAGGTCTGACATTTAAACTATCTGACTATAAGGGCAAATCACACCTTGTTATTTACTTCTACCCCAAGGATAGCACACCCGGCTGTACTACCGAGGGACAAAACTTTCGTGATCTTTATACTGAGTTTAAAGCGCATGATACCGATATTTTTGGGGTTTCCAAAGATAGCATGAAACGCCATGAAAATTTTAAAGCCAAACAGGAGTTCCCCTTTGAACTGATTTCTGATGAATCAGGCGAAGTTTGCGAATTATTTGGCGTT
>JALWMR010000073.1 GCA_027083815.1 Thiotrichaceae bacterium
CCTGAAGGTTGCTTACAAAGCCATAAAAAGGTGGGGGGTGTACTTATAAAATATAACTGTATTAAGGATCCTGATTAAGCGTCACCAAAACTAATGTCTTCAAGGCTGTCAATGTCGAATTGGTATTTTGTTGGTGTGGTTTTTACCAATAGATGGTTGCGTTTAAACTCGGCAATGGTACGGCTTGCCGTTTCGGTCGTAATACCAAGCATTGCACCCATATCTTCGCGGCTAAAGAGTGGGCTGGTATTTGCAACATCACCTTTAGATAGCATGAGTAATAAACGTGCTACGCGTTGCCTGGAAGTGCCGGTTGAAAACTCTGTAACCCATTTATCTGCTTCATCTAACGCTGATTTCCAGCGAGACATTAACTCATGATGTAATTTGGGATTAGTTACCGCTAGCTCTCGTGCAGCAGAAGCGGGGTAACGACAGATTTCAACATCTTGTAGCACAATTGCATCATGTTTATAAACGGGGTCAAGTACTGCTTCTAGACCTACAACATCCGATATGCGAAGTAAGCGAACAATCCGCTGGTTTCCATCCGTAAGATATTGAACCAGTTTTACCAAACCACTACGTATTGTATACATATACTCAGCTTTTTCACCGGTGGTATAAAGTTTTTCGCCCGCTTTTAGTTCAAATTGGTCGATTGGCTTGTGTATTTGTTCGAAGTCTTTTTCAGTTAGCCCTGAGAAAAGGACGCTATTTCGAATAGTACATTGGGCGCAATTTGCATGCCCTTTCCAAGCTTCTCTTTGAGTAACATGGTTCATTTATTCTTTGCTCACAAAAGAGTAGAAAGAGCAAGAGTACAGGATGAGCTTTAAAGATGCTATTTGATTTAGGGCATCTTTTATTTCCATTCACTCATAGAATAAGAAACAAAAGGGTTATTTATCAGATTAGTGGCTGTGCTCTAAAGATGAAGTTGGTAGTGTGCTCAATAAATATTGAATATAATATTGAGCATATAATAACAATTTTGCAAGAGAATTAGTTTTATGACTATTCACCAAAACCGCTGCGTTAAGTTACTTATTGGTTTGATGATTTTAGTGTTGCTTGTAAGCAACGTGTTTGCATTCCCTAATGATCCCTTATCTGACTCTGAAATAGCGAAGGTAGCTCGCTTAACACAACAGCCAGTATTGTCCGCTCGGGCTATAGGTGGAAAAGGCGAAAAAAGCGAAAGCCAAAATTCATTAGAAGTATTGCTCATTGAGCAGCATCAAGATAAAAATGCGCCCAAAGGGCAGCGCCGTGCCGATGTATATACTTATGATTACCGCACTAACGAGCTGATAGAAACACTGGTGGACCTAAACACATCTGAAGTGCTGAAAACCCAGCGTAAAAAAGGGGTGCAACTTCCTTTAACCGAGAAGGAAATAAAACGTGCTAAAGAAATAGTTTTTAATGATGAGGATGAGCGCCAGGTGTTGGCCTATGAGTATCATCGCATTACTTCCAGGCCCTTAACAGACACAACAGAACTTAATATTAAGGCTTTTACATTTGTAGCTGACAGCTTACCAAACCGGACTAATGAAGCGAGCAAGCTATGTGGTATAGACCGTTGCGCTCAGTTAATGCTTTATACCGGTGATAATATCGTATTTGAGGTTAGCCCTATCGTTAATTTGTCTGAAGGTATCGTTACTCAGAGAATTGGATTTTAAAATGATAACAATAAACAAAGTAACAAAATCAGATTTTGATAATAGTCCGTTTGTTATATCAGTGTTTTTTACATTGATGTTACTGTCACTGATGCTCTTAACTGGTACAGCGCAGGCTCGTCCTAATGCTGAAGCGTGTCAACTGGGTCATTCGCTTAGTAAAACTTTCTCATCCGGTGCAAAGTGGGATATGTGCTGGGAAGTTCGTCCTGAAGAAGGCATTGTATTGAGTGAAATCCATTATACACCAGCAGGACATACACGAAGACGTATTCTGGGTGTGGCGGGCATATCACAAATACAAACAGAATATGATGATGGTTCAAGCAGTGAGTTTTTAGTAACAGATGCCGGCTTAGGTGGCAGTAATCTACAGACACTTAGCAATGAGATGTGTGATGGGCAATTACACAAGGATTCTGGTAGAAATGTGTTGTGCTCAATGTCTCAGTCTGCTGGTTATATTTATCGTTATAAGAATGGGCAACGCCGATTAGGAAGTAAATTCGAAGTATTTAGTATTTCATCAGCGGGATCCCGAGAATACATCATTCGCTGGACATTTTTAGAGAATGGCACAATAGAGCCTGCGATTGGGCTAACTGGTCAATTTACGAAAACAACCTCGAATGCAGGAGCGGGCTGGAAAGTAACCGCGCAAAATAAATTAGCCAGCAGTTTTGTTGATCATTACTTTTGGCGACTTGATTTTGATATTGCAGGAGATAGTGGCAATGACATCATTGAGCAAATAAAAAGTGTTCCTTCAACCAACCGACTAACTAAAACGAAGCAAACTCAAACCATTTCCAGTGAGCTGGCGGCAACGTTTACACCTGCAGAAAAGAAATTTTGGCGAATACGTGATGAGAACGTCAAAAATGCATCGGGAAAAGCGATTTCCTATGAAATGGTTATGCTGAATTATGGGATGCAAAATAAAGGTAATAGTAATTCACCCTGGTTAAAAAATGATGTGTACATAACCCGGTATAACGCTTGTGAACGCTTTGCCGTGCAAAACACGGGCAATGCTTGCGGGTCAAATGTTAGTGAATTTGTAAATGGACAAAATACAAATGCCAAAGACATTGTAGTTTGGTATCGCCTCACTCATCACACATTGCCGAGGGATGAAGATTTTTCTCTGGCAGCACCACAGTGGAGTAGTTTTATTTTACTACCGCGTGATTGGACATCGACCAATAGTTTATAAGGCATGAATAGCATGAACTCTAATAAAAAAACATTTATGCGCTCTGCGCTCTTGGCACTGCTTTCTTTTTCGGCTTTTCTTTTGTCGTTTTCTACGGCAAATGCAGCAGAGTTTTGTGATGATGCTTACTATATTAATGAAACATTACCCAATGGTGCAAAGTGGGATATGTGCTGGTCACATCGCCAACGCGAAGGTATTATTTTTCATCATATTCGTTATACGCCAAAGAACGGGCAAAGACGTCTTATATTAAACCATGCTGCGGTTGCACAAATTCACGTACCTTATGATGATAATGGTGCCCGCTATCATGATATTTCTGACTACGGCATCGGTGGCAGAAATATGCTTGATCTTAATGCCGATGAGTGCCCAGGTGGAACCTTATATCAATTTAGTGGGAAAAATGTTCTATGTAAGCAGATTGAAAAACGTGAATTTGCGTATAAAAGTGGGGCTAATACATCTGCTGGTAATAGCCTTAGCCTATTTAGTGTATCTCCAGTAGGTGCCTATTTTTATATTCCAACCTGGCGCTTTATGGATGATGGCACCATAGAGCCGTGGATAGGTGCAACAGGAGCACTGCAACGGTTTGGCAATAATCAAAGTCGAGGCTGGCTACTGGGTGATAATCGTATTGGTATTTCACACTTACATAACTTTTTTTGGAAGCTTGATTTTGATTTAAACAATACTGCCAATGATGATGTTATTGAAGAGATTAACTTTCCTTTGGTTAATGGAAAGCGCCAACGCACTACCACTGTCTTTTCTAGTGAAGCAGCCAGAAAGGTAAACCCAAATACAATGCGTCGTTGGCGCATAAAAGATGCTGCAACGAAGAATGGTAATAACCACTCAATATCCTATGACATTATTCTGGGTGATACGGGCCATCAGGATATTGGCCCTGCAAGTGAACCTTTTACGCATAATGACTTTTATGTAACAAAACAACGAAATGGTGAGAAGTTTGCCTCTCATAATCCTAGTGGCGGAAAAAACCTGGCTGAATATGTAAACGGTGAAAATATTGATAATCAGGATACGGTTATTTGGGCGGGAGTTACTTTTTATCACATGCCGCGCTCTGAAGATGCACCGCATATGGATGCACACTGGAGCCATATGCAAATTGTACCGCGTGATTGGCATGCTTCAAATCCGTTAGGTTCAGTAACAACCAATACGCCACCCACGGTCAGTTCTCCTGGCGATCAAATAAGCCAGACAGGAATAGAAGTTACACTTCCGGTTGAGGCCAGTGATATTGATGGTGATACATTAAGCTATTCAGCCACTGGCTTGCCTGCCGGTTTAAGTATAAATGCTAGTACTGGCGTGATTAAAGGCAATCCAACGGCCGCATCAAATACAACCGTTACAATAACGGTAAGTGATGGTCAGGATAGTAGTTCAGTTCAATTTAATTGGGCCGTGACTGCTGTAAATACGAACCATCCACCACAGATTTCTACATTAGCGAACCGCACTGGAAAAGTGGGTGATAATGTGAGTTTCACGATTCAGGCAAGCGATGCTGATGGCGATACTCTTTCTTACTCAGCAACTGGCCTACCGTCTGGCTTACAAATAAACACAGTAACGGGTGTAATCACTGGAAGCTTGAATACAGCAGGGAATTATACTGTTACTGTTAAAGTGAGTGATGCTGTTAGTAATACAACAACCAGCTTTAGTTGGAATATTACCGCTCCCTCTGGCGTGATTTCAAACCCGGTTTCAAATAATGCAATTACTGTTAATGGACGGTTGGATGACTGGGCAGGTATGGACTATTTCGCTAATGACCCGGATGACGTAAGTGGTGCCAATAATCAAATTGACTGGCTCAATGTCGCCGTGGCTCATAGTCCTCAAAAAGTCTATCTGGCGTATAATAACAGGCAAAATGTAGACCCTAATAATAGCTCTGGAAACTATATTCCATGGGGTTGGCAGGTCTATATTGATACTGATAATGATGCAACGACTGGTTTTGATCTAGGTGTTATCGGTGCTGATTACTTAATTGAAGGCTATGTTGTTCAGCGTTATACAGGAACGGGCGGTAGCTGGAGCTGGCAAACGGTAGAAAATGCTGAGTTGCAATACAATGGAAGTACCGTGGAGCTAAGTTTTAATCGCGGTGCAATTGGTAATCCGCAAAGTGCTCGCTTTGTTTTTGTCGGCGAAAGTGAAGCTTATGGTGGAAGCGCAACTGACACTTATCCAGACTCAGGTTCATTCCGTTATAACTTCTCAGGTACGTCGGGAAGCAACACCATACCTGTCGTTGATAATCAACAAATATCGGTAGGAAGTGGTGCGTCCATTAGTGTTATTTTAAGTGGTAGTGATGCTGATAATGATCCACTTAGTTTTCAGGTTACTCAACAGCCAGCACATGGCTCATTAAGCGGCTCTGCCCCAAATCTTGTGTATACTGCCAACTCAGGCTTTACAGGTTCAGATCGTTTTAAGTTTGTTGCGAATGATGGCACTGTTAACAGTCTGGAAGGCACAATTAGTATTACTGTTACCTCCGGTCAAAGCACAGGTGCAATATCAAACTATGTTAATACACCTATCATCGTTGATGGCAGTAGTAGCGACTGGGATAGTGTGAGCAAGTTTAGTGAAGACCCTGACGATGCTGCAGATTCAATAGATTGGCATAG
>JALWMR010000074.1 GCA_027083815.1 Thiotrichaceae bacterium
AACTCCTTATATATAGTGCTTGATGGTACAAACATTATACAACAAGGATTCAGGCTTTCTGCTTTTGTGGGATATTTGTGGGACAGCAGTGGGGGGGGGTGTACTTTTATAAGTATCTAATGGTTCCTAAAAGTACACCCCCACTTTTTGCTCGGTTTGTTAACTCACACCAGGGGTGTCATCAATACGCTCGGATACGCCTTTTTCGATAAACCCTATTATGGCTTTATAGTAACCGTTATTTTAGCAGAACCGTTATGTCCATGACCATCATGTGCGCCGTAGTAGAAGGTATCAGTTCCAACATAGCCATCATCGGGGGTATACAGAATGCCGTTACTTTGCTTTTTGGTTGAGCCATGTTGTCCCTGATCGACCATATCAAGAATAATGGCATCGCCGTCGCCATCTTTATCATTAGCTAAAACGTCAATAAAGACAGACTTGTTTTTGTTTGTTGTCGCTTTGTCATCAAGCAAATCAGGCCAGGAGCTGTTTCCATCATTGGGATCAGGCGCTGCAACTGTTACGATGGTTGAGTCAGTTGCACCGTGGCCGTCAGAAACAGTGTATTCAAAGGCATGGCTGGCTACCGTATTTTGCGGGTCAAAGGTAATGGTGTTATCGGCATTGATGGTGGCTTTTCCAGTAAGCCCCTGTTTGACGGATACTATCTTGAGTTTGTCACAGTCAATATCAGAATCATTTTTTAGTACATCGATAATGATGGCTTTATTGAAAACGGTTGTTTCCGAGTCTACTGTTACATAAGGCGCATGATTTAAAGCGACTTTCGTGTCTACCGAAACCAGACGGGTTGCACTGGCTTTATTGCCCGCAGCATCAGAAACTTTATAAAGTTGGGTATAACAACCTGGCTGATCAGTTTTAATCGTATTGGTTTGAGTAATTTTATTTGAAATATCACCGTCAATATCATCCTCTGCCGTGGCTCCGGGGTCAGTAAACGGTTTATTGACAAGAGTGGTTAATGGATTAGCTCCTTTTAGTGTAATTACAGGTGCTTTGGTGTCTTTGACCTTTTTGGCGTTACTACCTCCGCCGCCGCAGGCGGATAGTATTATTGAAACACTTATTGATAAGGCGATTACAGGGAGGTTAGCTGTTAATTTCATAATAGTTTTACTAAGTGATTGATAGTTTAGGCGTGATTATAGGTGAACTCTGTCTGAAGATGGAAATATTTCACTCTCATTTAGTGATTATTCATGCATTATTAGAGTAAACATTTTACACTGCGTTCATTATTTTTTAAGAGACTAGAAAAATGCCAAGAGCCAATGAACTAAAACGCGGAATGATTATTGATTTTGATGGAGTGCCACATGCGGTAAAAACAATCGACTGTAAAAGTCCATCATCGCGGGGTGCATCAACTTATTACAAGATTCGTTATAACAATTTACAAACGGGGCAAAAGCGTGATGAATCACATAAAGCAGAAGATATGCTTAAAGAGGCTGATTGCCAGCGTATCAAGGTTTCTTTCTCATACATAGATGGTGATAGCTATGTTTTTATGGATAATGAAGACTATTCGCAGCACAGTTTAAATATTGAAGATCTTGGCGATCAAGTTGGTTATATAACAGATGGTATGGAAGAAATCACCGCCTTGCTACTGGAGGGTAATATCATTGGTGTTGAGCTACCTTCCACCGTCACCCTTGAAGTTACCGAGACGGCGCCACGGTTAAAAGGTGCCAGCGCAACCAACCGAGATAAACCGGCTACCTTATCGACCGGCATTACGGTGCAAGTACCAGAATATCTGGAAACAGGTGAAATGATTAAAGTGCATACGGGTACGGGAAAGTTTATTTCAAGAGATTAACGATTTGTAACAGTGTTTGAACTCTATTGAGAATATTGATGGCAACATTTTCCTTTGACATGACGGCTCTGATGCTACCGTTGCTTTTGATTGTATTTTTCTATATTCAATCACCTGAAAAAACAAATGCCACCCAGATTGGGCTTATCAATAAAATCGCTTTTGGTCTGGAGTTATTGCTAACCGGTGCAATGCTTGTATTGGCTTCTATTTTTTTAACGATGCCTAATTTTTTATTAGTATTGCTGACGTCTCTATCAATAATTAGCATGCTTTCAATTATTGTCCTTATTCTAAAAACAATAATGGGTAGCCACTTATTTCAAACAAAATATATTTATGCCTCCCATCTTGGCGTAGTGCTTACCTTGATTGGCTTTCTGGATGCTGTGTTCGTTGAAAAACCCGGGTATTCATCAGAGCCACCACTCGCCATATTATTATTTGGTATCCTGATTTTAATTCCCTATTTACATGTAATGATATTACATGGTTTCTTTAGGAACATCTGAACAACCTAGTTGAATTCTGGCAACGCCAAATTTCCAGAATCAAGGCATGTGAGCTTAGAATGCTTACTGCCTTGTAAGTGAGCATAACGCAGAGTCTGGGAATTTGGCTAAGCCCCGCAGGTAAGACTCTAGGGCATCATCTCCGTTGTTGCACTTTTCATGAAGGCAATAAGCATTCATTTCAAAGCGCGCCTAGGATATGATGCCTTAGAGACTTACAGAATTTCACCTAGGTTATTCAGATGTTCCTTTACAGAAACAGAAGAAAAATAGGGCTTGCAGCTATTCCGCTCGTAGGTTGGAGCCTTGTTGTTCATGAGTAATGACAAAACAGCCAAAAAGTAGGGGGGTGTACTTTTAAGTACAATATTTCGCTTATTATTGGGGAATAATCCTTTAGAAAGCCCTTGATCAGGTTGCCTTAGGCGTTTCGAATGCTAAAGTCTATTCAGGGCAAGGCACTTCTGGCGGCTGATTGGCCCGCTATACTGCCGTATTTTCGTCCAGTGCTTCCTGCAACGACACCACCTACTGTTCCGCCAACAATTCCTCCGGCTGTTCCGGCAACGGCACCTGCAGCTTTAACAGGCAGTTTTGCAACGCCAACTGCGCCGCTGATAACTTGTTGTTGAGAACATGCTTGCAAAGAAAATAATAATAATACAGATGTTATTTTCACTAAGTGGGTGGAGATTTGACTTGGTTTGAACATAGTGTGCCTTTAGTTTTAATGTGTTGGGCAAGCTTAGCAAAGACAAGCTGAGCTGAAGGTGAATGGGTTTTTATTCGTTGAACCTTTTTTCATGTGAAATTAGAAATGCTTTTCGATCCAGGCCACCACCATAACCCGCTAATTTCCCATTTTTAGCAATCACGCGATGGCAGGGAATAATAATGCTAATGCGGTTATTGCGGTTTGCACTAGCAACAGCACGAAACGCCCTGGGCTTACCAATTGCTGACGCTTGTTCAATATAGCTGCGCGTCTCACCATAGGGGATTTCTCTCAGGGCTTTCCAGGATGTTCGTTGAAATGCCGTACCGTGGGTCGATAAAGGTAAGTCAAAGTTTTTCAAGCTTCCATTAAAATAAGCACTTAACTGATCGTTTAATTTAGGGAAGAGTGGGTCATTACCTTGTTTAATTTCTGCTTTAAAGCCTTTCTGTAAGTTAGATAATTGCCAATCAATACGGCCGGTATCGGCAAATTCTAATAAACAGATTGTGTTTTCAATCACCCCTGCTAGCATCTCAGCAATAGGCGTTTTAACGATTTGAGTGATAATGATTTTATTCATAAATAATTACCTTCTGTATCAGACACGCCTTTTATGTATAAGGTTCTATAGCTTCTTTCAGAGTTGAAAAGTTAGATAGCTTCCATATTGTAACCTTTATTGGTAGCTACACTAGCCATTATCGGTGCTTGAAGTATTTTTATCTGGAAATAGGAATATAGGCGTGTATATAAAAGAGCTCAAACATTGAGTTGTAGTCTATTGGTCTTTTTCACCAGATTGACAAGAAGCGCTAACATTCCCTATGATACGCACCCAGTGTTAACCCCTGTTTTTATATATTTATATTAGCAATTAAGGAACCCTCATAAGTCATGCGTCTAAGTAAAATAAAAATCGCTGGCTTTAAATCCTTTGTTGATCCAACTACCATTGATCTGCGCAGTAATCTGACGGGCATTGTTGGGCCTAATGGTTGTGGAAAATCTAACACAATTGATGCGGTTCGTTGGGTAATGGGCGAAAGTTCTGCCAAGCATTTGCGTGGCGCATCGATGGACGATGTTATTTTCAATGGTTCTTCTTCGCGCAAGCCGATTGGTCAGGCGTCTATCGAGCTTTTATTTGATAACTCGGATGCCAGTCTTGGTGGGGAATACGCAAAATTTGCTGAAATAGGCATCAAGCGCCAAATTTCGCGGGATGGCCAATCTAAATATTTTCTCAATGGCACTCGTTGTCGTAGACGTGACATTACCGATATTTTCCTGGGCACGGGCCTTGGCCCTCGTAGTTATGCGATTATTGAGCAGGGTATGATTTCGCGCCTGATTGAGGCAAAACCGGAAGAGTTACGTAACACTATTGAAGAAGCTGCGGGTATCTCAAAATATAAAGAGCGCCGCCGTGAAACTGAAACGCGCATCCGGCATACTCGTGAAAACCTGGATCGTTTAAGTGATTTACGCGAAGAGATGGAAAAACAGTTGGCTCATCTGGATCGACAAGCCAAAGCGGCACAGAAATTCAAAACCTTTAAGGAAACCGAACGTCGCATCACGGCAGAACTTATTTTACTGCGTTTAAAACAGGTTCGGGCAGACATCCTCAAACGACAGGATATCATTAATCAACATGCCACAACACATCAAGCTAAACTGGCAGAACAACGCTCCCTGGAAAACAAGATTGAAGCCCAGCGTGAAGCGCACTCAGATGCAAACAACGCCTTTAACAGGGTACAGGCTGATTTTTATAAAACAGGAAGTGAAATTTCCCGGCTAGAACAGACTATCCAGCATCAAAAAGATCTTGAAGAGCGCTATAAGCGTGACCTGGAACAGATAGAATCTGAAATAGTCGCTGCCAATCAACTTGCTGATCAGGATCGAGTTCAGTTAGAAGTAGCGACCCACAAGCTGGCAGAAAATGAACCACTGCTGGTAGCGAGCCGACAGGAACTGGATAATGCTACAACTCAGCTAAGTGAAGCCGAAGATGCTTTGAATCAATGGCAACACGCCTGGAGTAGTTTACAACAGCGTATTGCCGAGCCAGCACAGCAAGCACAGGTAGAGCGTGCACGCATGGAGCAACTGGAAAGTCAGATCCAGCATATCAGCAACCGCCTTGGAAGCTTGCAAGCCGAGCAGGGGGTGTTTAATACCGGCTCATATAAAACGGAACTCACTGAGCAGCAAAAAAAGTTACACGTTATTCAAGAGCAACATAGCAAAGCCAAAAGCTATGTGGATCAAAGCAAGCAGACACTACAGAATAAACGAGATGAAAATCGTCAATCTCAAAATAATTTGCAACAGGTTCGTTCCAAATTACAATCACTCAGTGGCCGATTATCTTCACTGGAAGTATTGCAAAAGGCTGGCTTAGGTCAGGATAAAGGGCGGGATAGTAAACTGCTTCATCGCTGGCTTGGCGAGCATCAACTAAGCTCAGCTAAACGATTGGCTGAGAGCATTAAAGTTGAAGATGGTTGGGAATTGGCGCTTGAAATGGTTTTAGCTGACTTACTGGAAGCTGTGCAACTAGACACACATGAACAACTTGAGTCCCTAATGCAAAACTCACCTGATGTTAGCGCCTCCTTTATAGTGAAGGGTAATGTCACGGGACAACAAACAATTGAGAATCCAACTGACAATTCACTGGCTGCCAAGGTTGAAGCGCCAGATTACTTGCGCTCCCTGTTGTTTTCTTATCGTTGTGTTAATAAGCTGGAAGATGCTTTGGCACTGCAGGCTAAACTAAACCCATCAACTATTCTAATCACACAAGATGGTATATTGCTCGGGCATAACTGGCTGAAAAAACAGAGTAAGAATAAACAAAACCAGGGAGAGGGCATTCTTGCTCGTCAAAAAGAAATTGAGGAAACTAAACTAGAAATTCAGCAGCTTCAAGAACAGGAAAGCATGCTTGAAGATAAGCTTGAAGCTGGTCGTCAGGATTTAAAGACTCTTGAAGAAGCCCAATCACAGCAGCAATCCCGGTTAAATGAGCTACACCGTGAAGAGTCTCAGGCGCAAGCCATTATTCTCGCCACTGAAAACAGAATTAAACAAACTGAAGCGAATCAAAAACGTGTTTTAGCTGAAATAGCAGAGTTAGAGCTACGCTATACCAATGAACAGGAAGCACATAAAAGTGCTACGAAACAACGTAATAGCGCCCTCAGCTTGCTGGAAACATTAGAAAGCGAAAAAAATAAACTGGAAGGCAAGGATGCTCCGTTACAAGAGCGTTTGCATAACTTACGACAGCAAGTACAAGGCCAGCGAGATGCAACGCAACACATTCAACTGGAAGTTGAAGCGGCAAAGGCGGCCAAAATGAGTGCCGAACAGCAACTTAAGCGTTTTGAAGAGCGGCTGCAGTCCTTATTAAGCCGTAAACAAAGTCTAATAGAACAAAATACCAAGGAAGAATTTACCGATCAAGCTCACCTGCAAAGTCAGCTAAGAAAACAGTTAGAGCGTCGCAAAACAGTAGAAGAAGAATTAAACAATGCACGCAATCATTTACAGGAAATAGATAATACAGTTCGCCAGCTGGAGCATCAGCGTCACCAGGCTGAACAGGATGTTGAAACCTACCGAACCAAGCTGGAAACCTTAAAGCTAGAGCATCAGGAAATTAGTGTTCGAGAAGAAACCTTAAAGGAACAGCTTGAAGAAACCGAGTATAGCGCCCGGCAACTTGAGCAAGATATGGAGCAGGGCGCCACCCTAAGTAGTAAACAAGCACAACTGGAAAAGGTGCAAAACCGGATTTCACGATTAGGAGCGATCAATCTGGCGGCTATTGATGAATATAAAGTACAGAGTGAACGCAAGGTTTATCTGGATCAACAAAATGATGATTTAATGGAAGCACTAGACACGCTGGAAACAGCGATTGCTAAAATTGATCGTGACACCCGAAGCAAATTTAAAGAAACCTTTGAAAAGGTTAATGTGCGCATTCAGGAAATGTTTCCACAGTTATTTGGTGGTGGTAGGGCGCATCTTGAACTCACTGGTGATGACCTGCTCACTACTGGCGTTGCTATTATGGCGCAACCACCGGGTAAGCGAATATCCAGTATCCATTTGATGTCAGGCGGTGAGAAGGCACTTACTGCTGTTGCAATGGTTTTTGCTATTTTTGAATTAAATCCTGCACCTTTTTGTATGCTGGACGAGGTAGATGCGCCCCTGGATGAAGCCAATGTGGGGCGTTTTTGTAAACTGGTACGAAAAATGTCTGATCGAGTACAATTTATTTTTATTACACATAATAAAACCACCATGGAGTTGGCAGATAACTTAATTGGCGTCACAATGAGGGAACCTGGTGTGTCTCGTCTGGTCTCAGTAGATGTTAACGAAGCAGCACGTCTGGCACAGGAATAACTATTTTATATTTTAAACAGAATGGGTAAAAAAAGGGCTAACAAGAATGAATATCACCAGTTTATTAATTACTTTGGCAGGCATCATTTTTCTATTTGCCTTATATATGATGAGTCGTATTGCTCGAAGCAAACTACCCAAAAAAAAGGAAGTCAATATTCCTGAATTAAAAGACAAAAATGGAAAACCATTTTCTTCGATACTTGATGATATACCGGCAAGGGATGGTTCAACACCAACTCAACACAATAGAGCAGCGACTGATCAAAAAGAAATTGAGCAAGAGTTTGCCAATAAAGAATCTGCCAATAATAAAGGTGTAGCGGGTAGTCACATTCAGGCTACAATCGAAAATGAATCCACAAAACAGCCTGATGACACCGACGAAACCAGGGAAGATAAACAACAGACAAGTCAACACATTCTCTTTATTTCTGGTAAAGAAGGCGAGCAACTAGACGGAAACCAAATTAAGAAAGCATTAATCAGTAATGGACTGTCGCTGGGTGAAAATGATATTTATCACTACTCAATCATGGCAAACTCAAAACAGATCAGCCTGTTCAGAGTGGCAAATGGTATGCAACCCTGGACACTAAAAGATGATGATCTTAACAATAAAAAACTGGCTGGATTATCTGTAGTTATGATAACACCGACCAAAATTAATGACGTTAAGGCAATGAAAACCTTTATTAATACCACAAAAAAGTTGTCATCGAGCATTAATGGAATTATAAAAAACCAACAACAACAACCACTTACCAAAGAAGATGAACAGATGTTGATTAATTTTGTCATCCAGAAATAATTTTTTTATCCGCTCATCTGCCGTTCAGCTTCTATACTTATAATGGACTTATACCGTGATTGGTATATGGGGATTAACCTAATTAATTAATACGTAACTTTAATTATGTAACGTCATTATTAGGTTAACTAAATAAACACAAACAATAATAACAAGAACACAAAAGAGATCGATGCCATGAGATATAATGATCAAACATTAAATCCTGAACTACTGGATGTGGAAAAAGTTCCAACTATGAAAGAGTTGGAAAGTGAAGCCAAAAAACAGGTAAAGGCGCATGTTGTGCGTCGAAATGTAGAAGATTATCTGGAGCGAAAAGCACTAGAGCGCACTCTTAAGGAAGTTTTTGATGACGACTTTTTATTGGATTGATTCAATTATAACTCATTCCCAAATTTCTCCTGGCCAGTAAAATAAATTTAAAATAAGTTAGCCATTAGCCACCTGTTTGGTAAAGACTCATCTATACTTGTTGGCAGTTTCCCTTAAGCAGGACTTCCTTAAAGGGATGAGTTTATTATTTATCTGAGAAATCTATAATGCCACTCGATATTTCCTTACTGGACATGCTCGCATTGTTCTGGTTTATTCTCGCCTGGTATAGCCTTTCGTGGATCGGTCGTCATTACAAAGAAAATGATAAGACCACACTGAAGAGCATCACAAAATCCTATCGAAATCAGTGGATGCTGCAATTACTTAGCCGAAGCAACCGCATGCCAGATGTTGCCCTAATTGGCAACCTGATGCGTAGTGTTTCCTTTTTTACGTCTACCAGTATTTTAATACTCGCGAGTCTAATCGCCGTATTCGGGGTTATTAACCAGGCTATCACTATTTTTCACGATATACCTTTTGCACAACAGGTTTCAGCAGCTTTCTGGAAAATAAAGCTATTGTTGCTAGTCCTGATCTTTGTTTATGTCTTTTTTAAACTGGTTTGGTCATTACGCCAATACAACTCAGCCGTCATCATGATTGGCGCAGCACCTGATGTTTTTGAAACTGATGAAGAATTATTCCTGTATGCCAATAACTTGGGAATCGTTATGAATAGAACGGGGCAACATTTTATTGAAGGCATGCGCGGCTACGAATATGCACTGGCAGCGCTGGCATGGTTTATTCATCCTTTGTTGTTTATTTTGGCTACAACCTTTGTATCGTTAGTGATATATCGTCGCGAATTTGCCTCAAGAACCATGAAAGCAATGGCGCCAGAAGATCAACAAGACTAGCATTAGATGCCTGCTAGATATCTTCCTTATTTGATAATGATATTGCCACCTCTGTTTTGGGCGGGTAATTTTGTTGTAGGGCGTGCTGTTTCTGGCCAGGCGGCCCCTATCGGCCTGTCTTTTTGGCGCTGGTTTATAGCCATGTTAATTATTTTTCCCTTTGTAGCAAAACCCATTTGGCAACAACGTAACATCATTAAAAGCAATATTGGTTCTATAATTTTGCTGTCGGTACTCAGTATAAGCGGCTTCAACTCCCTGGCTTATATTTCATTGCAATATACCTCGGCGACTAATGCCACCTTACTTAATTCCTTTATACCAATTTTTATTCTTATCATTTCAGGGCTTTTCTTTAACGAAAAGATTAATAAGAAACAAATTGCAGGAGTCACTATTTCGCTCTTTGGTGTTGTTGTAATTCTGACACGTCTTGATAAAGAGGTGATGGTCTCTTTATCAATTAACAAAGGAGATTTATGGATGTTACTGGCAGCGCTTGACTGGGCTTTGTATTCGATTTTATTAAAACATCTGCGTCCCAAAGGGCTATCACCCATGGCTTTTCTGGGTATTATGATAATAATTGGCACGTTGTTTTTGGTGCCCTTATTAGGCATTAATCCATTAAATGAAAAACCCATTAGCTGGAACAGTGAGATGATAAAGGCTTTGGCATATATTGCTATCTTTCCTTCCATCATTTCTTATTTGGCATGGAACTATGGCATCCACAAACTGGGTGCCGCTGTCGGTGGTCAGTATATTCATTTAATGCCTTTTTTCGGCGCTATACTGGCTATTGTTTTCCTGGGTGAAAGAATACAGCTCTATCACCTTGTTGGTGGCTTTTGTATTGCCATTGGCTTGTGGTTAAGTATTTATAAAAGTAATAATAAACCTGCCAGGCCCCAGAAACGTAGCTAAACAACCGTTAAAACATCACAAGGCGCATGATTTATTACGCCATTGGTTGAAGAACCCAAAAGGCGGGCTAAACCGCGTCTGCCGTGCGAACCCATTACAATTAGGTCAACACCATGATGGTTTGAATAATCCACAATAGTATCCGCTGGATGACCGGAAATAGCCTCAATAGTCATGGTCCTATTGGCAAGGTGCAGCTTGGCAACTTCCTCCTTCATATCTTCTTTAATTTTCTCCAGATGCTCTTTTTCAAGCTCAGGGTTATCAGCTAATACTGGGACAGCAAGTTCACCAAGAGAGGGATATAAGTCAGCAGAAATGTACTCGGCAACATGTAACAAGGTGATTTTTGCGTTAAAAGGTTGTGCTATTTCAACCGCTTTTTTTATAGCTGAATCAGAAAATCTGGAAAAATCGGTAGCAATTAAAATATGGCGATAACCACTGTATTCATCTTTTTCAGACAGATTTCTGACTTCATTAAGCCAGCTTAACGCCTCAAATTCTTCTTCAAAATACTTAACCTCAGTATTTAAAAACACATTACCGGCTGTTGTTAATAAGCGTTCCAGAAAACCATCACCAACAATGGCTATACGTACAAAATCATCATCGTGTTTAAAGGCAATTTTTAAATCTTCCCAGGCGGCCTTTGCAGTCCAGCCATCAAAATCATCCAGCTTTATAAGCAGTGATATTCGCCTTTCTTTTTCAATAAGGCGATTTAGCTGCGGAACAAAACTGGCATAATCCTCTTTAGTCAATTTTCCGCTGACCTCAATGGCCAAAATATGTGGCTCATTTATGGGTATTTCCTTAATCATAGCTTGTCCTCATCATTTGTCCTCACCAGATTGAAGTGCATAGTAAAGGTCGTTGATAGCATGGGTAGTGTCCATGTTTTCCTGAGCGAGAAGATCATGTTCTTCCTGGTTGGTTTTGCCACTTACAATGGCTTTGCTATAAGCATTGACCTTACGCATTTTCTTGCGTAGATCAGCACGAATTTTGTCTAATTGCTTGAGGGCTGTTTCATAATCACCCTGCCACTGCATAGCATCATTAAACCATGCCTCTTGCTGTTCAGAATAATTAGCACCATCTGTCCGGGTATTTGCTCTTAAAGAATTTTCTAACTCTGTGAGCTCAACAACTGTTTTATCTGCAACTTTTGATAATTTGTTCCAGACATTATTGGCTATATAAGCTGTATCAAAAGAAAGTGTTTCCTTTAGGCTGTCATTCAAACGGTGGGAAGCCTCACCAATTTCGGATAAGTTCTCTTTTAGCTCCTGGCTAATATGCTCTACCTCTTCACGACTCAGTTCTTTCCACTCGCTCAACTTTTCCTCGGCTTTTGAGAAAGCATCCTTTAAAGATAGCTTATCCTTATCAACTAACTCCTCAACATGCTCCAGCATGCTGTGGTAAGCATCTTGTAGTTTCTTTTGTACTTCTTTGGTATCCATATCTAAACCTCGCAGATTGTAGCTATTACTTTACAACGTAACACCCTTACCTTAACTATAGATGCGATCTGTATTTATTCAATAGATATAAGTCAAGAAACTAATATGGGTATAACTATAATTAGTGGGTAGTTGTAATGATTGATAGTACTTAATTTAAGAAATTGTTTTCCCTGTTGATATATTTGTTATAAGCACGGTCAGCCTGGCTTTGCGTAGAAAAGCCATAAAAAGTGGGGGGTGTACTTTTTAACAACTATATGGAGCCTAAATAATAATAATTTGCTCTATATCTACCACGGAGACCTGGCTGCCTGCTAAGAATAGTCTGAAATAACATCATCTAAGCTCTGTCCTTTGCTAATGCGCTTAAACGTCACGCCATTTTTGCTTATTGTAAAACCATATACAGGCAAATGAGGCAGGGCATTGTATTGGTAGTGATTTGAAAAGTGATAGGAGCCGGTATCGTGTACCAAAATATAATCACCTGCTTCCAGTCGTGGCATTTCGCGGTTTCTGGCGATTAGATCCCCCGCAAAACAGGCTGGGCCGGCAATATCTTGTGCTACGATGTGTTCTGTTTTAAGTTGACCTTGCGATGTAAAAGCCGAGATGCGTCGTTTCCAGTATTCGGGTTCTATAACGGTGCGCGTCAGGGTTTGGACACCGATATGGCTCAAGGCAATCTGCCGGCCTCCCATTTGTTTGGTGTATTCAATGCGGCCTATTGTCATGGCATTTTTGGCAATAATAGCGCGACCAAATTCAGTTGTGATTTGATAAGTAAACGTGTGAGAAGCATCAAATAAGGCTGGAATTTGCTGTTTGAGCGCATTGACATAATCTTTAAAGCTGGGGTTATCACCATCCTGTTCAAAATCAACGGGTAGTCCGCCACCAATATCAAGGTGTTTAATTTGGGGGTGGTCAAGGGTTTGATTAATTTCCTCAGCCAGATCAAAAGCTGCACGGATACCCTGCGTCATTAAACTGACAGGGCAGGCAACTGAACCAACATGGACGTGAATGGTATTGATCCATGGGTATTGTTTGCAAGCGTTAATAATCTTTTGCCGATTATCCTCATCATTCAGCCCAATACCGAATTTGGAGGTGAGTGTGGCAGTGCTGGTGCTGGCAACTGCGCCAGCGCCAATTTGTGGATTGATGCGAAAGCCAATACTGGAAGTGGAAGAATACTGTGACATAAATTGGGCCACCCGGACAAGCTCCTGAAAATTATCAATATTAAAAGCAATACCAAGCCTAAGGGCGCGCTCAATTTCTGCCTGTGTCTTCACGGGCGCGTCAAAAACAATCTGTTTCGGAGAAAAACCGGCTTGCAGAGCCAGCTCCAGCTCAGGCGCGCTGGCGACTTCGGCACCGAGGCCTGCGTTTCTCATCAATTTAAGAATTTCCAGATAGGGGTTAGCCTTTACCGCAAAACAGTGTCGTGTTCCATCCGGAAAGGCTTGTTGCAGGGAGTTTGCCGTATCCACTATACCTTGCTGGTTTACCAGTACCAGTAGGGGAGAATTCTCTTGCAGAAGCCCTTGTTGCAGCGCTGCTTGCAAGGCTTGCCGTTTGTATTTTGCAATATTAAATGTTTTACCCATATTATCTTTGTAGCACAAGCTTGCACCTTTGTGCTAACTTCTTTGTTTTCATTCAGGTTATTCAGATTCCACTGAGGTAAGTGCAAAGATAATGTCTGCCATCTTTAAAACATTACACTCATTAGATGCCATCGAAGGCATACAACACGGCTTTTTTACCCGTCAGGGCGGTGTTTCATCCGGTATTTATACCTCATTGAACTGTGCTAAAAGCTCACAGGATGATGTTCAAAATGTGATGGAAAACCGCCACCGAGCCATGGCTGCACTGGGTCTCGAAAACGCTCGTTTATACGGTTTGCATCAAATCCATAGCACCATCGTGCATCAAATCACAGCTGAAACCGGCTCTGATTATCCTGACGGTGATGCCTATGTCACTAAAGAGAAGGGTGTAGCCATTAGTGTTCTGGGAGCTGACTGCACACCGATACTGTTTGCCGATAAAAGTGCCAATGTAATTGGCGCCGCACATGCCGGTTGGCGCGGTGCGGTTAGTGGTATTGTAAAAGCAGTGGTTGATAAAATGTGCCAGTCAGGGGCGCATAAAGATGACATTATTGCTGCTATTGGACCAACGATTCATCAGGATTCTTATGAGGTGCAAGAAGATTTTATCCGTGAGTTAAATAATTTAAGTGCTATTCCTTCTGCTCCTTTTTTAAAAGAACAAAATGGCCGTACCTTTTTTGATTTACCCGGCTATTTGCTGCAGCAGTGCAAGCTGAGTGGCATTCAGGCAGAAAGTTTGGGTCTGGATACCTATAAAAGGGAAGAATTCTTTAGTTTTCGGCGTAATACACATGCTGGCATTAAGGATTATGGAAGGCAAATATCCTTGATTTGTCGCGTATAGAGTTTTAATCATCCTTTATTAATCAATAACTTAATCTAATATCAATTAGATTCTAATAATAAGTACACCCCCCCACTTTTTCGCTGTTTTCTCCATTTATTGACCCTGTAGCCGACTACAGGGTTTATACTTCCCCTTTCGCCATAATTTTTAGAGGATAGTTTCAATGACAACGGTTTTTAATGTAGAAAAAATGATGTGCGGTGGTTGTGAGGCCAATGTTAAAAAAGCGCTGGCTAATGTGGCTGAGATTGACGCGGTTGAGGTTGATCTGGCGGCTAAAACAGTTACGGTTGAAGGTGATATCGATGCGGATGATATTGCCAAAATCATTAGTGATGCTGGCTATCCCGCAACGCCCGCTTAATCCAGGTATGAGTATGAGTGAAGTCAGATTATCGATTGCCGGCATGATGTGTGCCGGTTGTGTCTCATCGGTGGAAGAGGCACTAAAAAGTGTTCCGGGTGTTAACGCTGCCCTGGTTAATCTGGGTGAGCGAACCGCTACGGTTGATGGTGAGTTTGATGTTAAGGACTTGCAAAAGGCGGTAAAAAAAGCAGGCTTTGAAGCCCAGGAGCTGACCTCCCTGGCAGATGAAAGTGAAAAAGAAGCACAGGAGCTTCAAGCTTACCGTGCCCTTTGGTGGCGGGCGATTGTCGCTGGCGTAATTGGCTTCGGCCTGTTTTTTGCAATGCTAATGGGCTGGTTGCCAGACCCGATTGAAGGGCGTGGCTTCTGGTTTGTTATCAGTTTAGTCACCCTGGGCGTGTTGGTATTTGTTGGTGGTCACCTTTTTAAAGGTGCCTGGACAGCCCTGAAAAACAAGCGCGGTAATATGGATACCCTGGTTGCCATGGGAACGGGCACGGCATGGCTTTATTCAACGCTGGTTATTCTGTTTCCTGATTTAATGCCGACCATCGCCCGCCATGTGTATTTTGAATCGGCAATTATTATTATTTCGCTGGTTTCACTGGGTGCGGCACTGGAAACCAGGGCACGCGGTAAAACATCTGAGGCGATAAAACGCCTGATTGGATTACAGCCCAATACGGCACGCGCTGTACGCAACGGTGAAGAGATTGATATCCCCATAGAAGAGGTGGGTCTGGAAGAGACCCTGCGAGTGCGTCCCGGTGAGAAAATTCCGGTTGACGGGAAGCTTCTGGAAGGTGAATCCTATGTGGACGAATCCATGCTGACCGGCGAGCCGATGCCGGTGCAAAAATCAAAGGATAGCAAGGTATTTGGAGGTACTTTAAATACGCAGGGCACGTTTTTAATGAGTGCTACTGGCATAGGCAAAGACACCGCGCTGGCGCGTATTATTGATCTGGTACGCAAAGCGCAATCGAGCAAGCCAGCCATTGGTCGTCTGGTGGACAAAATTGCGGCGGTGTTTGTTCCGGTCGTGTTGATTATTGCGGCGCTGGCCTTTGTCATCTGGTATTTCTTTGGGCCACAACCTGCACTGGCGTATGCCATTGTGGTTGCCATGACGGTCATGGTGATTGCCTGCCCCTGCGCGTTGGGTTTGGCAACACCCATTTCGATTATGGTTGGCGTAGGTCGTGCCGCTGAAAATGGCATTCTGATTCGTAATGGTGAAGTGTTACAGCAGGCAAGCGGCTTGACCACCGTGGTGCTGGATAAAACAGGTACAGTAACCGAAGGTAATCCCAGGCTTACCACCATAAAAGGGCTGAATAAGTTGACAGATGACGAGGTGCTATCTATTACTGCCAGTCTTGAAGTTGGCTCGGAGCATCCACTGGGCCTGGCAATACTCAATGCAGCCAAACAAGCCGATATTCAGTATGACAAAGCAACTGATTTTAATAGCATTCCCGGCCGTGGTATCACCGCCAAACTTGAAGATAAAGCGTATTGGCTGGGTAATGCTGAACTCATGAAAGAGCTCGGTGTGTCGCTGGATGATCTTAAAATCGATGCACAAAGCCTGGCAGAGCAGGGTGCTACACCGATTTATCTGGCAGCAAAAACACCCAGGAGCAAACCTAAGCTGATTGCTTTACTGGCTATATCCGATCCGATTCGCCATGACTCAAAATCAGCAATTGATCGATTGCATGAGCTGGGCGTTAAAACAGTTTTACTCACCGGCGATAACCAGAAGACGGCTGAATCAGTTGCCCGGGAATTAGGTATTGATGAAGTGATTGCCGAAGTTATGCCAGAAGATAAAATCAATAAAATCAAATCATTGCAAGAACAAGGTCAGGTGGTTGCGATGGTGGGTGATGGCATTAATGATGCCCCGGCATTAACACAGGCAGATGTGGGTATTGCCATTGGCACGGGCACAGATGTAGCACTGGAAGCCGCCGATATTGCCTTGATGCGCCCCTCTATTGAGGGTGTCAGTAAAACCATTGGCTTATCCAAAGCAACCATGAAAAATATCAAACAAAACCTGTTTGGTGCCTTTATTTATAACATCATTGGCATTCCGGTGGCAGCGGGTGTTTTGTTCCCGGTTTTTGGTATTTTGCTTAGCCCGATTATTGCAGCAACCGCCATGAGCATGAGCTCGGTAACCGTAGTGAGTAACGCATTACGACTGGCAAAGGCTAAAATCTAATAGCTTGTGTTGGTCAAGGAAGGGTAACTATGAGGGCAGTGATAGTGGATAAGAGCGGCTAAGTTTGAGCTAAGAGTAAAAGCATAAGCTGATTTTGTTGAATCACACTAAATAGGAGAGTTACATGAAAAAGAGAATACCCGCAAAAACCAATAAGCAGCGCAGACGATTATTGCAAAGCATTGCCGCTGCGGGAATTGTCTTACCCCTTGCACCTTCTTCTGTACTGGCCAGGAAAGAACAAAAGTTCGGTAACCCTTTAATTCTGCCTCCTTTGGCAGAAGCCACCCGACAAGGTAATCAGTTGAGTTTTAATTTATCTGTAGCTGCCTCACAAACTGAGTTTTTTAGTGGGCTAAAAACACCCACTTTGGGCATTAACCAATCCTATCTTGGACCGGTTTTGCGTGCCAAACAGGGCGATACGGTGACCATTAATGTTACCAATAAAATAAGCGAGATCACGACTTTACACTGGCATGGCATGACCCTGCCTGCCAATATGGATGGCGGCCCGCATCAGGAAATCAACCCCAATCAAACCTGGCGCTCGCGCTTTGAAATACGTCAGGGTGCAGCAACATTATGGTATCACTCTCACGCGATGCACCAGACCGGGCCACAGGTTTATCAGGGTTTGGCGGGGATGTTTATTCTGGATGACAAGGCTAGCGAATCTTCAGACCTTCCTAAAGACTACGGTGTGGATGATATACCCTGTACCATTCAGGACAGACGTTTTAATCGAGATGGCAGCTTAAGCTATATGAGCCAAATGCCCGATCACATGATGGGAATGATGGGTACAACCATGCTGGTTAACGGCGTGGTTCGACCCGTGCTAAAAGCACAAAAGACTTTACTGCGATTACGTCTGCATAATGGTTCCAATGCGCGTAGCTATCAGTTTGCCTTTAGTGATGAACGACCTTTTTATGTGATCGCTGCTGATTGTGGCTTTCTGGCACGTCCTTTCAAGACCAAATCAATTCATTTAGCCGCTGCTGAGCGCGCTGAGATTTTGCTTGATGTTTCGGATAAAAAGCAATTCGCATTAATTAGCCTGGCAACTCAAAACGCAGCTGGGATGGGTGGGATGGGAATGATGCGTATGATGAATACTAATAAGCAGCGTTTGGATATTATGTTGATTGATGCACGACAAGCACAGCCATCAAAGCACCGGATACCGGTGTCCCTACCTGTGGCTTCAAACCCCGCACTAGACCCGCGAAAAGCAGTAACAACTCGCCAGTTTGAGCTTGAAATGGGCATGATGGGTCGTGGCGGAGGAGGACCCATGGGCATGATGCGGGGCATGGGCGGTGGCATGATGGGAGGAAATCGCCAGGGTGGTATGTTCCGTATAAACGGAAAATCAATGGATAAAAACCGGATTGATTTTCAGGTAAAACGTAACACCACCGAAATATGGAAAGTCAGCAATGCCTCGCCAATGGCGCACCCTTTTCATGTGCATAACGTGCAGTTCAAGGTGCTGGATCGCAATGGAAAGGCGCCGCATCCAACCGAAACTGGCCTAAAAGACACTGTCCTGGTTAATCCAAATGAAGTAGTACGTATAGTGATGGCATTTCCAGAATTTTCAGATGCCACAATGCCTTATATGTACCACTGTCATATTCTGGAACATGAAGATCAGGGTATGATGGGGCAATTTGTAGTGGTTTAGTGTTGCTAGCAGGTTGTTGAAATTCGCTTAGGCGAGTGCGAGACAAGGCAAAATCGACCGAAAAAGCGCAGTTTACTGGAGTAAATGAGCATTTTGAGGTCTATTTTAACGCAGTATCGTGCCGTATAAGTAGAATTTCAACAGCCTGCCAGGTCTTACTCTCTCTCAATACGGGTACACTGAACTCGTTACAAGGTGTTTTGGGCATTAGACATAATGGTGGCACGGTGGTTAGACAAAAGGGCAAGCCGAGTCGCAGGCGAGACAATGTCGGAGCATAGCGACGACTAGCGGCAGGGTGGCTTGAAAAGCCATAAAAAGTAGGGGGGTGTACTTTTTAAAACCTTATTATTACAATGCCAAGCCAATTTATTGATTTTTCAATAGAAAATATCATTATATTCAAAGTAATAATCTAGCGTATTGTCAAGGCGGTCATAGGTTAAATCTGCCTTAAGTCGTTTATTTTTGTAAACAGGCAAAACATGATTGATTGATTCACTGATACTGTTAACAAAATGATCAACAAGCTGGTTTTTTATAAACTTAAAAAATTCATTGCAATCTGCACCCTCATTTCCCAAAAACTTTTTTAAACTGGTCGGGCTATAATCACCTTCTGTTGCAATCGTATAAATAATCAATGGCTCACCATTACAAGCGACCAGGGCTTTGGCATTATCCTGAAAAATATAATAAACATCATCTCCTTCCTGATAAAACGCTTTGTTCTTCTCAATACCTTTGTGATAGTAGTACTGTTTTTTGGTATATCCATAATCAGATTCATAGATTGATGAAATAGAGCGTTGTTTGCCAAGATCAATAAAATTACCCACTTCCGGGTAACCGTATTGGGTAATCATTTTTATATAAGCTTTAGGCAATGCTAAGTCATTGTTTTGTTGATAATCGCTAACGGACTTTTCAGTTTCTTTATTTTTAAAAGTGAGCTGTGGAATCTGTTGATTCTTTGGTAGATCAGCATTTATCTTTGTGACCGCATCACGGTAGGCCTTAAATAAATCATCTATGGATTGAGCCTGATCTATTTTATTATACTCATCAACAATGTTAAGAATCGTACCCTCACCAGTCCCCTTCGTTCTTATTCTTTCGCCATTTTCATCCTCCTCCTCAAGTAATCCCGTAATATTATAAGATTGAACACGTTTGGTCGGTTTGAAAATACAGCTATCTGTCGCCGGCGGTGCATCAATATCAAAAACAGATAAAAATTGCTTAAGCAGGCTTGCCTTAACATGAAGTTTGCATGTTTTATCACTGTCAGAAAACGTTATGGTGACCGCCTCATCAAACTGTCCATCAGAGAGAGTGGTTGAAAATTGAATTTCGTTGTTTGTGGCGTTGTTTGTGGCATAGTTTTCAGCATAAACCGCGGGAGAAACAACAAGAAAAACTAACATTAGAAATTTGATAGGTGAGATCATTAGAATTCCCGATCAAAAAAAGCAGGGAGTATAGACCTAAGCTTTTTTAAGGTCTATCCGTTTGTGTTTTTCTTTAAGCTTATTTCTCAAAGATTAAACCCATAATCCCGTTCAACCTTGCTAATGCGAACCTTAAAGGATTCATACCAGAGCTTACGTCCATTTTTTTGCGCTATCTGGTGTTCACTATTAGCCTTCCATGCCTTGATTGATTCCAGGTCTTTCCAGTAAGAAACGGTAATACCCAGGCCATCGCGGACTGACTCGACCCCAAGAAAACCGGCTTGTTGTGCTGCCAGCTCGACCATGTGTTCAGCCATTTTGGCATAGCCATTATCTTCTTCTTTACGATAGTTACTAAAAATGACTGCGTAGTAGGGTGGTTTGGGCGTATTGGCGATGTTAGACGCGATTTTAGACATAGTGG
>JALWMR010000075.1:0-279 GCA_027083815.1 Thiotrichaceae bacterium
GGCACATGCACGTTTGAGTTTTGTTTCAATATCACTATTATGTTGACTATAAGGATTATAATGTGGAATTTCGGTAATTAAATCATCAAAACTAATGATTATCTTTAAGTTTAAGTGTTTTCTATAAGATTCTAATGCTAGCAATTGCTCGTCACTGAAATAAAAATGCAATAATAAAACATCCGCTTGGAGTTTTTGTAATTCAAATAAACTTGCCGTTTTATTCTGTTTAAAACTGGGTAAAAAATGTACACTAGCCTTATTTGCAACATCTAAAGC
>JALWMR010000075.1:289-5568 GCA_027083815.1 Thiotrichaceae bacterium
TGCTTTTAATGATAAAATTGACGCACAGGCTCTTAGTGAGGTTATGAATGCTAATCAAGAGAAGCTGAATGAGTTAAGAGATAGTTTTGGTGTTTTAGATGTGCCGAATGCCAAATCAAGTTGCATCGTTGTGCGAGAATCAAATGCTTTCGAATAATGACTGGAGTTTAAATAAAAATCAGGATTCTCTTGCAAAAGTTTTTGTCGTTCTTGAGTCAATGAAACTTGTGCTTTGACCTGCCAAGAACTAGCAATTCCTTTTACAACAAAACCATCGACAGGCATAACATATGAAGTAATCTTGTTTTTAGCAAGATTTGCACTTAATTGGCTAACACGATAAAAAGTGTTAGCAATTGCTGAAAATCCATTCACTTTCTGCCACACATCTTGACTGATAAGAAAACAATCTTCTTGCAATAAATCTGTTGCATAAGGAATATTTCTCGTATCAAATCGCGTATCGGCAATTATTCCATGACCAAAAATTTGTCCATTACCAAGTTTATTGGCAGACAAATAATTATTGGTTTTTTTCACGGGACTTATGGCTTTTATCCGGTATTTTCGCATCATTTCACATAAATTGGATAAAACTTCATTCGATGTGAATTGCACATTATCGTTTATAAATAGCAAATGACTGGCTTCATTTCTTTGTAATACTGCATTAATAAAATAAGTTGCATTTTTATCATCAATGGCATGACAACTCATATTATCTTGCGGAAAAACGAGATAATTTGAGCTAAAAATATAACTGTGTTTAAATTTAATGTGTTTTTGCTTATGTATGTTTTGAATGTAATTCTCAATTGCCGATTGCTCTTTGTTGCTAAATAAAATTAGAGAAAATGTAGCTTGAGAGGCTTCATTATGACTTTTTGGTTATCGGCAGAGGCAATGTCTTTTAGTGCTTCAGTATACTTTTGAGCAACAAAGTAATTAATTGCCTGTACGTCTCCCTCTGAGATAGCCCGTGAAACCATTTCGGTTGCTTTTGCTTCAGCTTCGGCCAGGCGCTCTCTTGCTTCGGCCTCACGAAAAGAAGCTTCTTTTTCACCTTCGGCCGCTAAAATTTGTGATTGTTTAATGCCCTCAGCATTTAGTATTCTAGCTTGTCTTTTACCTTCTGCTTCTAGAATTAAAGCACGCTTTTCTCTCTCGGCCTTCATTTGGCGTCCCATGGATTCCACTAAGTCATGGGGTGGATTTATATCCTTAATCTCAATACGAGTAACTTTTATACCCCAGGTTGATGCGGCCTCATCAACAACGGCAAGTAGGCGAGAGTTAATTTCATCCCGTTTAGAGAGGAGCTCGTCAAGATCCATAGAACCCATAACACTCCTAATATTTGTCATTGTAATATTGAGTATGGCACGGTACATGTCATTGACGCGATAGGCAGATTTGGCAGCATCCATAACCTGAAAAAACACCACACCATCTGCACTAACCATGGCATTGTCACGGGTTATGACTTCTTGTTGCGGAACATCAACAACCTGTTCCATCATATTCACCTTGGCACCAATGGCATCGACTATGGGAAAAAGAAACTGAATGCCAGGTTTTAAAGTGCGGGTATATCGACCAAAGCGTTCAACGGTGTATTCCATTCCCTGTGGTACTCTTTTTACGACCATCATTGCGAAAACAACGGCTAATATAACCAGGACGATTGATAAGACTCCCATATTGACTCCCGTTTAATTGTTAAAATTTTCTACTTAAGAGGAGTGCCGAAGCGCTCTATTAATAAATATAATAAGGATGTAATTGTAATTTACAATATTATTTATTGTTTGATAAGTCAGACTGGAATGCTTTACGGTATTTAATTAGCGCAAGATTATAGTTGTTAACCAATTGTTTAAAGCTGGGGGCTTTGCCAGTAAAAGCCCCGATATTGTGATCAAAACGAACAATATGGTTTATTTCATTAAAAAAATTATTACTAAGAGGTTTATAACTACTTTTATGTGCAATAGCCCGTGGATAAGTTTGATCGGCTAGATTCTTACTAAAACTGGCTAGCGCAATAGTTGAATTTTTTAGAGCTTGTGTAACAGGGTCTTTGGCTTTGATTTTTACTACAGCCATATAATAGGTGTTTATCACGTTTCGGTGTTTAACATAATCATAGTCCTTAATTTTATTATAGGCAGCATTAAATTTTTTGGGATTAAATTGCTTAAAGAGTTTCACATAGTTTGATCGGGCATAGCTAATAGATTCATTACCAAGTATGGTGCATTTTTGTAAAATGGATATACGTGACTCCCCTTTGCAACTCGTTAATGTAAAACTAAGACAAATAATAAATAACAGCAAAAATCTCATAATCATCAAAAAATAAAAGAAGCACTTAGTGAAGGTAGTTGATTTCTGTATTTATTCAAATAAATACTTCGGATTATCTTTGGTTTCATGACTTTTGTCCGGAAGCATAAAAACTTCTATAAAAATCAACATATACTGCCTGTGTTTATTAAATTTTCAGGAAGTAATAAATGCAACGCTATATTATTTTGTTATCTGGTTTATTGCTTTTTAATAGTGCAAGTATAAGTATTACTCATGCGTATGATAGGGATATATCAGCTAGTAATATTGGAGAGGAACAATATAGTAATCAAAATATTCGTGAGAAGCGTTTAAGAGAATGGCAAGCAGCTCAACAGAATAATGGAAAAAATATATACAATAATCAGTTATATAGTAATCAACAAATCAAACAAGAACCGGAAGCTGATGATTTGTTTGCAGCTGCCATAAATGGGAATACCGACCAGATAGGAAAATTATTATCCCAGGGTTTAGATATTAATACGCCAAACCATGAAAGAGAAACAGCATTACATATGGCCGCAGCCAGGGGTCATTACTCCACAGTCATTTATTTGGTAAATCATGGTGCTTATGTTAATGCCCGTACAATAAAGAATTGGTTACCTTTGCATCATGCAGTTCGGTTTAGACATCCGAATATTGTCAACTTTTTAATAAAAAGAGGAGCCTCGCCAGGCGCAAGAACATCTGACGGTTTAAGTGCAATAGATATGGCAAAGAATATAAATGACTATAGAATGATGTCAATTCTAGGAGGAAGGTGAATATTCTATAAATGTTTTACCAGGATTTCGTAGGCAGAACACACCCAAATTATCTTCACAAAATCTTCAAAATTGCTTAGAATATAAGCTAATAATAAAAAAATAAAAACTTATATCTTTGGGCAAAAAATGAACAAAGCAATTTTACAACTCTGCTTTATTATGGGGCTTATTTTTTCATCCACAAATAGCTTTGCGCTAACCGATAGTTATTTTGCAACCGGTGAAGATTTGGATTATCTCATCGAAAGTGACAATACATTGGTTATTCGTGAGATTGAATATGAATTAAGAAAGTTTGTTTTATTTAGAAAGGTCGAAGACTATATAGATAGTCTTAGCAACCCTTCAGAATTCTCTGATGAAAGACAATAACCTGGTAACAGCTCAACTCTAGTTAGTGATTCGCTAGTTTTTGTTTTATAGCCACTCCCATATCAGTCAAAGCCGGTACAACCTCTACGCCAGCAGATTCTAGAGCGGCAATTTTTTCTTTGGCTGTTCCCTTACCACCCGCAATAATTGCACCAGCGTGACCCATTCGCTTTCCGGGTGGAGCAGTAACACCTGCGATATAAGCGACGACAGGTTTAGTTACATGATTTTTAATAAATTCAGCCGCATCTTCCTCGGCACTGCCCCCTATTTCACCAACCATTATGATGCCTTCAGTTTGAGGATCATCATTAAAAAGAGACAAGCAATCTACAAAATTCATGCCTTGAATGGGATCACCACCAATGCCAATACAGGTAGATTGTCCTAGTCCTGCTAAAGTCGTTTGATGAACAGCTTCGTAAGTTAGGGTACCTGAACGAGAAACAATACCTATTTTACCTACTTGATGAATTGAACCAGGCATTATTCCTATTTTACACTCGCCAGGCGTAATAATACCGGGACAGTTTGGGCCGATAAGGAAAGTATCTGGAAAATTGGTTTCAAGACTGGCTTTCACTTTTAGCATGTCAAGAACAGGAATACCCTCAGTAATGCAGGCGATGATTTTAATGCCAGCATTTGCTGCTTCTAAAATTGCATCAGCAGCAAATGGAGGAGGTACAAAAATCATACTTGCATCAGCGTGTGTTTCTTGTACAGCATCAGCAACGGTATTAAAAACGGGTTTATCCAGGTGTATTTGCCCACCTTTGCCAGGCGTTACCCCGCCAACAATCTGGGTGCCATAATCAATGGCCTGTTGCGCATGAAAGGTACCTTGTTGTCCGGTGAAGCCCTGCACAATAACTTTAGTATCTTTATTTATTAGCACACTCATGATTGAACTCCTCCAGCAGCGGCAACAATTTTATCAGCTGCATCTGCCAGTGTTTTTGCTGTTATTATATTCATACTACTCCTGGCGAGTAGCTCTCGTCCTTCGGTAGCGTTTGTTCCTTCGAGTCGAACAACGACCGGTACATTAACCTTAACCTCATTGACGGCCTGAATAATGCCTTCTGCGATTAGATCACAACGAACAATTCCTCCAAAAATATTAACCAGAACTCCTTTTACAGCAGGGTCGGAAAGAATAATTTTAAACGCTTCGGCCACACGTTCAGCAGTAGCGCCACCACCAACATCAAGGAAATTAGCAGGCTCACCGCCATGTAGCTTGATAAGATCCATGGTAGCCATGGCAAGGCCAGCACCATTAACCATACAACCAATATCACCATCTAAGTGGATATAGTTAAGTTCGAATTCGGCGGCCTTGGACTCGCGTTCATCTTCCTGGCTTAAGTCTCTCATTTCGACAATATCGGGATGGCGATATAAGGCATTGTCGTCAAAGTTTATTTTGGCATCAAGCGCCATTAAGTCTCCGTTGGCTGTAATAACCAGGGGGTTAATTTCCATAAGTGACGCATCTTTTTCAATGAAAAGCTTTATTAGAGAGTTGAGAATGCTAGTAAACTGTCGTATCTGTAAGCCATTTAGTCCAAGAGAAAACCCAATATTTCTAGCGATAAAAGGCTGAAAACCAGAAATAGGATCAATGGTTTCAGAAACGATTTTTTCAGGAGTATTGGCAGCAACCTCTTCGATATTCATACCACCTTCGGTAGAAGCCATTACGGTAATACGCCTGGTTGCACGATCAACCAATAAACTTAGATAGAGTTCATTGTCGATATCGGTTAAAGTTTCAATCAG
>JALWMR010000076.1 GCA_027083815.1 Thiotrichaceae bacterium
TATGCTGGCTGTTATGCCGATTATAACCATGCGTTTATTCGCCGAAGAGCGCATGAATAAAACGCTCACCTTGCTGTTATCAGCGCCGGTGTCTTCCACGCAAATTGTACTGGGCAAGTTTTTGGGTATTCTGTTTTTTATCATATTAGTGGTTGCTTTATTGTTGCTGATGCCTCTATCCCTAAGCATAGGCACCGAGCTTGATTGGGGTAAAATTTTTACATCATCGCTAGGGCTGACTTTATTATTAAGCTCCTTTGCTGCAGCGGGTTTGTATCTTTCTGCCTTAACCAGTCAACCGATTATTGCCGCGATTAGCACCTTTGGTTTTTTACTTTTCCTGGTGGTGCTTTACCTGTCGGGAAGTTCGCAAAATAACAGTAGTGAACTGTTTGTTTATTTATCCCATTTTAGTCACTTTCTACCCTTTTTAGATGGTGTATTTGATACCAGTGATCTGGTTTATTACTTGTTGTTTATTGTTGGGTTCCTGATATTGACTATTCGTAAACTTGATAACGATCGTTTACTGGGGTGATGACAAATGGATAAACGATCACAATTGGCCTTACGTTTTCAAAATGTAATCTTTTATATTTTATTTGCCCTGATTATTGGCATGCTGGCGTGGCTGGGTAAGACCTATCAGAAGGATTTTGACTTTACCCATAACCAGCAAAACTCCTTGCACGAATCGACACGACAATTACTGCAAAAACTGGATAAGCCCTTAAAACTGGTAGCATTTGTTCCGGATGATGCCGTCGTACATAGCGGTCTAAAGAAGCTCCTTGAAAAGTATAAAAAGATTAAACCGGATACCGATCTGGAGTTTGTTAACCCCGAGCTTGATCCGCAGCGCGCCAGGGCAGAGGGCATTCAGTACAGCGGCCTGATGAAGCTGTTTTTGGGAAAGCGTTCCGAGATAATAAAGAGTGTTGATGAGCAAACCATGCTAAACGCTTTGCAACGCTTATCACGCGATAAACAAAGGCTGGCAATTTTTCTGGAAGGGCATGGCGAGCGCTCACCCGTGGTAGACACCTCAAACGGTCTGTCTAAATTGGCAGGCGTACTCGAAACCAAAGGCTTTCGCTTTCAGCCGCATAATATCTTGCGTACTCAAAGTATTCCCGATGATGCCAGCATTTTAGTGATTGCCGGCCCGCAGAAGGACTATCTGGAAGGCGAGGTTAACGCTATTGTTGATTATCTAAAGCAGGGTGGCAACTTGTTGTGGCTGCATGACCCGGGTTCTTTGCATGGACTGGATGATGTGGAGCAACTACTCGGGCTGGATGTGCAAGAAGGAACCATAGTGGATGCCAATACAGCACTGCAAAAAATGCTGGGTATTAAACATCCAGCGGTGATTGCTGTTATTGATTATGGGCAGTCCCCTTTAACGCGCGACTTGCCAGCGCATACTTTATTCCCCTTCCCGACAGCAATACTAATAGATCAGGAAAGCAAGCCGCAAGAGGGGCAAACAGCCTGGCAATATCAAGCTATTTTACCCACCTTGGGCACCAGTTGGCTGGAGTCAGGTGCCATTGAAGGCAATGTGAAATTTGATGACGATGCTGACAAACCCGGCCCGCTTAATCTGGGTGTGTTATTAAGCAGGGGAAGTCCTAAAGACACATCAGCAGGTGTTAAAGCGACTGAGCAGCGTGTTATTGTACTGGGTGACAGCGACTTTTTGGCAAATGGCTTTATCGGGCAAGGAAGCAATCTGGCGCTGGCAAGCAATCTGTTTAACTGGCTAGGGCAGGATGATAAATTGCTTTCGATTGACGCTATAAACGCGCCCGATACCAAGCTGGAGCTGCCCGGTTGGGCGTTGTATGGCTCCGCCTTGTTCTTTTTGCTGGGCTTGCCTATCCTACTGCTTTTAATCGGAACAATTCGTTGGTTGCGACGCAAAAGGCGTTAACCAGGAGAAAATGCCAAGCCGAGCGAAGCGAGACAATGTTGGAACTGTGCGACAACTACCCGCAGGGTGGCTTGAAAAGCCATAAAAAGTGGGGGGGGTGTACTTATAATTGAGTTTAGGGCTATAAAAAGTGAATATAAATCATTTCTAACAGGGGGGTTACAATGAAAAACATAAAAAACACATTAATAGGAATGCTCGGGCTGTTTTTTTTATCAGCTTGTTCCAATCTTGATGGTTTGGGCGGAGGCGGAAGCAATCCGAGCAATAGCAGTTTTTATCAACACTGGGTTCATTCTTTTGAAGAGCAAAATGGCGCAAAAACACCTAATATTTTTCGCCCTGCCGGTAGCCGTGAGTTTCCGCCAGCCCGTTTTAGAATGGAGTTTGGCTTTGATCCTAATGGGAAATGCAATTATAAATATCTAAGCCCTAATGATCGTCACGAAATGCGCGATTGTGTCTATACCAAGGTGGGCAACAAAGTTTATCTTTATGACGATCAGGGTAAATTGTTAAGTCATTTGGCTTTCACCCTGGTAGAGCCGGCAGGTAAAGACATGATGCGCATGACCTATGGCATTAAGAACCCTGCCAGCAAGAAAGCGGCTAAAAAGTAATCATTTTGATTCGATGAAAATTAATAATAAACGGTTACTACAAAATATTGCACTATTTCTAATGGTTGCTGGTTTGGTGACTTTTATTGCCACTCGTGTCGATAACAATAACGGGCGTGGTGAAGTATTTGCGACCCTCTACGATAAATCAATTGGGGATGAAGCCACCGAGATTATTATTCATGCAGAAGGCAATGATGATATTGTGCTACAAAATAACAACAATGTGTGGATGATAACCAAGCCCTTCGAAGCACAGGCAGATCCGCAAAAGGTACAGCAGCTATTCACTCTGCTGGCCGAAAATGCCGAAACCAGCTACCCCATAGAAGGCAAGAATCTTGCTCAATACGGCCTGGATAAGGATACGCTAAGCATTAGCTTTAACGGGGTGAAAATGCTGTTTGGTAAATACAATGAAATCACCCAGCAGCGCTATATTCTTAAGGGTGATCGTATGTATCTCATAACAGAAGCCATCTCGGGTGTTATGAAATCAGGGGCAGACGCTTTTAAGCTGAGGCAGAAAAACTAATCCTGGATTCCTCAGTTAAACCGCTTTGAGAAGATAATAACGTTATGAAAAAAATTAAGTTATCTGCTTTTTCTTGCTTCCTGTCTAACTGGGGATTCCAGGTTAATGCCCGAACTTCCTGAAGTCGAAACAACTCGCCGGGGTATTCGGCCCTATATCGAGCAGCAGCGGGTGACAAAGGTGGTGGTGCGACAACCGCAGCTACGCTGGCCTATACCTGATGCTATTCATGATCTTGAGCAGCAAGTAATTAACTTGGTAACACGCCGTGGCAAATATATTCTGCTGGAATCCTCCAGGGGAACCGCTATTTTGCACCTGGGTATGTCGGGCAGTTTGCGCGTACTTGAAAAAGACTATCCGGTTGAAAAACACGATCACGTGGATATTGTGATTGATAATGGAAAGCTGATTCGCCTGCGGGATCCGCGACGCTTTGGTGCCTTGTTGTGGACGACAAAGAACCCGTTAAAACACAAGCTGATACGCTCACTCGGGCCTGAACCACTGGGTGACGCATTTAACGCAAGTTATCTGTATGCTGCCTCTCGCGGGCGTGGTGTTAGTATTAAACAGTTTATAATGAACGGTCATATTGTCGTGGGTGTTGGCAATATATATGCCTGCGAGTCGCTGTTTATGGCGGGTATATCGCCCAGGCGGGCGGCCGGGAATGTATCAAAAGCACGTTACCAAATACTGGTTAATGCAATTAAAGAGGTACTTAAAAAGGCCATAGAGCAGGGCGGAACAACCCTAAAAGATTTCACCCAGGCAGGAGGCAATCCAGGCTATTTTCAACAACAGCTTTTTGCCTATGGCAGGGCGGGTGAGACATGTTTGCAGTGTGATTCACGTATTAAGCAAATCAGGCAGGGGCAGCGCTCGACTTTTTATTGTTCACGGTGCCAGAAATAATGCCGCACAGCGAAAAAAGATTAGAAACTGGAGAAAACGGCAAAAAAGGGTGGGGGTGTACTTTCTAATAGTCTTTTTAGGGTGTGATTACTGCCTTAAATACCTGATAAAGGATGAAAAAAAGTACACCCCCACCCTTTTTACCCCTTTTCTCGGTGGGATCAGCTTTTTCTTCTAAATCCCCAAAATAAACCCAGGCCGGCCATGGCAGCTGAGGATAAATTTGCTGTAATAAAGTTTTTTAGCCCGCCAAGGTGCGGTGAAATCCACGTTATCAGGCCGTTATAGGCGTTTTCAAAGGCATCCCATTTTACATCAATGAAATTATTGTATTGCAAAACAAACAACAAGATCAGTGCTGCCCCTGAAAGAAAGAATACAAACTTCATAAATGTCCGGGTCGCATAACCGATAACAAAACCGGCAAAAAAACTGAAACCCATGTAGGTAAACAGAGCAACCCAGTTGCCTGCTTGAATTGACTCTCCAACATCCATCTATTAACTATCCGTGATTTACAAGTGCGGCTAAGCATATCATAATTTGTGGTTTTTTCCGGATCAAAACGTGCAGGAAATTAGCAGCAACTTTAGCCGACGTTTTTGCGTTGCACCTATGCTCGATTGGACAGATCGACACCAGCGCTTTTTGATGCGCTTATTGTCCCGTCACGCCTTGTTATATACTGAAATGGTAACAACAGGTGCCCTTATTCATGGTGATCGGCAGCGTTACTTGCAATATAACGAGGCGGAGCATCCACTTGCCTTACAACTAGGTGGTAGTGAGCCACAAGCCATGGCAGACTGTGCAAAAATGGCAGAAGACTTTGGCTATGATGAGATCAATATTAATGTTGGTTGCCCTAGCGACCGGGTGCAAAATGGCGCTTTTGGTGCGTGTCTTATGGCAGATGCCACGCTTGTCTCTGAAAATGTATTTGCAATGCAAAACGCGGTGGATATTCCTGTTACCGTAAAAAATCGAATCGCAATTGATGAGATGGAGGAATACGAAACGCTGTATAATTTTTTGGATGTGGTATCCAAAGCAGGCTGTCAGACCTTTATTATTCACGCCAGAAAAGCCTGGCTTAAAGGCTTAAGCCCCAAACAAAATCGTGATGTTCCGCCTTTAAATTATGAGCTGGTTTACCAAATGAAGCAGGACTTCCCTCATCTTGAAATTATTATTAACGGAGGTATAACAACCTTACAAGCGAGTACCAAACATTTACGTCATGTTGACGGCGTGATGATGGGGCGCGAAGCCTATCATAACCCCATGATAATGGCAGATGTTGATCGGCTCATTTACAGCGATACGCAAGCTAAATCTTTGTCAGCAAAAGATGTATTAAATGAATACATTGAATACATGCAAAAGCAGCTTAACCAGGGTGTTTATTTAAAACACATGAGTCGCCACCTGCTCGGCCTGTTTAGCGGCAAGCCGGGAGCAAAGGGATGGCGCAGATATATCAGCGAAAATGCCTATAAAAACGATGCAGGTATTGAAGTAATCCGC
>JALWMR010000077.1 GCA_027083815.1 Thiotrichaceae bacterium
CCATTGAAATAGACTGGATAATGCGTGGAAATTGTGATGATTCTTGTGAATCATTTAATACGATAGATTTACCCAGCGTTTTTATTCTTCCCAGAATGACTGGCGATGTTTTTTTAAGCTGTATATCGGGTATGTTTGTGCGGCTCCCCTGATAAGGAATCCAGCCGCGGTTAACGAGAACGGCTTGTTTTTTATGGTGTTTATCAATAAATAAATAAGGGGTCAAAACATGAAAGCCAGCTTTGCCTTGATAGGTTCTGTTGTCGAGTAAAAAGGTTTTATTATCATAGTGACCGGTGATTGCGGTTCTACGGTACGCAGCGTGGTTAACATGTTTACTATTCTTGCTTATATATTGATTTAAGTCTAAGGGCGCCAGTTGCTCGGCATTGTTAATGTGCTGATCTATCAGGCGCTTTTGATCGGCACGATTAAGTTGCCAGATACCTAATGAAATAAGAACAGGAAGCAGTGTAAATACGATCAGGCCTGGAACAAGAGAGGGTGCAAACTGATACTGTTTATACTGGAGGGTAAACAGCTTCATGTTATAAAACGCCTGCTGGTTTTATCCATCCCGTCCAGAATGAAAAAAGTATAAATAGGAATAGGGCGATGGATATGGCTACGCGCATGGTCAGAGCTTTGACCATGCGCTTTGAACCTTCGCCATCGCGCATCATGTAATATAGGGCTGATCCCAGGCTATAAAAGATAAAGATAAAGAAAAGCAGGATAAGATATTTCATCGCGTATGATCGGCTGTGACTAGAGCCAATAAACCACAATAAATAAAAGTAGCCAAACCACATCGACAAAATGCCAATACCAGGCAACAGCCTCAAAGCCAAAATGACGCTCTTTATTAAAATGCCCTCGAATTGCACGCATTAAAATAACAGTGAGCATGATGGTGCCCAGGGTGACATGCAAGCCGTGAAAACCCGTTAACAGAAAGAAGGTACTCCCATAAATACCTGATGACAGTTTAAGATTGAGGTGTTGATAGGCTTCAAAATATTCTGAAATTTGTAAGCCAAGAAAAATAATACCCAGCATAATAGTCAGCGCCAGGCCGGCTATCAGCTGGTTACGGTTTTTATTCATTAGGGCCCAGTGTGCCCAGGTAAGGGTGGCACCACTAGTTAAGAGCACCAGTGTATTAATGGCTGGAATTTCCCAAGCATGAATAATACCTTTTGGGACGCTAAAGTTTGAGTTATCTGGCATGTTTAGCAAGGGCCAAACTGATTTAAAATCAGGCCACAAAACAGCGTTAGTAAAGGCGTTATTGCCAGCTCCTCCTAACCAGGGAACAGAGAGTTCTCTGGCATAAAACAAGGCACCAAAAAAAGCGGCAAAAAACATCACTTCCGAGAAAATAAACCAACCCATCCCCATACGAAAAGAGTTATCGACTTGCAGGTTATAGTCGCCTTCTTCACTTTCATGAATGACCTGTCCAATCCAGCCAAAAACCATAAAAATAATAACTCCAAATCCGAGTATCATGGCGACAGTACCAATAGTATTGCCGTGTAAGGAGCTGGCAAAACCACCTAATAGTGAAAACATGCCAATTGACCCCATTATTGGCCAATAGCTACCATGTGGCACATAATATTCTTGTCTTGATTGCATCTTTATTCTCCTTAAAGCCCTGCAACCGGGCCGGGTTTGGCATCTTTAACCTTAAAAAAGTTATACGAAAGGGTAATATCAACGATGTCTTTGTCGAGTTTGCTGTCTACAAAAAAACGGACAGGCATTTCCTTGGGTTTTTTGGGTTCGAATGTCTGGTTTGAAAAACAAAAACATTGTAGTTTTTTGAAATGTTTTGCTGCTAAACCGGGTGCAAAGCTAGGAACAGCCTGGCCAATAATGGTCCTATCAGATCGGTTTTCTGCAATATAGGTAATAGTGTAAAGCTTACCCGGAATGATCTCCATCTTGGTGACCGTAGGGCGAAACTCAAGTGGAAATCCAGGCGTTGTTGAGGACATAAACTCAATAGTTATCTTGCGGTTTAAGTCAACATCAGAGGTGTTTTTGCCCTTGAACATGGTATTGCTGGTTCTACCATTTAAGCCGGTAATATCGCAAAAGGTGTCATAAAGGGGCACCAGCGCAAAAGCAAAGGCAAACATGGCAAAAGGTGCCAAGCCAAGTTTGATCCAGAAGCGCTTACTGATTGTTTGGGGTTCTTTTTTCATCGTTCCTACATATTGCTATAAAGGGTGAAAAAGAATATTCCAAATGCGATCATGGCAACGATGGTTGCCGTTAGCGTTGCGCCTTTTCGTTGCCTCTTTAGTAACTCCTCTTCACTTAAGAAGCGCGCCTCTTCTTTGCTAATCATTTTAATGTGCTCCTGTATGACTGGACTCGGCGAGTATTAGTTCTTTGCCTGGTGGCTTATCAAATGTGTGATAGGGAGCCGGTGTCGGTATTGTCCACTCTAAACCCTTGGCACTTGGCCAAACTCGTGGCTCTTTGACCCGTTCTCCATTGCGAATGCAATCAACTATGATATACGTTAACAGCAAGAAAGAAGCACCAAAAACAAAGCCGCCTATGCTGGATATCATGTTGAAATCGGCAAATTGAAGCGAGTAATCTGGAATACGACGTGGCATCCCCGCCAAGCCAAGAAAATGTTGCGGGAAAAACAGAATATTGACTGAGATAACCGCCCACCAAAAATGAATTTTGGCTAGTTTCTGGTTATACATTCGGCCACACCACTTAGGTAGCCAGTAGAAGACAGCTGCAATAATTGAGAATAGGGCACCTGTTACCAGGACATAATGGAAATGAGCAACAACAAAGTAGGTATCATGATACTGGATGTCCGCCGGAGCGATGCCTAGCATCAAGCCCGAAAAGCCACCAATTGTAAATAAGATGACAAAGGCAACAGCCCACAGCATCGGTGTTTCAAATGAGAGTGACCCGCGCCACATGGTTGTGACCCAGTTAAACACTTTTACCCCTGTGGGCACGGAGATCATGATAGTTGCATACATAAAATACATCTGACCGGCAACGGGCATACCCGTTAAAAACATATGATGTGCCCAGACGACAAAGGAGAGTAATGCAATGGATGCAGTCGCATAAACCATTGAGCTATAGCCAAATAATGGTTTGCGTGCGAATGTAGGTATGATTTGGGAGACTACGCCAAAAGCTGGTAAAATCATGATATATACTTCTGGGTGTCCAAAGAACCAGAATATATGTTGGAACATGACCGGGTCACCGCCGCCGGCTGCATCAAAGAAGCTGGTGCCGAAGTTACGGTCTGTCAGCATCATGGTCACGGCACCGGCTAAAACAGGCATGGCTGCGATTAATAAAAAGGCCGTGATTAACCATGTCCAGACAAATAAGGGCATATCCATTAGTTTCATGCCGGGTGCGCGCATGTTCAAAATGGTCGCAATCACATTTATAGCGCCCATAATGGATGAGAAGCCCAGCATATGAATAGCAAAGATAAAGAAATCTGTACTATCAGGCGCGAAAGTAGTGGAAAGTGGCGCATAGAAGGTCCAGCCAAATGCAGGACCACCGCCTTTCATAAAGAGTGTACTAAGTAGCATTGCTCCAGCGAAAGGTAAAATCCAGAAACTCCAGTTATTCATTCTGGGCAGAGCCATATCCTTGGCGCCAATCATCAGGGGTATCTGCCAGTTTGCCAAACCTACAAATGCCGGCATAATTGCGCCAAAGACCATAATTAAACCGTGCAGGGTGGTCATTTGATTAAAGAACTGTGGTTCAACCAGTTGTAATCCTGGCTGAAATAGTTCGGCGCGAATGACCATTGCCATGGCGCCACCAGTTAATAGCATAATGAAAGCAAACCAGAGATAGAGTGTGCCTATATCTTTATGATTAGTGGTTTTTATCCAGCGCATAACCCCTTTTTCAGGGCCGTGATGATGATTATCATGAGACTTTCCCAAGGCATCAATCTCATCTTGTAAATCGGTCGTTGTTGTGGACATATGAGAATCTCCTATCGTGCTGATTTGATGGTTGAGGGTTGAACAACGTCGCCAGTGTTATTGCCAAAGGCATTGCGCTCGTAAGTGATTACGGCTGCTAGATCGGCATCCCCTAACTGCTTACCAAATGCCTGCATGGCGGTGCCAGACTTTCCGTTAAGTACAATATTGATATGCTTTTTAAGATCACCGGTCGCAATTTTGCTTCCTACCATTGCGGGGAATACGCCGGGAATTCCTTGTCCGGTAACGCCATGACAACTGGCACAGGTTGAACTATATATTTTTTGCCCTTGGGCCATTAAATCTTGTTTTGACCATTGCTTTCCAGAGGCTGCTTCTCGTGCTTTTTGAGCCGCTTTTTGTTTGCCTACCCAGGTTTGATAGTCAGCCTCAGGTAGTGCTTCGACAACGATAGGCATAAAGCCATGGTCCTTGCCACAAAGCTCAGCACATTGACCTCGATAAACACCAGGCTTATCAATTTTTGCCCAGGCATCATTTATAAAACCGGGGTTAGCATCCTGTTTTACACCTAAGTCCCTTACCCACCAGGAATGGATGACATCATTAGATGTCATCAAAAAGCGGATACGTTTTCCTACGGGAAGAACAAGGCGCTTATCAACTTCTTTTAAATAATGATCGAGTTTGTTTCTGTTATCTGCATTGTCAATAGCATCTTTGCTTGATTGGGCTAAATTACTGAAAAAGCTGATACCTTCATCCATGTAATCATATTGCCACTTCCATTGATAGCCGGTGATTTTTACGGTCATGTCGGCTTTTTCGGTATTTTCCAGATCAATCAGCACACGTGTAGCCGGAAATGCTATAGCAATTAAAATTGCCAGTGGTACTAGCGTCCACACCAATTCTACGGCAGTACTTTCGTGGAAGTTGGAAGCAACAGCTCCCCTGGATTTACGGTGAAAGATCATAGACCAGATCATTACACCGAAAACAAGTATCGCAATGGCGACACAGACCCAGAAAATAGTCATGTGCAAGCCATAAATATTACGACTAACTGAGGTTACGCCTTTAGGTAGGTTGATAGCATATTCTGCAAATAGAAACTGTGGTGAAAGCAGTAGTGGTATAAGGAAGTACTTAATGATGTTTAAGTATTTATTATTAATTGAATTAACGATATTAAACAGAGATGTGTTCTTAGCTGATAAGAACGGTGAAATCCTGATACCAAGCATATAGCCTCCTCCTTGCTAGCTTAGTCTCGATTAACTTAAATCGAGTCTATTAGGTATTTTCAATCAGGCTTAAGTTTTTTAATGGGTCGTGAAAAGCCAAATTGATAAATATCAAAATAAATATTATTTTTTGCTAGTCTAACGCGTCAAAATAAAATAATCTATTAAATATTGATATATATCAAAATAATGTGTACTGAAAGTATTGATTAATTGAAGCACATCATTAGGAGCTTTATAAATGGATGCCGGTAAAAAATCCCTTTTAACCTTGCTAGCTATTTTTTTAGCACCGGTGGTTTTAGGCACAATAGTTTTTTTTAATCTTGATAATTTAGGGATTAGCAAGGGAAGCGTTAATTATGGAACTCTGATCCAGCCTGCTTTTCCTGCCAGAGTGGATGGCTTGATGAAAGATGGTCTTCCAGCCCTTAAAGAGCAAAGCCTCTCAAAAAAATGGACTATGCTTTATATTGAAACAGGTCGTTGCAAACAATTTTGTTTAGATCGTTTATTGCTGATGAAGCGTGTTCGACTGTTAATGAATGAGCAGATGAGGCGGGTAAGAACGGTATTTGTGTCAAACAAAGAGGTAACCAATCATATTAATAAAGAAGACAATAAAGATTTGGTTACGGCACAGGTTGAATTACCAACATCAACTTTTTTAAAGCAGTTTCCCAAGCTTGAGCAAAGACCGATTTATCTTTTAGACCCGCTGGGAAATTTAATGATGTACTACCCTCAAGATAAGCCCAATGCTAAAAAAATGATTAAAGACTTAAAAAAACTACTCAAGTATTCTCGTCTGGGTTAGCACAGTCAGAAAAACAAAATAGAGGTTCAATTATGAATAATGCACAACTCACTACTGCGGTAACACCTAATATTGGTGACTTTTTAACCTTATGCAAAGTGAAAGTAGTGTCCCTGATTATGCTGACGGCTGTGGTTGGCATGTATCTGTCTACAACAACACTCCCTCCGCTGCAACTCGTGTTACTTGCCTCTATTGGCATCGCCTTCTCTGCTTCTTCCGCCGCTGTATTTAATCATATTATTGACCAAAATATTGATACTAAAATGGCACGTACACGCAGAAGACCCCTGCCTGAAGGTAAGGTTTCCCCCAAAACAGCCTTGCTGTTTGGTGTTTCTTTGGGCGTGCTTGGAATAGGAATATTAATGGTAGGGGTTAATATGTTAACTGCCGTGTTAACCTTGCTGGCATTAATTGGCTATGCCGTTTTTTATACTCTTTATTTAAAAAGGGCTACACCACAAAACATTGTTATTGGCGGTGCCGCTGGTGCAGCGCCTCCCTTGCTTGGTTGGGTTGCTATAACAAACTCAATTGACCTGGGTGCTTTGCTACTTTTTTTGATAATTTTTATCTGGACACCCCCTCATTTTTGGTCACTTGCCATCCATCGAAGAAAGGAATATGCAAAGGTAAATATCCCCATGTTACCGGTGACTCACGGACATTATTTTACCCGAGTCCAAATCCTGCTTTATACCATTTTGCTGGTTATCATTACCATTATGCCTTATCTGTTAGGTATGAGCGGGCTGGTCTATATCGTCGGTGCTATGTTGCTGGGAGCAGGCTTTCTCTATTATGCCGTCCAGCTTTTACGGTGGCCTGAAGATAAGCGTCTTCCAATGAAAACCTTTGCCTATTCGATAAATTATCTAATGCTTTTGTTTGTTGTGTTGCTCTTTGATCACTATTACCTGATTCGGCTGACATAATGACTATTTATTCTTTATTGGCAGGATACTAAGCATGGCCTTTTTTAAAGTACTTAAAAGTGTGATGTCGGCCATGATAGGCGTACAGAAAAAAAAGAATCTTGAGGAAGATTTTTCAAAAAGTAGTGCGCTCCCTTTTATTCTTGCCGGTATCATTATGACACTGGTTTTTATTATCTCAATCTGGGCTGTTGTTCAGTTTGCTTTAAAAGCAAGCTAAGTGTTCTAATAGCGAGCTTATAAATATCTAATTCATTCACACTTTTTCCATGTTCTGCATCTAAAATAAGACCAGCAGTGTATTAACTTATGCACTATATTGGTAAATATCAATAATAAGGTTGACAAATATCAATATTTGAGAGATAAATAATTTGATATATGTCAAATTTAAAAGGAGGAGTGATTATGGCTACAGCTCAACATGACATCCTACATCAAGAAGAAGAGTTTGATTATTCACAAAAAATCGAAATAAGAAAAGTGGATAGCGGTGCACCGATGAGGTGGTTAAGCAAAGGAATTGATGACTTCAAGCAAGTGCCTATGCTTAGCCTGTTTTATGGTCTTATTTATGCGCTGATAGGTATAATATTAATATGGCTTACCTACAATAATCCCCTTTACACCTTTGGTTTAGTCACTATATTTTATCTGCTAGGGCCAATTATTGCAGTCGGTCCTTATTGCATGAGTCGACATCTGGAGGCGGGAGTAAAGCCCAGTTTTAGCAAAGGCTGTAAAGCGCTTTGTTATAACCCCGTTGGTATCGTTGGTTTTTCTATAGTGATTGGAATGCTCATTGTATTCTGGTCATTAATTACCTTAACACTCTTTTCCATGCACTTTGGAACGATGACGATCAGTTCTGATGGCATTATGTCAACCTTGTTCGCCAATAAGGAGTCTTTACAGTTTACCCTGTTATTGGGTCTGGTTGGGCTGGTGTTTGCGGCAGTTAGTTTTATGATTAGTGCTATCTCTATCCCGCTAATGACGCACAGAAAGGTTGATGTGGTAACTGCCATGGTGACCAGTGTTAGAGCGGTAAAAAAGAACCCGGTGGTTATGTTCACCTGGGCATTTGCCATTGTTGCCCTGATTGGTTTGGGTTTTGCTTTCTTCTTTCTCGGCATTGCCCTAACACTACCTATTCTTGGGCACGCAAGCTGGCATGCTTATCGTGAACTGGTTGTTGATGATCGGATTATGACCGTTGATGACTGTGATCTGCCTACCTTTCCTTTTATGAAAGGTAAATTATAATAAACTACCCATCGACTAATAAATGACAGTATGACAATAAAGTTGCGCCATGGATAAAAGAGATCAAAAAAGAGCTTTAATGATTTGCTCTTAACTTGCTTTTGACCGGGAACATGGTCGATTACCAAATCTGGCTAACCTGTCATTGGGCAAAGGAAGGTAAATTCAGGTGTAGTGAAGTACACCTGATAATCTACACCTGGATTAGGGTGTTGACTGGCTCAAGTATGGATTTTTCAGGTGGGCCAGAAAGAGGAGCCTTGCCACCAGGCTGTTTTAGATCTTTTTAGAGTCGCTCATGTGGCAGGAACAAAGCGTCTACTATAGCGATTCATTAATACACCGTAAGCGGGCACAAATAAGGCAACGCTAATTACTAGTTTGAAAATATAATCAAGCGTGGCAATTTCAGTCCAGTTTGCGGCCATAAATTGATCGCTACTATGATAAAAAGCAATGCTAAAAAATAATACTGTATCGATTAGGCCACCAATAACGGAGGAGCTAGCCGGGGCAATCCACCAGCTCTTTTTTTGACGGAGCTGATTAAATACAGTCACATCAAGTAATTGACCAGCAAGATAAGCAATAAAACTGGCAATCGCGATTCGGCCTACAAAGGTATTAAGTTCGGTTAGTTGTGAAAACCCCTGAAACTGACCTTCATAAAAAAGCACCGATAATATATAAGATATTGCCAAAGCAGGTAGCATCGCAATAAAAATAATGCGACGAGCTTGTGCGGCCCCATAGATTCTCACCGTTAAATCAGTAGCTAAGAAAATTAAGGGAAAAGTGAAAGCTCCCCAGGTTGTATTAAATCCAAAGATTGTTACAGGTATTTGAACCAGGTAATTACTGGCAGCAATCACCGTTAGATGAAATAGAACCAAAGGAACTAAAACCGATTTACTGGACAGGGGAGCTAAAGTAGTAGTAGAAGAGGGTGTATTGGTATTCATGCTATCCTTTTTGTTAATGGGGTTGAGGGAACCCAAAAATGTGTTTGTTATTCGCTATAGCAATAATGCATATTTAGCGGCGCGGGATTATAAGGGAGCGGTGCCAATTAGACAATATCTATTAAAACAATCTAGTTAAATAATGAATAACGCCAAGAAACACTGAAAAACCAACTTCAATACTCATCAGTATCCAGACTTTATTTAAAACAGAAAGACCCACACCAAGGTCTTTAGCAGATCCAGAGGTCAGTATAGAGTCAATTGAACGGGCATATTTAAATAGGAAAAAGGCAATAATCAATTGCAAAATTGTCACTACTAAACGACTTGTTGCCAGTATAACGGAATATTTGAATAAACTAATAATACTTAATAGACTAAGTAAAGAAGAAATAACCCCTATACCGACCAAAAAGTAAATCCAGGGCTGGCTATTTCTGAGCTGTTTGGCAATCATGTTGGTAATGCCGATTGTTGATTCACTTTTATTATCAGAATTTCTGATCATCACCTTTCCTTAATGCGATTTGATTTGTATATCGGGATATTATTAGATTACACCACAGCTAGTTACACCGTAGCGAATATTTTTTCATGAAGCTAACACTATTGAGGTATAACAAGCTTGCAAAAAGCTGATATACTGCTCTGCCCTTTTATTTATCCGAGTTGTTATCACGGGTAAAAAGCACCCCGGTAAAGAGAGCTTGGTGCTTGCTTATACAATGTTTTACGAGGAATTATATGCATAATAACGCATCAAACATGCCGCCTAAAAAAACGTCAAAGATAAATACCCTTCCACTAAAGCAAGGCTTATATGACCCTGCAAATGAGCATGATGCCTGTGGTGTTGGTTTTGTTGCACATATTAAAGGTGAGAAGAGCCATGATATCGTTCAGCAGGGTTTAACCATATTAAAGCGAGTAACGCACCGTGGTGCGGTAGGCGCAGATCCAATGGCGGGTGACGGTGCAGGCTTGTTGATGCAGATTCCAGATGCCTTTATGCATGCTGTTGTCAAGCAGGATGTAGGGATTGATCTGCCTGCTGAAGGCGAATATGGCGTGGGCATGATTTTTTTCCCTAAAGATGAGTCGCAGTGCAAGGTATTACAAAAAGCAGTTGAAGTCGCTATTGAAGAGTTAGGGCAAAAAGTATTAGGTTGGCGAAAGGTTCCTGTTGATAATAGTGGTCTGGGTGAGAGTGTTAAACCCACTGAACCCAATACGTTTCAGGTTTTTATCGGTAGAGGAGATAAAACCCCCGATCAGGAAACTTTTGAACGAAAATTATTTGTTATTCACAAACTGGTGACTGCAAGAGTTAATCAGCTTGGTGTAACAGGCTCAGGCGATTTTTATGTCTGTTCGATGTCGTCACGCACGATTGTCTATAAAGGTATGTTGCTGGCAGAACAGGTAGGTGAATACTATCTCGATTTAATGGATCGGCGGGTTGTATCTGCTTTGGCATTAGTACATCAGCGTTTCTCAACCAATACCTTCCCAACCTGGGATTTGGCGCATCCTTTTAGAATGATTGCACATAACGGTGAAATCAATACAAACCGGGGCAATGTTAACTGGATGGCGGCACGTCAGCACTCCATGCAATCTGATATCTTAGGTGATGACCTGGAAAAAGTCTGGCCAGTAATTCCCGAAGGTCAATCAGATACTGCCAGCCTGGATAATGCTCTGGAGCTGATGGTAGCGGGTGGTTATTCATTAACGGAAGCAATGACAACCCTGATTCCGGAAGCCTGGTATGGCAATGAGCTTATGGATGAAGATCGCAAGGCTTATTACGAATATAATGCGGCTGTAATGGAGCCCTGGGATGGCCCTGCGGCCGTAGCCTTTAGTGATGGTCGGCAAATAGGAGCCATGCTGGATAGAAACGGTTTGCGCCCGGCACGTTATCTGGTCACTGATGATGATTTGGTGGTAATGGCATCCGAAATGGGCGTTCTGGATATTCCAGAGAACAAGATTATCAAAAAATGGCGTTTGCAACCCGGTAAAATGTTCCTGATTGATATGGAGCAGGGGCGTATTATTACTGATGAAGAGCTAAAAAAAGACATTTGTAATAAGCACCCTTACCGCGACTGGCTAAATGAAACCCAAATCAAGGTTTGCGAAATCTTTGGTGATGCTGAAGTTCCCGAGCCGCAAAGCAAAGATGAACTGTTAAAGAAGCAACAGACCTTTGGTTACACGCAAGAATATCTAAAATTCCTGCTTGCACCCATGGTGAAAACGGGTATGGAAGGTACTGGCTCTATGGGTGTAGATAGCCCGGTTGCCGTGCTGTCTCATCGTACTCGTCACTTGTCTAATTATTTTAAGCAAAACTTTGCTCAGGTGACTAACCCACCCATCGATCCGATTCGAGAAGAATTGGTAATGTCTCTTGTGACCTTTATTGGTCCCAGACCCAACTTATTGTCACATGATAATCAAGATGCCAGCATGCGACTTGAGGTGAAGCAACCCATATTAACCAATGAGCAATTATTCTATATCCGTCATATCAACGACCATGCTGGTGATGCCTTTAGGACCAAAACGCTGGATATAACTTATGATGCCGCCTTTGGTGAAGAAGGTATGGAAGTCGCTGTTAAAAAGCTTTGTAAACAGGCCCAAACAGCAGTTGAAGGCAAATATAATATATTAATATTGTCGGATCGTGCTGTTAGTGCAGAGCGCTTGCCTATTCCATCCTTACTTGCAACCTCTGCAGTGCATCATCACCTGATAAAACATGGCCTTAGAACCAACACGGGTTTGGTTGTTGAAACTGGCGCTGCGCTTGAAATACAGCACTTTGCAACACTTGCCGGATACGGAGCTGAAGCAATTAACCCCTGGCTTGCATTAGAAACAGTGGATGACCATTTATCTTATTTTGATGCCAATATGGACACCGCAACTGCTCATAAAAACTATATTAAGGCTATTGGCAAAGGCTTGAAAAAAGTCATGTCCAAAATGGGTATCTGTACCTATCAATCCTATTGTGGTGCGCAAATCTTTGATGCAGTAGGTCTATCAAGCGAGTTCGTTGATAAATACTTCAAGGGTACGGCAACCACCATTGAAGGCGTGGGTTTAGAAGAGATTTCAAGAGAATCCCGGCGTTGTCATATGCGTGGTTATGGTGATAAGCAAGTCTACAAAAAACATCTGGATGCCGGCGGTGACTATGCTTATCGTGTACGTGGTGAAAAACATGTTTGGACACCAGCAACAGTATCTCGCTTGCAACATGCGGTACGGGGAAATAATGCGAAAAGCTTCGCTGAATTTTCTCAGGCTATTGATGAGCAATCAGAAGGTTTATTAACACTACGAGGGCTGATGGATTTTAATTTTGCAAATAAGCCGATACCTTTGGATGAAGTTGAACCAGCCAAAGAAATTGTAAAACGTTTTGCAACCGGAGCCATGTCATTTGGCAGTATCTCTTATGAGGCACATTCAACCCTGGCTGTTGCCATGAATGCGATTGGCGCAAAATCGAATACGGGCGAAGGTGGTGAAGAAGCCTCACGCTTTAATCCTTTGCCGGATGGATCGCCAAACCCCGAGCGTTCTTCTATCAAGCAGGTAGCATCAGGTCGTTTTGGTGTTACCACAGAGTATCTGGTTAATGCTGATGATATCCAGATAAAAATGGCGCAAGGTGCAAAGCCTGGTGAAGGCGGTCAGTTACCGGGGCACAAGGTCAATGAACAAATTGCGCGTGTGCGTCATTCAACACCGGGGGTAGGTTTGATCTCTCCACCACCGCACCATGATATTTACTCCATTGAAGATTTGGCTCAATTGATTCATGACTTAAAAAATGTCAACCCAAAAGCACGTATTTCGGTAAAACTGGTTTCAGAGGTTGGTGTGGGAACGGTTGCCGCTGGTGTTACCAAAGCACATGCTGATCATTTGACTATTTCAGGCTATGATGGGGGAACAGGTGCATCACCGCTCACATCATTGCGTCATGCCGGTTCCCCCTGGGAGATTGGTCTGGCTGAAACACATCAAACCCTGGTTATGAATAAATTACGTAGTCGCGTTTGTGTGCAGGCTGATGGCGGTTTGCGAACCGGTCGTGATGTGGTTATTGCTGCGCTACTGGGGGCTGATGAATTTGGTTTTGCTACTGCCCCGTTAATCGCCGAAGGCTGTTTAATGATGAGGAAATGTCACTTAAACACTTGTCCTGTTGGTGTGGCGACACAAGACCCTGAGCTGCGCAAGAAGTTTGTGGGCAAGCCTGAGCACGTCATTAATTATTTCTTCTTTGTTGCTGAAGAAATGCGTCAGCTCATGGCCAAACTAGGTTTCCGTAGCGTTGCTGAAATGGTAGGGCAATCAGAAAAGCTGGATATGCGAGCGGTTATAGAACATTGGAAGGCAAAAGGCTTGGATTACAGTAAGTTGTTGGCTAAACCTCTGGCAGAATCTCATGATGAAGAACATCATACTATAACGCAGGATCACGGTATTGATGCCGCACTGGATAATAAGTTGATAGAGCAAGCCCAGCCCGCTCTTGAACGTGGTGAAAAAGTGGTTATTGACATTTCGATAAAAAATCATAATCGTACTTTTGGAACTATGCTGTCAGGCCGCATCGCAGAAAAATATGGCCATGCTGGTTTGCCAGATGACACGATTCATATCAAAGCAACTGGAACAGCAGGGCAGTCATTCGGTGCCTGGGCGGCAAAAGGTGTAACTCTGGAACTTTCTGGCGAAGGCAATGATTATGTGGGCAAGGGACTCTCAGGTGGACGCTTGATTGTTTATCCACCAGCCGACTGTAAAATTGAACAGGCTGATAAAAATATTATTGTCGGAAATACCGTTTTATATGGAGCTATCCAGGGTGAGGCCTACTTTAGTGGAGTCGCGGGTGAGCGTTTTTGTGTACGTAACTCCGGTGCAACGGCCGTTGTAGAAGGTTTGGGCGATCATGGTTGTGAATACATGACCGGTGGTATCGTAGTTTGTTTAGGCGAGACAGGGCGTAATTTTGCTGCTGGTATGTCGGGTGGTTTTGCTTATGTACTCAATGAGCAGGGTCAGTTCGACAAGCTATGTAATACCGAGATGGTTGAGTTGCAAAAGGTGTTACCCGATGGAGGTAATGCCGATACCTCTGATTTGTTGGCAGCGGATGAGACTCGTCTTAAAACCTTGATAGAGAACCACCTTGAGTATACTGGCTCAAAGCGGGCGCAAATGATTCTTGATAACTGGAGTGATTACCTGGGCAAGTTTGTAAAGGTCATGCCGGTTGATTATCAACGCGCACTTGAGAAGCATCGTTCTAATAAAGCAGCAGCCTAGGAGATAATAATAATGGGAAAAATTACAGGTTTTAAAGAATACCCACAACAAGATAGAAGCTATGCACCAGTAAATGAACGAGTTGTTCATTTTCATGAGTTTATAATCCCGCTAGATCAGGAAACATTAAAAATTCAGGGTTCCCGCTGCATGGATTGTGGGGTGCCTTTTTGCCATGATGGTCCACAAGGTGGTTGCCCGGTTAATAACTTGATTCCAGACTGGAATGATCTGGTGTACCGTGGATATTGGCAGGACGCACTGGATACCTTGCATTCAACCAATAATTTACCTGAAATTACCGGCAGAATTTGTCCTGCACCTTGTCAGGAATCTTGTACCCTCAACTTAATTGATAACCCGGTTACGATTAAAACGATAGAATGCGAAATTGTTGACACTGGCTTTGCCAAAGGTTGGGTTAAACCAGAACCGGCTCCCCATAAAACGGGTAAAAAAGTTGCTGTTGTTGGTTCAGGTCCAGCGGGCATGTCGGCAGCACAGCAACTGGCTCGCGTGGGTCATGAGGTTATCCTGTTCGAAAAAGAATCTCGCATAGGTGGTTTAATGCGTTTTGGTATTCCTGATTTTAAGCTGGAAAAACAACTGATTGATCGTCGTATGGAGCAAATGGCTGCAGAAGGCGTTGAATTTCGCACTGATACCCACATAGGTGTTGATATACCTGCCAAACAATTGCTTGAAGAATTTGATGCGATTGCCTTGACGGGTGGTTCTGAACAACCCCGTGACCTGCCGATTCCTGGTCGTGATCTAAAAGGTGTTTATTTTGCCATGGATTTTCTGAAGGCGAATACCAAATGGGTGCAAGGAATACACGGTAAAGATAACGTTATTTGGGCGAAAGATAAGGATGTGGTTGTTATTGGTGGCGGCGATACTGGCTCGGACTGCATTGGTACCTCCACTCGCCATGGTGCAAAAAGCATTACCCAATTAGAAATTATGCCAAAACCACCTGAAAAGGAAGACAAGCTCCTGGTCTGGCCTGACTGGCCTAATAAAATGCGTACTTCCACTTCTCAGGAAGAAGGCTGTGAGCGCCTGTTCTCAGTCGCTACCAAGGAATTTATAGGCGATGATGAAGGCAATCTGAAGGCTGTTAAGTGCATTAAGGTTGATTGGTCCCAAGATGAAAAGGGCCAGTGGCAAATGACTGAAATAGAAGGCTCGGAGTTTGAAATAAAAGCTGATATAGCAACCTTGGCCATGGGATTTGTGCATCCTGTACATGAAGGAATGCTTGACGAGCTGGGTGTTCAACTTGATCCGCGTGGCAATGTTAAGGGTGAGACCGAAGGTGAAAACGCCTATGCCACTTCTATGAAAAAAGTGTTTGCTGCCGGTGATATGCGCCGTGGTCAATCTCTGGTTGTTTGGGCTATTCGGGAAGGCCGCCAGTGTGCTCATGCGATTGATAAATATTTGATGGGAGCGACCAGTCTGCCACGTTAACGCAGTAGGCATTAGATCAAGAAAATCCGGCTATCAACGAGAAAATGCCTAAAAAGTGGGGGGGTGTACTTTTTAAATCTCTTTTTGTGACTTTTATATAAGTTTAAGGCATCTCTGTTATATAGAGGCGTCCTTTATTAACTATAAAGGTCACATTCGATCCTTTTTAAGCGATTATTTATGGCATCTGGACGAATACCACGAGAATTTATTGATGATTTATTAACACGTGCAGACGTTGTTGATGTTATTAATGCGCGTGTCCCACTGAAAAAGAAAGGTCGTGAATATACCGCCTGCTGCCCTTTTCATAATGAAAAAACTCCCTCATTTACGGTAAGTCCGACCAAACAGTTTTATCATTGCTTTGGCTGCGGGGTTCATGGTTCGGCTATTTCCTTTCTAATGGAATATGAGCACCTTGATTTTGTTGAGGCGATTGAGTCTTTGGCCGATTCAATGGGTATTAGTGTACCCCGAGAAAAAGGCAGCGGCTGTCCAAGCGAGGCACAGCGTCAACGTAGTAAAGATATTTATACCTTGCTTGAAGAGGCTAATCACTATTATCAATTGCAGCTAAAAGGTTCAGCCAGAGCGGTTGAGTACCTTAAAGGTCGCGAGTTAAGTGGTGACATTAGCAAACGCTTTAATCTGGGTTATTCTCCTGCCGGCTGGGATAATCTGCTTAAATACTTCGTCAGGCAGTATAGCGAAGAGCAGCTTGTTGATTCAGGCCTGTTAATAAAAAAAGAAGATGGCAAAATTTACGACCGTTATCGTGATCGTATTATGTTTCCCATCCGCAACCGCAAAGGACAGGTAATCGGTTTTGGTGGCAGAGTACTGGGTGATGAGCTACCCAAATATATTAATTCACCTGAAACACAAGTTTTTCATAAAGGATCTGAACTTTATGGCTTCTATGAAGCACGTATTAACACCCAAAAGCTTGAGCGTATTGTTGTTGTCGAAGGCTATATGGATGTTATCGCGCTGGCACAGTTTGGTGTCTCCTACGCCGTAGCAACCCTGGGTACAGCTACCACTCCAGAACATATTAAGCAGCTATTTCGGGCAGTGCCTGAAGTGGTGTTTTGTTTTGATGGTGATAGAGCAGGGCGTGAAGCAGCCTGGCGCGCTTTGGTAAATGCCATTTCTGTAATTCAGGATAGCAAGGAAATTCGTTTTCTATTTCTTCCTGATGGAGAAGATCCGGATACGCAAATCCGAAAAGTGGGTAAAGAGGCATTTGAAATGTCGCTGGGAAACGCACAATCTTTAACGAGCTATTTTGTAGAAAATCTACATGAGCGTTTTAATATCACCTCGGATGAAGGCAAGGCGCGCTTTTTAGGGGAAGCAGCCAAACTGCTAAAACAAATGCCTGATACATTGATTAGAGATCAATTGATAAAGCGTTTATCCGAGCAAACAAACGTCGATGTAATGACCTTTAGTAACAGGTATTTACGTACAAAAGATAGACCTGAAAGTGGGAGCAAGTCACTTAATCGTATAAATTTTTCACGTTTAAGTAACCGTGAAGTCAGGCAAACGCCGGTTCGTTATGCGATTAGCTTGCTGCTTAATAAACCTGAATTAGTGCAGACTGTCGAAAATGTTGAACAAATTATACTTTCACAACTGCCAGGTTCGGATTTATTGACTACACTTATTGAAGCCATGCAAGAGAACCCGCAACTAAATGCGGTAGCCTTGCTGGAACGGTGGAAAAACACCGAACTAGAAGCCCCTCTATCACACCTGATGATGTGGCAGCCAGAGACTGATGATGATGATATTCTGCGCCGTGAACTCCAGGACTGCTTGCGACAAATTCGTAAGAGGGCAAATGAGATTAAACTTGAACAATTGATTCATAAGGCCCGAACATCGGGTTTGAATGAGCAGGAAAAAGGGGAGTATGCTTTCTTAAGTCAAAATCACGATTGATATTCAATAGCGTTAATAGCGTTTGTAAAGAAATAAAACTCAGGGTTGTTCTTTAGAAAGACGCCCATATTTTAAAAGCAGCAGGAGGTTGTGTCGTTGTTAAACGTGTTCAGATTTAATACGCCGACTCTCCCACAATGAATACATAACAGAGAATAAAAGTGTGCTATCATGGTTGATTAGCATTTTTTTCAAGAATCCATTTTTATTCGCAATGTTAAACAAAAAACTCTTTGAATAACGTAGCGTTACGGGTGTGAACAGAATTTATGAGCAGTAATCAAAACCTAGACAATAAAGAGCCTTTAGAAGACGAAAGCAATAATGAAGATGTTGCAGCATCAGAAGGCAAACAGGGCGAACAGTCCAGTTTAAAAGCACTGATTACCAAAGGAAAGGAACAAGGTTTTTTAACCTATGCAGAGGTTAATGATCACCTGCCTGACTCAATAGTAGATCCAGAGCAAATTGATGAAATTGTCACCATGATTGGTGATATGGGTATCAAAGTCTTCGAAAAAGCACCGGATGAAGACAGCCTGATTTTAAATGAAGATACCACAGAAGCCGACGACGAAGCTGCAGAAGCTGCGGCAGCAGCACTAACCAGTGTTGATAATGACTTTGGCCGAACTACTGATCCTGTACGCATGTATATGCGTGAAATGGGCACGGTAGAACTATTGACGCGTGAAGGCGAAATACAAATTGCCATTCGTATTGAGGAAGGTTTATATGAGGTGCTAACAGCACTTTCTCACTTTCCAGCATCGGCTGAATACTTACTCGATTTTTATGCCAAGGTAGAAGCTGAAGAAAAGCGTTTAACTGACCTCATCATTGATTTTGTTGATCCTGATGCAGAGCGCCATGTAATCCCCGAGCCCGCGCCTATTGTAACGGCTGAAACAAAGGCAGCCGAGGCAGAAAGTGCATCTGATGACGATGAGGAGGAAGAGGAGCCAGAGGATACCGGTCCTGATCCAGAAATTGCACAACAGAAATTTTCTGAACTCAATGATCTTTACGTGCGTGCTTGCCAGGCCAGCGAAAATGGCGATGAAGAAGAATATTTAAGATTGCGTTCCGAGCAGAGCCGCAAGCTACTTGAATTTAAATTAACCCCTGCGGTTATTGATACCTTAGGGCAGCAATTGCACAGTATTCTAGATCGTATTCGTGGTTATGAACGTCAAATCATGAAGCTTTGTGTGCAAAAAGCAGCCATGCCGCGTCGTGATTTTATTAGTAGCTTCCCCCAGAATGAGACCAATCTGGATTGGTTGGATAATTACATTGCTGAACACCCACAATTTGCGGATGCTATCGAACCCTTTAGAGAAGATATTATTTTTAATCAACAGCAGTTGATTAAAATTCAGGATGAAACGCGCCTGACAATTACGCAAATAAAAGAAATAAACCGTACTGTATCGGTTGGTGAAGCCAAAGCACGTCGCGCCAAAAAAGAAATGGTTGAAGCCAATCTACGTCTTGTTATTTCGATAGCCAAAAAATATACCAACCGTGGCTTGCAATTCCTTGATCTTATTCAAGAGGGAAATATTGGCTTAATGAAAGCTGTCGACAAGTTTGAATACCGGCGCGGTTATAAGTTTTCAACCTATGCAACCTGGTGGATAAGACAGGCAATTACTCGTTCCATTGCAGATCAGGCAAGAACCATTCGTATACCGGTTCATATGATTGAGACAATCAACAAACTCAATCGAATCTCGCGTAAATTATTGCAGGAAAAAGGTCGAGAAGGCACCCCTGAAGAACTGGCAATTGAGATGGAAATGCCAGAAGATAAGGTGCGAAAAGTGATGAAAATTGCCAAAGAGCCAATATCAATGGAAACCCCTATTGGTGATGATGAAGATTCATCATTAGGTGATTTTATTGAAGACGGCAATGTACAATCGCCTGTTGATTCTGCAACGTCTACCGGGCTTGGTGAAAGTACCCGTGAGGTGCTTGGTAGCCTGACACCTCGCGAAGCTAAAGTGCTTAGAATGCGTTTCGGTATTGATATGAATACCGACCACACTTTGGAAGAAGTTGGCAAACAGTTTGATGTAACACGTGAAAGAATCAGGCAAATTGAAGCAAAAGCACTAAGAAAATTGCGTCACCCGAGCCGATCAGATATGCTACGCAGCTTCCTTGAAATGGATAAGGACCCAGGTGTATCCTAGTCTGGAATTGTTAGGCTTATTACTTTATAATTCCCGCCCTTGTTACTTTCAAGCACCCCTCAAGGGGCCTGTAGCTCAGTTGGTTAGAGCAGCGGACTCATAATCCGTTGGTCGAAGGTTCGAGTCCTTCCAGGCCCACCATA
>JALWMR010000078.1 GCA_027083815.1 Thiotrichaceae bacterium
GACAAAGCCGACTATTTTACTGGTTGATGATGAAGCATCGGTACGTCAGTCCATTGAACAATCCTTGCAGTTGGCCGACTATCAGGTCAAAAGCTTTAAAACAGCCAGGCAAGCCCTGCCGTACATCACCCCCGACTTTTTTGGCATATTACTCACCGATATTCGCATGCCCGACATGGATGGGCTAGAGCTGATGCGTACCGCCTTAACGATTGACGCCAGACTGCCCATTATCCTTATTAGCGGGCACGCTGATGTTAGTACTGCTGTTAACGCCATCCGTGAAGGTGCTTATGACCTGATTGAAAAGCCTTTTTCAGCGACGTTGCTGGTTGACCGGGTAAACCGTGCTGTCGAACAACGCCAGTTAACGCTGGAAAATCGCGCCCTGCGAGAAGAGCTGGATAGCCAAACCCGACTGGGGCCACGTATTATCGGCAAATCGCCCGCCATTAAACAACTACGCAAACTGATCCGTAATATCGCCAACGCCAATACCGATGTGTTGATTATGGGCGAAACGGGTACTGGAAAGGAGTTGGTGGCGCGCTCCCTGCACGAGCAAAGTCAACGCCGCGATCATAACTTTGTTGCCATTAACTGCGGTGCAATTCAGGAGCAACTGCTTAACAGTGAGCTATTTGGTCATGAAGCCGGAGCGTTTACCGATGCCAAAAATAAACGTATCGGAAAGTTTGAATACGCCAATGGCGGCACGCTTTTTCTGGATGAAATCGAAAGCATGTCAATTAGCACCCAGGTTCCACTATTACGCGTCTTGCAGGAGCGCAGCATAGAACGACTAGGCTCTAATAAAGCATTACCGCTGGATATCCGTGTGCTGGCCGCGACCAAGGTTGACTTGAAAAATGCGGCTGAAAAAAACGAGTTTCGCGAGGATTTATACTACCGCCTCAATGTTGTCACCCTTGATCTGCCTGCATTACGCGATCGCCGTGAAGATATTCCAATGTTATTTCAGCATTTTGTACTGGTTGCCGCCGCCCGTTGTGAGGCTGAAATGCCAGCTTTGGATAATAAGTCTTTACAGGTTCTGCTAGAGCACGATTGGCCGGGAAATATCCGTGAACTTCGGAATATTGCCGAGCGTTATGTACTGCTCGGTGAAAGCTATCAATTTGACCTGGCAGCACTTATGCGTGCCGATAGCAGCGCCGATGGATTAACCCTGCCTGAGCAAGTATCCTGTTTTGAAAAGACATTAATCGAACAGGCGTTGAACCATAATAAAGGTGATCTGCAACGCGTTATGAAAACACTGGGGCTGCCACGTAAAACACTCTCGGATAAAATGAAAAAATATTCACTGAATCGAAAACGCTATATTAAGGGCGACTCTAATTGAACGTAACTCGACTGGCGCTTTCCCTCCAACTAGACGAAATACATCCTGGAGGATGCTATTTTACCTACCTAATAATAACTTCAACTTAATAAGTTTATTACATATGCAAATAAATATCGTCAAAGCAAACTATTCAAACCCCAAGCACCAAATTGATATTCTCCTATTACTTGAATCCTATGCCATGGATCCTATGGGAGGAGGGAAACCACTTGATAAAATTGTTAAGGATAACTTGATAACAGAATTAGCCAGGCGCGAGTATGCCTTTTCTTTAATTGCTTATGTAGATCACAAACCAGCAGGCTTAGCAAATTGTTTTGAGGCATTTTCGACTTTCTCATGTAAACCTCTTATTAATATCCATGACATGGTTGTTATAAAGACTTTTAGGGGGCTTGGGATTGCACAAAAAATTATGACCGCAATTGAGAAAATTGCTCAATCAAAAGGATGTTGCAAGATCACTCTAGAAGTATTAAGTAACAACAAAGCGGCCAAAGCTGCATACCGCAATTTTGGTTTTGATGACTACAAGCTAGATCCAAAAAAAGGAACGGCTCTTTTCTGGCAAAAAGTTCTATAGTAAAGTCAACTATCAAGACAATTCTTAAATGCTCTAAATTATATAGATGCATTGAATCTTTAGACAAATTTACTATTAACACATGAAGCTCATTAACCTTTACTGGCAACGACATTCCGGCTTCAAAAAGGTATAATCCCCATCAAAACAGAACTCACCCACCTCAAAACTATTGGAGACAGAATGAAAAAAACAATTAAAAGCCTACTTATTATAACATCGCTTGCAATTACAATACCCGCTATTTCAGAAACACCACCAACGGCAAACCCTGTCGCCAGCCTGGGCGGTTGTCTGGTTGATTCCTTAGATGGAAAAGAGCGTAAGCAACTCGCCAAATGGATATTCTTTGCCATAGCCGCTCACCCTGAAATTAAACAATTCTCAAAAGTAACCGAGAAAGATGTTGAGGATACAGATAAGTCTGTGGGCGCTTTAATCACCCGTCTATTAACTGTTGATTGTGCTGATAAATTTAAAGCCGCACAAAAGGTTGACCGCACCGCCCTGCCTAAGGCATTTCGATTAGTCGGTGAAGTTGCCATGAAAGAGTTAATGCAAGATAAAAGCGTCACGTCATCCATTACTGGCTATGCCAGGTATATCGATAAAGACAAAATCAATGCCTTAATGAAAGGCAAATAAGCTTTCATCCTGCCGGGGAGTCAATATCAACCAACGACTCCCCATATTTAGATCGGTTTATGGCAAAGTCACGTGGTAGCTATCTTTATCTACCCAGTGCAATGAATCATCACCCCAGTCACTATAAAACAAAATCCGTCTTCCATCTGGGCTCACATTCGCCATTGAGTTATGACCTGAGGTGTGAGTCTGTACAAAACGATTAACAATGTGGTTATCAGGGCCTGTGTAGTCCAGTTTTATTGCAATAACCTCACGATAGCCTTCTTTTGTGGTGCTGGCATAACACCATCCCCTACGTTTGTCGTTACGGCAGGAAATATGACCACCGTTATATTTATCAGGCAATAAACGAATTCGGTAACCATCGCTTAAACGATAAATCCAGATGCCTCTTTCCGCACCGTATTCATACTGTACATAAACCTCCGCACCATTTTGATCAATACCTAAATCTCCATGACCGGCACTGTTTGACAGGTGTCGAACAAAATCTAAGTCCTTTGTATATTGGTCAATTTTTCCACCACTACTGAGCAAAATATGATTTCCTAATGGTGATATTGAAATCCAATCAATAACCTGCCCCTGGTCTGGCCATTCAGCAGCGGGAAAATCTTTCACCTTTAGAACCTTATCGTTCTGGATATCATAAACAATAGCCGTTAAATACTTGTTAGCTTTCTTGCGAGCTGCAAAAACAACATACTTGTCATTAAAATCTATATTGCCTTCATATTTTCCCAGTGTAAAACGATCAAAATTGGCAATGTCAGAGAAATCATGTATTGGGCTCTCCTCAAAGATTATTTTGTTATTAGCCCTATCTATCGTTCCTTTCCAGAACTGGCTACTCCAAACACCATAAAACACATTAGGGTCGGTGCTTGACCATTTCATTTCAGAAAGTGCACCATTTTTGTAATAAAGCTCTGAATGACTGCTTATACCGCGAGTAATGGGTAGTTCTTCCAGTGTTTCGGCATCATAAAGGCGGTAACGCATTCGAAACATAGTCATGTCACTATTCCATGCCTGTGTCTTAGGGTAAGGATGTGAGTTACCATGAGAAACTCTATTGCCTTTGGCATCAACTTTTGGAGTATCCGTTTGATGGGCACGATCAGTCAGTCGGGTTATGCTCGTACCAAACTCAGGGTCTATTACTTTCCCTTTTAAAGCAGGATTTTGAATTGAGTGGTTAGTTGCTATTGAAGTAAATGTTGTCTCAGGGGGATAAGGCTTAGCATCTGAACTACCTATTGCACAATAATCTATGTCGTCAAACAATATATCGTCGCATTTATAATAATAGCTATCACGAGCATTAAGCACCTGAATACCATGACCATCAGCGTAGGGATCATCATTACCAATGTGTAGCGCCGTTTGCCGCGCATAGGAATCATTGGGCACATTAAAAGTATAATCCATAAGCGCATCCAATGGTTTTAACACACCTTGCATTTCACTATAGGGTCTATCGCCCTCCGGGTAGCTATGGGTTCCTTCGGTTACAATTTGATAATCTTTTTGTTCATCAGGAATCGAATTGAGCAAGTAAAATTCAGTTAATGGAATTCTTGGGTCCTGGCTATGATATTTAGGGTCATCATTGTTACCGCCCTCGCCAAACTGAACAAACACAACATTGGTATTATCCGGCAAAGTCTGCATTTCATTCTTGCTCATATCAAAGGCAAACCAGGGCTCCATAACAAAAACAAAACGCCCTTTGGCTCCCCAGCCTTCGTCATTTTTTAGTCGTTTCAAAATATTAAAAGCGTGACCACCGCCAGAGGAAAAGCCAACTATCCCTATTCTTGACGTATCAATATATGGAGCAATATCAGGGTGTTTTGCCGTGGTTTTAAAATATTCTATAAAGTGCTCTGCCGATGTTCCACCTTTATCATCCCGTGCAAAAATTACCGAATAACCCTGGCTGGCTATAAAGCGCAACATGGATTCATAACCAGCTGCGCCGGAGGCTTCATCTCTGGTGTCATGTGTATGCTTCCACCCCGGCACAAAGAAAATAACGGGCGTAGGCTTGTCGGTTGAAATATCAGCTGGATAATAAACCACTGATTTGTTGGCAGCTGGTTCTTGCCATGGATCTGCAACTGCATGACTACCCACTTTCCCATAAATCTTGTGCAAAACTGGGTCACCAATGACGCCACCATGAAGCAAATCACAGGATTTCATCGTGACTTGTCGGCCAGACTGAAGACAAATTGCCACTTTATCAGCTATGTTTTGTATTTTATCTGCAGTATCAATATCTACTTTCTTTTGACTCGCGATAACGGTATTCATTGAATCAATATTTTCTTCTGTAACGCCCGTTACACCTGCACTCTGATAGTCTTGAGCGGTAGGTTTATTGTTACCCTTTTGAGAATAGCTTACTATTTTACTTAAGGCTGTTTCTGCATTATTTGTTTCGGAACCCGTCGTTGCTTCCGAGTTTAACTTTCCGCCTCCACACGCTGTCAAAATTGTAACAATAACAAAAAGAAAAAGCGCTTTAACTGGGGAATATTGAGAACTTAAATGTGTCATATTAGATACCTTAATGGCTTATTTGGCGGAATAGCGAAGAAGTTACCCGCATCTTTGATAATGCCTTATTATAGTAAAAATTATAGGTGATTAAGATAATGTTTATCAAAAATAGTTCATTGCTAAAAAATAAATAGCTGTAACTTCATTCGACCAGTTGATAAATTATAGAAAAGTGGCGTAAATCCGCCGTTTTTTTCTTGTCTATGGCGAAGTCTCGCCAAATATTATTGTTTTTTAATCATTCAGTCTTCCCACTAAATAATATTTTCTACTATATTAAGG
>JALWMR010000079.1 GCA_027083815.1 Thiotrichaceae bacterium
GTGTAATATTGTCGGGGTCATTCTTTATAGCTGACTCAACCGCGTGTATGCCTGTAATAAGTGTTTTCATGGATTCTTAATTTTTTGCCACGGAAGCACACGGAAGCACACGAAAAAAGGCAAGATAATACTGAATTAAGCGTTGTTTGCTTGCGATAAAAATCATTTCTTGCTTTTCTTTTTGGTTTTTTTCTTGTTACGTGGTTTGTCAGCTTTCCCCCGCGAGTTATTACCGCTACTAGCTGAGTCAGGCAGTACAAAATCAATTTTGCGGTCTTCCAGATCAACCCGCGCGACCAGGATTTCAATGGGATCACCAAGTCGATAGGTCATGCCTGAGTTCTCGCCCATCATCATATGTTTTGCCGCATCAAAGTGGTAATAGTCACTTTTTAGCGCAGTGACATGTACAAGACCTTCGACATAAATATCATCAAGCTCAACAAATAAGCCAAAACTGGTGACGCTGGAAATGATGCCTTTAAAGGTTTCGCCAACTTTGTCCTGCATATATTCGGCTTTAAGCCAGGACATAACATCACGGCTGGCATCGTCAGCACGTTGTTCACACATGGAACAATGCTCGCCGAGAGCTTTCATCTCTGAATAGTTATAGGTATAGCCCTTGGGGCTACCATTTTCAATAATGTATAAAATAGCGCGATGCACCAGCAAATCGGGATAACGGCGAATGGGTGAGGTAAAGTGGGCATAATCCTGACGTGCCAGGCCAAAGTGACGGGTACGTTCAGGGTTCTCTCTGTCTTCTGGCTCATAGGCGGCGCGACTCATGGATCGTAATAAAACGGTCTGAATCAAACGCGCATCGGGCCGATCTTTAGTGCTTCTAATCAGGTCAGCATAATCTTTGGGCTGCGGTTTATCACCACCGCCCAGGGTAAGGCCGAGCCCGCTTAAAAACTCACGAACCTTTTCCAGTTTAGTCGCTTCCGGGCCAGCATGAACTCGATGCAAGGCGGGAATTTTATGGCGCTTTAAAAAGTTGGCAGCACACATATTGGCGGTTACCATGCACTCTTCAATCAACTTGTGTGCGTCATTTCGCTCGGTCGGGACGATTTTTTCAATCTTGCGATTCTCGCCAAAGATGATTTGCGTTTCCTTGGTGTCAAAGTCAATGGAACCACGAGATTCGCGGGCTTTTCGCAGAACTTTATATAAGGAATAAAGATCATCAAGGTGCTTCACAATATCTTTGTGCTTGTTGCGTAAGTTGCTGTCTTTATCGACCACCATGGCGGCCATTTCTTTATAGGTCAGGCGCGCTGCCGAATGCATCATAGCGCTAGAGAATTGATAACTAAGCACATTGCCTTGCGGATCAATGGTGGTTTCACAAACCATACAGAGGCGGTCAACCCTGGGATTAAGAGAGCATAAACCATTGGATATTTTCTCAGGCAGCATGGGGATCACTTCGGCAGGGAAATAAACCGAGGTGCCGCGCTTCCAGGCTTCTTTGTCCAATTCGCTACCAATGGGTACATAATGGGCAACATCAGCAATGGCGACCGTTAGTTTCCAGTTTCCATTTTCATCTTGCTCACAATAAACGGCATCATCAAAATCGCGTGAATCTTCGCCATCAATCGTTACTAACGGTATATTGCGGTGATCGACGCGATCTATTTTATCTGCTTCTAAAACCTTGTCGCTAAGTGCGTCAGCTTCTTTAAGGACTTCGGGAGGCCAGATGTAAGGCAAATCATACGAGCGCAAGGCAATATCTATTTCCAGGCCAGGCGCCATGTGATCGCCCAGAATTTCGGTAATTTTGCCAATAGGCTGGTGCCGAGAAGTCGGATATTCAACAATACCAGCCACCACAATCTGACCGCTTTCAGCGCCCATGCTGTTTTCTGGCGGGATAATAATATCTTGAGCAATGCGTGAATTATCGGGGGTGACAAAACCCAGCCCGCTTTCTACAAAATAACGACCTACAACGGATGTTGTCGCATGTTCCAGCACTTCAACAATGGCACCTTCGCGGCGGCCTCTGCGGTCGATGCCAGTGACGCTGGCGAGGACATGATCGCCATGAAAGACTTTCCGCATTTGTTTGCCATGCAGGTAGAGGTCATCACTGCCATCATCCGGAATCAAAAAGCCAAAGCCATCGGGATGACCCTGCACGCGACCTTTAATCAGATCAGCCTTGGTAACCGGCACGTATTTTTTGCTGCGGTTAAACAAAATCTGACCATCGCGCTCCATAGCGCGCAGCCGATATTTGAGTGCATCCCGATCTTGCGGTTCGTCCAGGCCGAGTTTATCGGCAAGCTCGACAAAACTAAGTGGCTTGCCACTTTTTTCCATGATTTCCAGAATGAATTCACGGCTGGGAATAGGGCGGCCATACTTTTTGGCCTCGCGTTTTTTATGTGGGTCTTTATATTTCATGGTGCGTATTCTACAGTACTTATAATAAAGTACATCCCCCTATTTTATATGCATTTTGTAAAGGAGGCCCTGATTAAGTCGATTAGAATTTAGCGCAGAAAAAATAGCGGCGGTTTTGGCAAGCTAAAAATAATTGGACTTGATCAGGATTTCCTAAAGTAGCCATACGGGTTGTTGCAGCTATGCTGCAACATTGTCTCGTTAAGCAGATTAGCAAATAATTTATGGGTGCTAACAGCTCAATGCTTTGGGCATCGCTGTGATAGATACTTTGAATTGGCAAAAGTACTATGATAATTTTGACATACAGCAACCGCCTTTATCAATTAGTCTGAAAACAATGTGTTTTGACTTAGGCGGATGAAGTGTAATAAATTGTTATGTTATAGGGGCTTTTATTGATAATAAGTTTTAATCTAAAATTTGGTGCTTACAAATGAACTATAAAAAAATAATGCTAGCTATTAGCTTTTTAGGTCTTTTAGTCGCTTTATTCGCTCTTTTCCAAGATTTTACTTATAGCAATCCTCCCAATGATAATATTACTACCATACAGAAATCAAATGGAGACTTATCTCCTAATATTAATGGAGTTGATGGCAATGTTGACATTAAGTAAGAATAAAATAAATTTTATTCTAATCTCTATGTTATGTAGCATGCCTTTATTTTCTGATACTAATCAAAATTCAAGTGGGAATTGCAGTCCAAATATTTCTGATATTAATGGAAATATTAATATTGACTGTAGTACTAAAGTTCTTACAGCCCCACAAAATAATAGAAAAAACAGTAATAAAGAGCAAGTATTTAAAACACTAGTTGAAAAAGCTAAAGCTGGTCATGCAGAATCACAAAATCTTTTAGGGGCTAGATATATCAATGGTGAGGGAGTAGAAAAAGATGAAAAACAAGCAGAAAAATGGTTTCTAAAAGCTGCAAGAAATGGAAGTATCTCAGCTAAATTCAATCTTGGTAGTTTTTACAGCATCAAAGGCAACTTTAAAAAAGAAGTCGAGTGGTATAAAAAGGCAGCAGAAAGTGGACATAATGAAGCACAATATAATCTTGGAATAATAAATATGCAGCTTGGAAAAGATAAAGAAGCGCTAAAATGGTTTCATCGGGCAGCAGAAAATAGTCATGTCGGTGCTCAATATAACTTAGGCTCTATCTACGGACTTAATGGAGGTGGGAGGCCTGCTTATTTCACCGGGGTGAAGCCAAATATAACAAAATCACTTAAGTGGTATCGTAAAGCCGCAAAACAAGGACACCCAGAGGCACAATTAAATCTAGGGGCAATTTTGATATCCCTCAGAAGAAACAAATATGAGCAGGATGAAGGAGCTGACTGGCTTTCTAAAGCATATGATAATAAACGTGCAAGCAGAATTGTTAAAATAAGCGCAGAACAAGCATTACAACTTTATATAAAGAAAAAAATAGAACGTAGCAACTAATTTAAATCTAACAAGCTTCTTTGGGGTCGGGTGAGCAGGGCGTTAGGTTACTTAGCGGGAAATATCCTATTTTATTTCAAGACTAGTAGATACATTTTAAACAGCAAAAAAGCCAGTTATCGTAATAATTTGTTTCACTCTATACATAGTGGGATACTACGGTACAAATGGAAAAAAAACATATACTTACTGTTACTAAAGCAATCTTGCTGGTCGTGCTAGCCTATATATCATTTAAATTAGCTTTTCCAATTACTAATTCTTTAGTCAAGATAGAGCCTGGCCCTAGGCTTATGATTAGTATTTTGTTTTCAGGTCCAATATGGGTGCTTGCTTATACGACAATAGGCGTAGCAGTTACTTCTATTAGCTGGAGTATATTAGTTTATTTTTTAGATAGGCATCTTTTAGCCAAAGAAGTAAAACAAAATTTGGCAAAACAAGAAAAACTGTACTTCAAGAAAAAATCTTTCTTTTCTTATATCCCGATGGCTGTTGGAGGAACACTAGTAATAGTTTTTTTAGTTATTAGTATATTTGTATTATCTACTATTTATCAAACTCCTAAGCCAATTGGTAAAAGCCGGCTCTTATCTGCTCCCATCATGAATTTTACTAAAAGACATAGTGTCAAAATATATGAAGACAAAAGAGTGTTATTTTATATGAATGAACTGCAATCCTCGACACGAAAGTTTGTCAATGCTAACGAAAACTACAGTATATTTAAGTATGATGTACATAGAAAAATGGCTGTTTATTGTTTACGACTAGTTTATTCAGACATAGAAGGTAAAGTAACGTTCGAGCCTCAATATATCCAGGAAAATATTTTAAATAACTATGTAACTAGCAATAATCTTGAAAGACAAGCAAGTAATAATCTGTATTATGTTAGAAGTACACTCATCTCACATGATAGCTATGGTGTACAGAAGCTTGATGAAAAATATCCGAATAGATGCGATAATTTTATGCCAGTTGATGAAATGTACCAACTTCGGATACCTTCATATCTTATAGAAATAAAGGAACTTCCCAAAAGATTTAAGTCAGATAAGAAGCGGAAGATTTTAGAATTAATTACGATGATCCAGGAAAATTTTAATAGCATGAAAAACTAAGATGGCTACTTTTCGTGGTAAACACCATACCATAGCAAAACTCCTGTTTATCTTTTGACTCTTCCCTCCATAAGCTGGGAGCATTCTTCTGAAGGTTTTTTTCCTATATTTTGTCTTAAAGTCATGTTTTTAAAAAATTCATTTAATTCTTTATCACAACCTGTTTTTTCAAAAGTGCTTTAAGCTCAGCAGGGGTTAAGCGTGCATCTACATAACCATTAGGGGTATTAGCTGATAAGACATTAACACTCAAAACAAGAGAAAGAGAAGCAACAGTAGAAAGATATTTATTCATTTGATAGCACCTAATAAAATTAACTAGTCGTCCCTGAAGATTCTCACCCAAATGTTAATCTATTTTGCTGTTTTATCAGATTTCCATTAAAAAGTAGATTCATCATAGATCTAAAACAGCAGGCACAATAAAAC
>JALWMR010000080.1 GCA_027083815.1 Thiotrichaceae bacterium
CATCAACCCTACAGGGCATCGCCATGGCATGGGTTGCCCTGGTAGTGCTGGATGTGTTTTTTGCTTTTATTGATGAGTCACGCAAGACAGATGCCCTTTATTCCACAACACAAGCCATTATCTATCTGGTTTACACCCTTCCAGGGCGTTTTTACGAGCTATTTCCTACAGCAACATTAATCGGAACACTTTTGGGCCTGGGAAACCTGGCGGCTAATTCGGAATTCACCGCAATGCGCGCAGCGGGTATTTCTATCGGCCAGATAGTTGCATCCATATTAAAACTGGGGGCATTGTTTGCTATTGGGATTTTTATTGTGGGAGAGTGGCTAGTTCCGGCGGCTGATCTTCAGGCTCGCAACTTTAAGGCGCATTTAAAAAATAAAAATATCGTGCTGGTTGGTGGAGCTGGCTTATGGGTAAAAGAGAGAAACAGCATTATTCATATTGGCAAAGTCATCAACAACACGCAACTGGCTGACTTATCCGTCTATACCTTTAAAGAGGATCATTCTGCACTGGCAACGATTACTTCTAGCGATCACATATCCATTGCCAACAACACCTGGACATTAAACAATGTCGTGACCACCAGCTTTGGCGAGTCTCATGTTAATAAAAACAAACAAAAGACCCTGGTAAAAAAAGACTTTTTAAATGCCCAGATACTGGATGTAGCAACTGTTGACCCCGAGCAACTTTCAAGTAGCGCCCTTAACAAAATTATCAAGCATCAAGAAGATAACAACCTGAAATCAGACAAATACAAGCTGGTTTACTGGAAACGCTTCTCCGTACCCTTCTCCGCTCTTGTCATGCTGATTCTGGCGATGCCATTTCTATTCGGATCAAACCGGGGAGGCGGTGCAGGCCAGCGTGTCTTTATTGGCATTGTGATCGGCATTGTTTTTTCATTATTAAATCGTATCGCCAATGAACTGGGTATAATTTACGGCTTGCCTGCCATGCTTAGCGCCTTCTTGCCCTCCTTGTTGTTTTTTACCGCCGGTATTTTTTATCTAAAGCGGATAAGGTAAACTAAGCCTGCAATTTTACTCTATTCATTATAAAGTATCGCCACCAAGATCAAGCCCCGGATTCAGACATGCATAAAAAAATCACATCTATTTTTTTTGGTGTTTTTTCACTCTTTAGTTTAACCCAGAGTGCACTCGCCAAGCCCTGGTTTGATACCGGCGACTCTGCTTTGCGCCATCAAATACAACTCTTGTCGGACAGTGGCCTATTAAATACGCCATTAACAACTTGGCCAATATCTACTAGAGATATCGGTACAAACCTCAAAGAAGAAGCCATCTCACCTGAAAAGTATTCAAAACTGAAAGCAACTATTGATACAGTCAACCAACGCTTAAGCGAAGAAGATTATGGTGTTCGATCACAAATAAAAGGCCAGGCAGCAACTGAACCACTATTAATTAGAGACTTCTCAGGAAAAGGAAGGGAAAAATATTCATTAAGCTATGATGGAGAATGGAGCAATCCTGTCGTTGATATCAGACTCAAAACCACTATTGCCAAAAAGTCTTCACATCCTGATGACCGAAGGTTTCGACTGGATGAATCCTATATATCCGCAAATATACTGGATAACTGGAAATTTACCGTTGGTAGACAATCCCGATGGTGGGGGCCTGGCTGGGATGGCTCCTTGATTCTATCGAATAATGCCCGTCCTTTTCCCACTATTTCATTAGACCGTGTTGAATCTCAACCCTTTAATAACCGCTTTCTGCGCTGGATGGGACCCTGGAAATTAAGTCTTCTGGCAGGCCAGCTCGAATCATCAAGAAGCGTTCCAGATGCCAAAATTCTTGGCGCCCGTCTAAACTTTAAACCATCACCCAATTTCGAAGTCGGCCTTAGCCGCACAGCACAATGGGGTGGCAAAAATCGCCCTCAATCACTATCAACCATCTTTGATATTATTATTGGCAAAGATAACTTTTATAGCGATGATCCAGGAAAAAAGACAGAACCGGGTAATCAATTGGCGGGGATTGATCTTCGCTGGAAATCCCCTTTGGGGAATAACAAACCCTATGCCATCTACGGCCAGTTCATTGGTGAGGATGAAGCGGGGAACCTTCCATTTAAAAATATAGGCCTGGCAGGTTTCGAAACCTGGGGTTATTCTAAGCGCATGAAAGGCAGTTGGCGTGTTTATGTAGAGGCTTCTGATACCAGTACCGACTTTTATCAAGGTGAGGCCAGAAATAACACGGCCTATAATCATTCAATCTACCAAGATGGTTACCGCTACCAGGGTAACTCGCTCGGGCATACTATAGATTCTGATAGCCGCATCTATGGCGTTGGCGCCCTACTTGCGCAGGACAATGGCAACTTTTGGCGCCTCTGGGTCAAAAAAGCAGAACTCAATAAAGATGGCAAGGGAAAGAATACCATTGCCCCCAATGGCACTGACTGGAAAGGAGCAGGGGTAAGCCTTGAAAAACATATTAGCGCTCGCACTAGCATCAATGCAGGACTGCAATTTACGTCTACCAAAGTAGTAAGCCACAATGTTGATAATCAACTCGGCGTTTTAATTGGTTTTACGCATGAATTCTAGGAGCCTGTCCGAGAGTAGGAAGCGTAGCGAAAATTACAGGAAAGTCATAAAAAGATGGGGGGTGTACTTCTTTATCTATTATGTTATATCTTTTTAGCCAAAAGAGTCTGCACATAATCATATAGAGAATCAAACACCTTATTTGGCTCGATGATAGCCGCATTTTTCTTATAAGTTTTAGCACCTTTACCCGTTTTTACTAAAACAAACGTCATTCCAGCCGCTTCTGCTGCTTTCATGTCGCTGAATGTATCACCCACAAAGACAACCGACTTAGGCGAAGTAGAGAACTTATCAGCTATTGATAATAGCATCCCCGGTTTTGGTTTGCGGCAGTTACAATTATCATCAGGGCCATGCGGACAATAAGCGATATAGTCAATATTTCCGCCTAAATCAGCTAACATTTTTTGCATTTTATGATGCATTGAATGAAGCGTGTCCAGATCATAGTAGCCACGAGCAATACCTGATTGATTGGTTGCCACCGCAACCCTGAAGCCGGCTTTATTGAGCTGTGCGATTGCATCTAAACTGCCCGGAAGGGGCAGCCATTCATCAGCTGATTTTATATATGCATCCGAGTCCTGATTAATCACACCATCACGATCTAGAATGATTAATTTTCTGGTTGCGTGTGGATCAGTGTGTGATTCAGGAAAAGGCGCGTTCATCTCAATCAACGACCTCTCAGCCTGTTTTTAAGCGCTCTCTTTTTGTTATAGCTCGTGCAGTATTGTTTTGCTAATGCCTGCATTCGCTCAACAGGCTGATGAATACACTCGGCATAACGCTTTATAATAAGATTCAAAGTGTCATCATCTTTGCTAAGACGCACAAAATTTTTCAGCCGATCTTTGATTGATAACACCTTGAACTGCATGCGATTAACATCAACTATTTTGAACTGATATTGCCCTGCTTGTGTAGTTAAGCTATCTTGGCGCCTTTTTATCAATATATTTCCGGGCGAATAATCACGGTGCAGAATATTCTTTTCATGTAACTGATAAGAAAACTCTGCAAAACTTTGTAAAATAGTTTTTCGATCTGCAAATGACTTATCCGAAAGAACCGCTCGTATTTCATAGTCGAAATCAAAATACCTTGAAATATAATAGCTTTTTAGCAATCGAAGTCCCTGATGTTCTTCAATAAAAGCAATAGCCTCAGGGCATAGTTCCTTTCCTACCTCAAGTGAATACTCATAGGAGCGCTGTGCTTTTGAAGGACGAATAAAGCGATAAACAAACTGGTTTAATGGGTTGGGTACTCGAAATTTCTTTACTACAAACCTTTCATCGTTATAGGAGATTACTCGTATTTCATTACGTTTTTGATGCAACACGCGAGATGATTGTTGAAAATATGTTTCTATATTTTCAACTAACGGTTTCAACTCAGAATAATCAGGATTATGTGTAACTTTCAGGCTACTCATTGCGATTGCCTGCTTCTTTGGTAATCAGGTAAACAGGGGATTCACCAATTTCAATGGTTTCACTATTTTCTAACTGTTCACCATTTCTAGAAATAATGGTTCGATTGCCAGCTTTTATCCAGTGTGGAGTTAAGGACCAGTAAACATCTATCGATTGCGTCTCATCTGTTTTAGACTGGCTTTTAAACTTAGCATGATAATGTTTATTGTCTACTTTTAAGTTGACAAACTTCATCGCACCTAATAAAGAAAGCATTGTTTTAAAAGCAGAATAAGCAGGGTACTTTATCAGCTTACCTTCCCGATTATCTATCAGGCCATAGCCCGGAGCAATTAGCTGGTGCCAATACACATTTAAGACAACTCCCGAGGCCAGCGCAAGTAGATAATAACGAACCAAATAGTTGGCATGATCTTCTAGACTGATACATTCCTTCTCACCCGTAGGTGCATAAGGTGCGGTATTTTGAATAGGCCAATTTGTTTCAGTGATTACAATACCGGTTCCACTTTTTGGGCTAAGTCTCAGCATTGCCTGTAACAGATACAGCTTTTTGGTTAAGTCTAGCCCCATCTGGGTATTCTCTGGCGCCCCCCGGCGATCTACATAAAGTAGGCTACTACATTGCTCATAATAAAGGGGGTAAAAATTGAACAGTGTTCGCAGAGTATAGTAATACTCAAAGTCAATCACCGAAGGTCCCAGCAAAGTAAGGCTTGGATATTTGTTTTTCTTAAGTTGATAGGCAACTTGATAAAAACGTAAATATTCATCCATTGAAAAAAAAGCCCATTTTTTCCGATTCACCGCATTACCGATTTGAAAACGATTACAAATCGCTGAAAACTGCTCAAAAATCGTTTCTAATGACTCCTTTAATAAAGATAAGTTTTCGACGTGGCGCCTATCTTGCAAGATATTAAGCAGTATTTCTTTATGCTTAAATGATCGGGCAAAATCTACATATTTATCAATCTTTTCAATATCGCTAAGAGGCATTCGTATCAACAAACTCTTAACACCCAAATCTTCGATTAGCGATGGTGTTTCCTGGGGATTCTTATCAAGGTTAACACCCATGCCAAAAAAAACAGGGGTGTTCACAAAGTGTTTTTTGGGTCGCGAAATAAAGTAGTAAAGCAATACTACTGGGTAAAGCAACAGGTTACTCAGTATCATTTTAATAGAAGCCCAACGAGTCTGCCTAACAATATGCTTTTTAAAGGCTTTATCCCTGATAATATCAGGCTGATCTGAGTAGTGATCCCACTTGAGGTCTGGCATTAGTTACAATCTGCAGGGGTAACGGGTTTATACAACTGCTTTTGATAAAGCTCGTTTGTACCAATAACAAAAGCAAGTACATCTTTTTCCAACTCGATATCATGCTGTGTTTCGATAAGGCGCTGCCCTTCAGAAATTTTCATTGTAACAGGTGCCTCTTCCGGCTGGATAATAGCAATTTTATCCCCTACTCGCAGACCATACATCTGGTGAAACTGCATCAGAGACATATTCTTTTTATGATTTTCATAAATACTATGGCCTAAAATTGGATAATAGAGTGTCTTTATTCCAATCAGATCAAGTGCACTTGCCAAAATATCCGGTTGCATGCTTAAACGGTTAATCTGCTTTGGCTCTACCCCTTGCCCCAATATAAGCCCTGGAATTTGAAACATAGTGTAAGGCAATAGATTATCCCCATAAACACGAACATTATGATCGGCCGCCAAAACAAAAATGGTGTCCTTATAATAAGCTTCTTTCTTTGCCTGATCGAAGAACTTTCCAATAGCATAGTCAGCATATTTAATCGCGTTTTTTACAGAATGAGGTTCTTCTCCCTTTATCAGCTCAATACGGCCCTCGGGAAAATCAAAGGGAGTATGATTTGTAGTAGAAAACATTACTGAAACAAAGGGTTGTTTCCTGGCATAAAGTTGCTTGAACTCCTGATTGGCCCGTTCGACCAAATCCTCGTCACTTACGCCCCAAATACCGTGGAATTTGGGGTTAACAAATTTTTCTTCATCTATTATTTCATCAAAGCCGTTGCCATAATACCAGGAAGCCATATTATCAAAGCGCTTCTCACCGCCATAAATAAACAGGCTGTAATACCCATAGGGCTTTAATAACTGGGCAACTGTAAAAAAGTCTTTTTGTGATTTATTGCGCTTTAAAACGCCTTTGCCTGGCACTGGCAAGAAGCCTGCTGATAATGCAGCAAGCCCTCGTATACTTCGTGTTCCATTTGAGTAAAGTGAATTAAACCACACGCCCTCTTCTGAGCGGCGGTCAATATTTGGGGTAATGCCTTTTTCACCTTGCTTACCGTTTAGCGCGCCAACAAACTGCGCCCCTAAACTTTCCTGTACAAAAATCACCAGATTTTTCGGCTTACTTGTCACAAAATGACTTTCGACAGGTCTTGCAAAGGGAATCTTGCAACGTTTGGGATCAAGATCAAGGCGTTTTCCCATGCGCTGGAATGCCTCATCAATCGGCATTTTACCGTAACGCTTTACATCAAATTCAGTATTCTTTTGAGTATAGTAAGCGTAGCCAATCGCATATAAGGAGTTTTTGGTAATTTCATTAACAAGGTGGCTATTGGTATAAGTTGCATCTGATATATTTGCCGGACGGTGTTTAAACGATGAACGGACACCAATAAACAAAATAATAAAAATGGGTAAAAATAATGCTGCCCGCTTCCACACGGCAATATCATAAACAGAATCAAAAAAACCGATGGTTTTACGCCAAAACCAGGCAGCAAAAATAGTTAACATCGCCGCACTAATAAATATTTCCAGCTTATAGCTGGCCCATATATTACCCAAAACTTCTTTGGGATATTCCAGGTAATTTATAAACAATGCATTGGGGCGTACATCAAACTCGGCAAAAAAAGGAAAGGTGGCATTCTCAATATAAATGACTAACAAGAAGACAAAGAGCAAATAGATCCGGATTAAAAAAGTACCAAGCCTGCCAAGTTTAGAAGGTAACAGCAGCATTAAAACAGCAGGGACAAGTAAAAACAGGGATGCAACGATGGTATCCATCCTCAAGCCATAGAGAAAGGTCCACCAATACTCAGTACCGCTTTGAGCAATACGATCATAATAGAGAACAAATAAGCCCAGGCGCCCCAAAAAGAAAATAGCTGCTAGTCCCAAATAAATAACAAATAGCTTTTTAACTGGAGTCCAAATACTTGCTTGAGTTGATAGGTTTCGCATAGATTTATTGAGTCTCTTTACTATTTGGCACACGCATCAATTGAATAGCGGTTGATGCTTAAATCCTTTCCCACCAAAACCACTCGAACACTTGGCGTATCAACCAAATTTTTTACCAGCTCATCATTTGGCGGAACATGAAAAATAAAGCTGGGTATATTTTTTAAGCTTTCTATGGTTTTAGGGCCAAACGTTGGATCATCCAGTTTACCATAAGGCATCGCAATCACAGTGATGTTATTAAAGAAATATCCCAGCTTATAAACATTAATCACAAAGGAAGAAAGAAACAGGCTTTCCCTAATGGGATGAATACCCAGAATTGTCTTAAAACCTGCATTGGTATATCGGGTCATCAGCAAAGGATTAGAACCTTCGATATACATTCTCTCCTTGATATTATCAAAGCGGGTAATTTTCTCTAGATGCTGGATAATCTGGTCTGTCTGCTCATTTGAAAATTGCCCCAAATTCTTAAAATCCAGCCAGAAATAACGATCTTTTCCAACAGCCTTTAAAAAGTCTTCGAGTGATAAAAGTTTTCCGTTTTTCTGCGTGTAGACCAGTTCGCCATTTTTATCTATTTTAGGGTGGTCGTGCGACACTATAAAACGCTTTCTTTTAAGATCATAATGTACATCCACTTCAGCACCATTAGCCCCGAGGGAGAAAGCGCGCATCATTGCTTGTGGGGTGTTTTGTTCGTTACGAGTATTATACAAGCCCCGAGCAGCCCATACTTTATGACAGCTGTTGTATACGCCAGAATAATCACGCTTTACCAGTTCTTTATCAACATAATAAACTGTCAAATTATAAGCTATGACAATACCCACAAAGAACGCCAGTAATAGTCTTTTTATATTCATTTATTGTCTTTCTTTAACCGAATTTCTTTTATTAGAGGCCTTTGCATGAGAGTATGGCGAGAGAAAAATTAGCGTAATTTTCCTGATTTTTTGTAGATTTGAGGGTAATAGCAGAGCTATTGACCTCAAATCTACGAAAAAACAGGGGAATTTAAGCAATTTTTATCCGTCATATCTTTCATGCAAAGGTCTCTATTAGTACCATGAGTCCCAAATAGTAAAGTTCTTCACTTTAAAAAGCGCTTGTTTTCTTGCATCGTTTTTAGCACCTTTTGACTATCTATCAATGCTCCAGTTGTTTCTTGATAGGTATCACTCCGGCGTATTTCGCTACCCAAAATTTTGTCTGGCCTATTTGAAAAAACATAGGTCAATTCCGATCCTATAATGGCGTTTTTATTCCAGTTAGAACAGCTAACCTGATTGCGATGATAACTCTTATCGAAAATATTTTTTCCATTGCTATAATCACTCACAGGGTTTTTGACACCAATCAATGATAACAAACTAGGCACGATATCAACATGGCTGGTTAAATCATTAAGCGAGTTTTGTTTAGTCGTGCCAGGTAAGGCAAGCTTTCCCTTTAGTTTTTGAGGTAGTTTAATCAACATGGGAACCCGCGTCTGCGCCGAAGAAAAGTTGGTATTGTGTCCAAAATCGCCAAACTCGAAAAATTCCTGCCCGTGATCTGAAGTAAATATAATCATTGAATCCTTATATAAACCTTGCTGCTTTAAGGTTTCGATCATTTCACCAAAAAGCCTGTCATTATAATAAATCGCATTTTTATGCTGTTTCTCCGCGATTTTAATCTCATCACTGCCAGGCTTAACTGTGACGTAATTAATGGGTTTACTACTTGCACCAAAGGGGTTTAACTGTTCTGGAAAAGAATAACCGTGAGGCGCATCCAGAAACATAAATAAAAACAAGGGATTGCTTTTATCCACATGCAAAACCCATTGATTAAAATAAGCACTTGCCTGCTTATCTTTCTCCCACGGGGTGCCTTCAAAATTATCTTTTATGGCATCCTGCACATTAACATAGCAGGTTTTTCTAAATTCCGGCCAATTAGTGTTCGTAGAGGAAATAATTTTTATCTGATAACCAAGCGCTTTTAGTACATCAAATAGAACACTACCCTTATTTGCATTCAAAGCACTAAACCAGTAGCTCGAGTTTAATCCATACAATAAAGAAAAAATTCCAAAACGTGTTGAATTGCCACCCGAGCGGTGATTATTCAAAATCAGCGCTTCTTTTTTGAATGCCATTAAATTGGGAGCCGTTTTATTATTAAGTCTAGAAGCACTGACAGAGTCACTGGCAAAGATAAAAATATTAAATTTACGAGGCTCCTCAACTAACTGTACAGGTTTTAAGGGGTAGTTTAAATTCGCATCAAATTGTAGCGTATTCGCCACGCTCACCTTCGGTTTTATATCAAAATACTTTGCCGCAATTTTGTTAAAAGTCAGTGGTTGATACAGCGGTATCACCTGAAATCTGGATAAAATCTGCTTGCTCGAAAATAATGAAGCTGCACCATATGCCACTTTTTCACTAAACACTACCAAGAATAATGGTGCAATCATCCACTTATTTAAACGCTGATTAATTGAATATTTATAGTTTTCATCAAAGCCAGGCAGACGTTTAATCAGAAAAAACTCAAAGGCCACTAAGGCCAAAATAGTCATTAATAATACCAGCACAGGCATATAACCTGCCTGAATTGAATCCAATGCATCAGGTGAGGTAAGAATATTAACCACCATGCCATTAATATGAAACTTAAACAGGCGGTAGATAAAGAAATCAATCAAGAGGGCTAAGTCCAGCAACACAAATATCAATGCTACTATCATTAAACCGCTTCGCCCCAAAAATCGGAATAAATATAAAGCGACAAACATTAAGGCATAAATAATCGCAGACGTTGAAATAGCCCCTAAAAAAACCAGAAAAAAATCGACTATTTTATAATGATTGTTGTATTGTAAAAACAATATGAAAATAGCGGTGGTCAAAAAGAAATTTGCCTTAAAAAACAAAGAGAAATTTTTATTAGACTGTCTTTTTTCTATTTGTTTATTAGCCACTCTGTTCAACCCAATTAAATAAACCGTGCATGTTAAAACATCTTATCGTAAAAACAAGTTCATTAGGTGATATTGTCCACATGTTACCTGCCCTCACCGATGCCGCCAAGCAGGTGCCCGATGCAAACTTTGACTGGGTAACAGAAAGTAGCTTTGCCGAAATTCCCGCTTGGCATCCCAATGTTGACAACATTATCCCCAATAACCTGAGGCGCTGGCACAAAGAACGGTTTAGACCTTCAACCTGGCCTGAGATAAAAATATTTATAAAGGAACTACGACAAACCCCTTATGAAAAAGCGATAGATGCACAAGGTCTGATAAAAAGCGCCGTTATAGCTCGCCTTAGTCGAGGTAAGAGCTGGGGCTATGATAAACACAGCATTCGTGATCCCTTTGCCAGTTACTTATATCAACACACCGTTTCTGTCCCCTACAAGGAACATGCCGTAACACGCAATCGCTTAATACTGGCTAAATCACTGGGTTACTCCATTGAAGACTGCCCACTAGATTACGGTATTGCAGGCAATAGCGACTTTAGGCAGGCACTAGAACAACTGGCAATATCATTTCAAATCCCCGATAAATTCATTATGGCGCTACATGGCACCAGTCGCAAAGCAAAAGAATGGCCGGTTGAAAACTGGGAGAGCTTTATTAAAGCAATCGGAAACACCGGGCACTATATACTTTTCCCGTGGGGCAATGATGAAGAGCATCAACGCGCCAGTTATTTATCTGATAAATATAAAAAAGCACTTACGGTTCCTAAAAGTTCATTGACCACCCTGTCTGGACTTATTGAAAAATCTGCCGCCGTGATTGGAATGGATACTGGATTAATGCATATTGCGGCAGCGCTTGATAAAAAAGGGATTGGTATTTATCCAGTAACCGAACCCAGACTAAGTGGAGCACTAGCACCAGGCAATCAAATAGAAAATATCGGCGGCAAGGACTCGCTTGATGCTAGCGCCATTAATGAAAAAATGCTGAAATTGCTTGGCCAGGAGCCTGTCTGAGGTCATTTTCTGCCCTAATCCGAGAAAATGGCAAAAAAAGGGGGGGGTGTACTTTTATATCTACTGATACAATAGAAACACCACATAATCAGGGATAATCATACGTGACATCATTTTCCAGCGCCGTAACGGATCATTTACAGGTTATTCAAACCCTTGATAGCTGCTCTTTTGAAATTAACGCCGCTAGCAAGCTCATTTTATCGACATTTAAAGCCGGGAATAAGCTCCTCATTTGTGGAAATGGCGGAAGCGCATCAGATTCACAACATATTGCTGCTGAATTTATGGTGCGTTACGAAACCTATCGCCCAGGGCTACCCGCAATTGCCTTAACCACCGATACATCCATCCTGACAGCACATCCTAATGACTTTGATTTTGATACCGTGTTTGCCAGACAGATAGAAAATCTGGGGCACGAAAATGATTGCCTGATTGCTATTTCAACGTCTGGAAATAGCAGTAACATTCTTAATGCTATCAAAGCGGCTCAAGCAAAAAATATGAAAACCATTGGCTTGACCGGAAATGACGGTGGGAGTCTGGCGCAGCTTGTTGATTATGCCATTATTGTGCCTAGCCAGGTAACGGCACGAATCCAGGAGGCACATATCCTGATTGCACACTGGTGGTGTCAGCAGGCGGATGAGTTTTTTACAACAGATGCAGCGAGACAAGCATGAAAATCAACATCCCTGATTTTTCAAAGGCGCGTGTGCTGGTTGTTGGCGATGTTATGCTAGATCAATACTGGTATGGCAATAGTGGTCGCATTTCACCGGAGGCACCAGTGCCAATTGTACATATCCGTGATGATGAAATGCGTGCGGGTGGCGCGAGTAACGTTGCCCTTAATATCACCGCATTGGGTGCGCAGGTTGCATTGTTAGGTATGACGGGCGCTGATGTCAATGCAGATAATCTTGAAAGTCTTCTGGTTAGTCACAAGGTTGACTGCCACTTTCTGCGCCATGAGACTCACGATACCGCCCTTAAGTTGCGTATTATTGCGCAACATCAGCAAATGATTCGGCTTGATTTTGAGGATGACTTTAGTGAAGTTGATAAAGCACCACTTATTCAGCAATTTAGCCACTTACTCAATGATTTTGATATTGTAATATTTTCTGATTACAACAAGGGTACACTTAGCGATGTCAATACCCTTATTCAACTGGCTAAAGAGAAAGGGATCCCCAGTATTGTTGACCCCAAAGGAAATGATTTCAGCAAATATCATGGTGCTACACTCATTACGCCCAACTGGTCAGAATTTGAAAACATTGTTGGCGAATGTAAAAACGATAAAGCATTTATACAAAAAGGCGAAGCCTTGCGTAAAGAACTTGATCTTGATGCACTCCTGGTTACCAAAGGCGAACATGGGATGTCCTTAATTCGGGAGAACACCGAGTTGTTTCATCTGCCTACCCATGCCCGTGAAGTGTTTGATGTTACCGGCGCAGGTGATACAGTCATTGGCACGCTGGCAGCGGCTCTCGCAGCAAACGCCGAGATTGAAGATGCAGTTGCCCTGGCGAATCTTGCTGCTGGCATCGTAGTACGTAAATTGGGAACAGCATCCACTTCTATGGCTGAAATACATGATGCGCTTAATCTGGCAGACGAGATTGGCTATGGTGTTATTTCTGAAGGTGAGCTGGAGCAGGTTATCGAGTTATCGCATAAACGTGGCGAAAAAGTCATAATGACCAATGGCTGTTTTGACCTGATGCATCTGGGTCACATTGACTATCTGCAAAAAGCACGTGAGTTGGGGGATAAACTGGTGGTTGCGGTAAATTCTGATGAGTCTGTCAAACAGCTTAAAGGCCATTCACGCCCCATTAATTCGTTGATACAACGCATGACGATGTTGGCGGCGCTGGAATGTGTTGACTGGGTAGTCCCTTTTAACGAAGAAACACCAGAACGCCTTTATTGCAAGGTACTACCTGATATAATTGTAAAAGGTGGTGACTACCAGGAAAATGAGGTGGCTGGTGGCAATTGCGTAAAAGCCAATGGAGGAGATGTTAAAATTATCAATTTTGTTGATGGACACTCTACCAGTAAGCTTATAGAAAAGATTAAACACACCTAGTACTTAGACAATCTCCTGGCAGGCAGCAATTACTTTGAGAAATGAATTATCCGTGAAAAGTCACACTTCCCCCAACCTGTTTTATACCTTAAATAGTTATGCCTTGGCTTTTACTCTCATTGTCTTGACTTTTCTAACGGCGATGCGATTCATCACCTTGTTTTTATTTGCCGAAACAACGATTATTCACAATAATATCCACGTACTTGGCGATCTCTTTTGGGTCGGTTTGCGCTTTGATCTACGTATTATCGGAATTGCCTTGCTACTGTTGGTTTATCTGCCTTATCTACTACTTTTCTGGATAAAAAAAAGGACGCTGTTACAGGTTTGGGTTAAGTTATCTCTATCCTTCCTGCTGGCAGTTATTATACTGTTGGCGTTTGTTGATATTGGCTACTTCCTGTTTTTTGGCACCCCCATTGATATTCTGATTTTCGGCTTATTTGAAGATGACACAAGTGCCGTTGTAAAAAGCGCCCTAACTAATCCTTATTTGGTTTTAATAGGCATACTTTCCCCACTAAGCATTGCATTTTTAGTTTACCTGTTTCTTAAACTATCAAAAAGCTGGGTTAACAAAGGCATGGCCCGCCTCATTCCAAAAAAAGCCTGGTTTTTATTATTATTACTGCCTTTTTTAATGATAACAGCCCGTGGCAGCATTGACACTTTTCCCTTGTCACTTAAGCAATCTGCTATTAGCAGCAACAGTTTTATTAATTCGTTAACTCAAAATGCTGTTTTCCATCTCAATTATGCCTATGGCAACCGCAAGGAAAATAACTTAAACAAATCGACTAGCAAAATTCTGAAAGAAGCAGGAGTGGAATCCTTTCAGGCCTTATCCCTTAAAGCAGGTTTTAGCAAAACTAATCCACTAATAAAGCACACGCCTGGCAATATATTTTTGGAGAAGAAACCACCACACATTGTTTTTGTTTTAATGGAAGGTTGGTCAAGCCAAATAGCACTGAGTGATTCAAAAGCATTACCAGTTCTTGGTAACTTTAGAAAACATGCCAAAGAAGACTATTTTCTACCTTACTTTTTTTCTAACCAAAATGGCACTAATCCAAGCATTGAAAGTATTTTGCTTAATTCACCTTTAACGCCTTTATCACAGTCCAGTGGCTATAGAACCCGCTTCGCAACCTCCAATATCAAACCTTTCAAAGAAAAAGGTTATCAGACTTTCTTTTTAAGCGGTGGTTATAGTTCATGGCGCAATCACGATATTTTCTGGCCATTACAAGGCTTCGATCAGTATATTGATCGCACTATGATTGAAAAGAGATATAAGGTTCATGCGGACAACCCCTGGGGAGTTTATGATGAGTTTGTCTTCCGCTATTTAGAGGATGACCTACCCGCTCGAACAAAACCTTCTTTTACCTTTTTATTAACCACAAACAACCATCCCCCAGTACGCCTTCCAAAAAGCTATAAGCCACCTGAGTTTCATATCTCAAAACTTGGCTTTAGAGAAGATCAAACGCATAAAAAAACAGCACTTTCAGGCTACCATTACCAAACCAATGCACTGGGCAATTTTTTAGACTGGCTAAAAAGCAGCAAGCTAAGAGATGATGTGATTGTAGTTGCCACTGGCGACCACCCGCTACGAGGATTTGACGATTATACCCCTGTTGAAAAATCCTTTTTTCGCCATGCTGTGCCAGTTTATCTGTATATTCCCAAGCAGTACAACCGCCTGGCCACTCGGCCAAAGTCAGAAATCAATTCTTTAATTGGCTCACATGTTGATATTTTCCCCAGCTTGTTTGAATTAGCACTTTCTAATGCGCCTTATTATGCTTTTGGAAAATCCATTTTGGAAAAAACTAAACAAGATGCCTATGGCTGGAACTACCAAAACGCATTTATTCTAAAAGAAGGGGTAATAGACTCTAAAACCATGACCCTGCATTATTGGAATACCCCTAATAAAAACTTAATCGACACAAGCAGCCATAAATTAAACAAACAACAAGTACGCATTATTGAGCAAGAGAAATATCGACGCAGCTTAAAAGAATGGCTGCTCTACAAGGATAAAGAGGAACAGGAACAATGAAAATTGGCATTATTAGCGGCAGTCACCGCCATCAGTCACAAAGCATCAAAGTAGCCAAACATATCGAAACAACTTTGTTGGAAACAGGCCTGGCTGATGAGACTTATTTATTCAGTCTCGCTGGTAATCCACTGCCTTTATGGGATGAAGCCATTTGGGAAGGTGATCAAAGCTGGAAAGCGTTACTTGACCCCATCTCAAAAGAACTCAGCAGTTGTGATGGTTTTGTGGTTATCGCGCCCGAATATCATGGCCAGGTACCAGCAGGCTTAAAAAACTTTTTTCTAATGTGGAAGTATGAGGTCTATCACAAACCTGCCTTGATCGTTAGCGTATCCTCAGCCGATGGTGGCTCCTATCCTGTTGCAGAATTACGCATGAGCAGCTATAAAAACAACCGCATTTGCTACCTGCCCGAACATGTCATTATTCGCAATGTTGAATCGGTATTAAATGATAACCCTGATGATAATAATGCCGATGCTGATCGTTATTTTAGAGAGCGAATCAAGTGGGCCCTTGGCATTTTAAAAGAATATGCCGTCGCCTTGAAACAGGTTCGAAAAAGTGGTGCAACGGATACAGATAAGTTTGGTAATGGAATGTAACAGGCTTGACTTGTTTGCCCCAGTGCCAAAACAAGGAATAAAATGAATAAAAAGGACATAAAAGAGCTAAAGGGCACCTTATAAATCGGTAAAAGAGCCTCCAGGTAGCGTAAAAGTAAAGTAAAAAGTACACCCCCCTACTTTTTGGGGCTTTTCTCCATAATGCGCTTTATTGCATCTGGCAGGTTGTTGAAATTCGCTTAGGCGAGTGCGAGACAAGGCAAAATCGACCGAAAAAGCACAGTTTACTGGAGTAAATGAGCATTTTGAGGTCTATTTTAACGCAGTATCGTGCCGTCTAAGTAGAATTTCAACAGCCTGTTAGGAGCCTGTTCTCAGACAGACCCCTAGTTAAACAATAAAAGCAGTGCCGCAGCCATTGCCACCACAAGCATAATAATAAAAAAGCTACCTATGCGGTTCATGGTACCTTCTTCTTTAACCTTTTTAGCCGCTTTATCACGTAATTTTTCGATATGTTTTTCTATGGGCATCCCTTCCAGCTTACCGTTATAGGTTGCTGTGCCACCTTTAACATTAATCAGCGGAATTAAAAGATCAATATTGGCGCGCGCAACCAGAGCATTTTGAGTGGGTGAGAAATAATCAACATATTTCTTTTCAACTCGCTTAAAAAAATCATCCCGACAGGTTTCCTGCATAGCTAAAAAGCTGTCTTTAAGCATTTGACGATTACGCTCCAGCGATAATTGCAACTCATGCAATGAGGCGCTGGAGGGCGGACGCATAACCCGTACAAGGTACTCATCACCTTTTATCTTTAGTTTTACGCTGCCTGCCGGCGTAAATAAAGAATCGTTATCAACTTGATCACTCATGCTGGCTAGCTCTTTCCTTTACATGGCTGACTGACTATCTGCGGTGCTTTAACATCCAGACGGGCCGCGCTGAGTTGTCCGCCCCAGACACAACCGGTATCCAGCCCAATGACATTATCATCCTGATAATAGCCAAGGCTAGACCAATGCCCAAACAAAACGCGCATTGGCAGCGGCTTGCGCCCCGGCCATAAAAACCAGGGAACCTGCTTGGCATTTTTTATTTTTTTGAGTTTTGGAGGACGCTTTAACTTAAAATTTAATGAACCGTTTCGATTATTACAATAACGCATTCGGGTAAATGCATTCAAAATATAACGATGACGCTCATAACCGGTTAACTTATCTGACCACAAGGCTGGTTTATTTCCATAAACCTCCTGTAGCCATTGCGCAGCATTGCTGCTTTGCAAGGGTATTTCAATTTCTTTGGCATATTTTTTTGCTTCCGATAAATCCCATTGTGGTGAGATTCCGGCATGCGCCATACAAAAACCCAGGTCCTCATCAACATGGAGAAAAGGCTGATGCCTTAACCAGTCAATTAGCTCTTCACGATGTTTTGATTTCAATAGTTTCTTTAAGGAAGAACTCGGCGAAAGTACCCCGTAATGCATTGCAATCAAACTAATATCGTGATTACCCAATACAGTGATAGCAGAGTCGCCCAGGATCTTTATAAAGCGTAATGTCTTTAGCGATTTCTTGCCCCGGTTGACTAAATCACCGACCAACCATATTTGGTCATCTTCCGGTGAAAAATCAATACTTTCCAGCAAACGCTGTAAAGAGTCATAGCAACCTTGAATATCCCCAATTGCGTATATAGCCATATTTGTATTTCATAATTACGTGCGTCCATTCTACCTGTTTTTAGAAAATGGCTCTAATTATTTAGATGAGCGCAAGGCCATCAGTTTCAGTCTGTATTCAGCTTGCTGGTGCTATCCTAGCCAAGTCCCAAATTAGCTAAAAATATAAAAACTATAATGGCAATAATGATCCCACAAGATCCGTTTGATCCAGGTAATGCTTTTCAAGCCTTATACGAGAATCTATACGATCAGCTTGGGCCAGACTATAAGGTTTGTCAGTACCTCGGCACTGAACTTAATCAAACAAAAAACCTCTTATGGGTTCAATGCAAACAGCAATCAGCATTCATTTTTATTAGTGATTTAAAAGAAGAAGCACTCTGCCCTGCGTCACAAACTGATGCAAAGAAAAATCCACAGCAGTTACAGAACATACTATTAAAAAATCAGGAAATACAGGCTGTTATTAACTTTAAAAAAGCTCTATTACCACAAAAAGGCAAAGCCTTTCACAGCCAGCTTGTACCCTTTATCATTATTTATTCTCAAATATCGAAAGATAAACTCAACATCAAGCTGAGCTCTCAAGGACTCAGCTTATTAGGTCAGGAGTATATCAAAAGCAATGATTTGAAATCACTTTTACATCACTTTATGGGACTTGAAACATCTCATAAAATTCAACAACATATACGCAAGGTATTTAACCCTGAAAACTGCGTATTACACAAAAAAAGACATTGGGCATTACTTGACAATGAGCAAGAAATTGCTTTAAAAACAGATCTTTACCTTAACACAGATAACAAGCAAGCCAATAATTGTAATTTAGCTGGTGTAAATGGTGGAAGCTACAGCGGCAAAAGCGAAGTAATTCTGCAAAGAGCAAAATTGCTCCGCACACTTAAGCAGCAACAGAAAATTCTGGTTTTATGTGCTAACGAAACATTGCAAAACAAGCTGACACGCCGTTATCGGCAGCTCACAAACGAAGACACTCAAACAACTATTATTTCACTGAATAACTGGTGCGCCAAACAGCTTCCCGATACACCAAACATTATTACTAATGAACAAGCGCATAAGGCTATAAAAAAAGCGGCAGACTACTTTCTTAACCAAAACGAAGACAGCCTGCGTGTTTTTTTACAGGAACTGGATTATACCCAGAAGCATATAATTAAAGACGAAAAAGACTACATCAAGCGTCGCCCTGCTTCTATGCTGAATGGCGAAACACACAGCAGCATTTGGAAAGCGCTACAAACACTAAAAACTAAATTAGCTGCAGAAAACTATTTACTGGATAACGATTTACCTAACTTATTGTGGCAAACAATTAAGTCTAAAAATATGATTGGGACATACGATCATATTCTTGTTGATGATGCTCATTACTTTTCACCTCTGTCATTTACTCTTATCCGCAAACATTTAAAACCCGAAACAGGGCAACTCTTTATCTCTCAAGATCCGAGACAAGGCATTATTAACCCCATTTCACTGTGGAGGGATACCGGCCTGGATTTACGCGGTAAAAGTACTCGACTGCTAAATAATTACCAAACCAATCCCTACATTCTAAATGCGGCGAATGCCTTTTATATGCATCGTTTACCCGATGACACAGACAAGGTTATTCAATTTAATTTTATACAGGATCAATCGTTTAAAAAGCCAACACTGCTTCATTTCACCTCAGAGCGCGATGAAGATAATCGCTTGCTCAATGAGATAAGGGTATTACTTAATAAGGATATTCACTTAAATGACATATTGATTATCACTACAGAACAGCGTTCCAGTGCTCACTGTGCAGAGCTTATAAGCCATATGTTAAAACTGCCTGTTCACTTCACCAAGCAGACTGGCGATAAACAACAAGCAAAAGGTGCTGCTATTAACATAAGCGAGATTGACAAATCACTGGGTTTGAGGTCTCCTTATGTTTTTATCTTCGGCTTGCAAAAACTATTCAGTAATGAAAGCGAAGAGGCACGAAATACCACCCACATTGATACAGATGACTTTGCTGCAGCAAGCTATATAGAAAATACCCGAAAACTCAATAGCGCCATGGTCTGCGCGCAAAAAGAACTAACGTTATTCATGACATCAGAGTCTATTCCGGTTGAATTTATCTCGCCGCATATCAGTACGCCAACCATTAATAAACAAACACTTGCAGATGTTCGACCTATTAAACTTAAGGAACCTCTTGTATCTCTCAAAAGATGATAAATTAGATAGCTTCTGATTTATCAGGACAC
>JALWMR010000081.1 GCA_027083815.1 Thiotrichaceae bacterium
CTACTTAGACGGCACGATACTGTGTTAAAATAGACCTCAAAATGCTTATTTACTCCAGTAAACTGCGCTTTTTCGGTCTATTTGCCTTGTCTCGCACTCATCTAAACGAATTTCAACAACTTCTACTAGGCCGGGTTGTCAATATCAATAAACTCACATTGCAGGCCAAATTTGGCCGCAACGTGTTCACCGAGTGCCTGTATGCCAAAGCGTTCGGTGGCGTGATGACCGGCGGCGATATAATGAACACCCATTTCGCGGGCGACATGGACGGTGTGTTCTGATATTTCTCCACTGATATAGGCATCAACGCCTTTTTCTGCTGCCATGTGTATTCTATCTTGTGCACCACCGCTGCACCAGGCAATACGGCGGATGGCATGGTCACCACCGCTAACCAGCAGCGGTTCTCTGCCCAGGTATTTTTCGACCCTTTGCCCCAGTTTTTCCAGGCTGGTGTATTCGGCTAAACGCCCATAATTACCGACACCCTGCTCATCCATTACATCTTCAATTTCAATTTCGAGGCGCTTTGCCAATTGTGCATTGTTGCCTAGTTCGGGATGAGCATCCAGTGGCAGGTGGTATGCCAACAAGCTGATTTCATTCTCCATTAAGGCTTTTAAACGCCGATATTTCATATCAATAATGCGCGGATCTTCCTGCTTCCAGAACCAGCCATGGTGCACCATGATGGTGTCGGCTTGCGCTTCAATGGCTGCATCAATCAATGCTTGAGAGGCAGAAACGCCGGTAACGATTTTTTTTAACTTGTCCTTGCCATCAACCTGCAGACCATTCGGGGCATAATCGTTAAAACGCTCTATTTCCAGAAGTTCATTGGTAAATGTGGTGACATTTTTGAGTGATGCCATGTGGATTCCTTTGTTAAAAACCTGTTTATTGTTTGATTAATTTTGACCACGCCAGACCCATTAGCAGAATCAGGCTGATAATGCCTATAATAAGCCAATTTCCCCAGCGAATATAGGGCGTTATTCCCTGATAGGGTTGTACTGAATGGGTAATGATTTGCTGAGTGTAAAGTGGTGCTGTTACTATCAGTCGGCCTTTTTCATCAATTATGCCGGATGGCCCAGTGGTGGTGGCCCGTACCATATAACGGCCCGTTTCGAGTGAGCGCATACGGGCAATTTGCATATGTTGCTCAGGCTGCAAAGAACCTGAAAACCAGCCATCGTGAGTGACATTAATGAGCAAACTGGTTTCGGGCAGGGATCTTATTACCCTTGCACCCTCGGCAGCAAAAGAATCTTCATAACAGATACTCATTTGTGCTTTTTGCCCGGCTACTTTCAAGGTACCGTCGTTGATACCGGCTACTATATTGGAATATGGAATCCAGTTACCCATCCAGCGGATGTATTCCAGCAAGGGGATATACTCACCAAAAGGAACTAGGTGGCGTTTTGAATAAATCTCGCGGTTATTTGTGGATAAGGCAAGGACGCTGTTTTCGACACCGCCCTGGGGGTTGATATAAAAACCACCAATCAAGATTGATTGTCCCGGCTTTAAGCTTTGCTGCAAGGGCAAAATCAGGCTATCCATGTGTTTACCAAAGGCATCGAACAGCCCTGTTTCAGGCCAGACTATCAAGTCACTGTCCATTTTCTGGGCTTTTTTGGTCATCGCCAGGTAGCGTTGCAGTGCCCAGTCTAATTTTGTGGTATCCAGTTTTTCCAACTGAGAAATATTTGATTGCAAGACACTGACGGTTATGGGTCTACCTTTTTTCTGTGTCCAGTTTACTTTATCCAGTGCAAAGGCAACTGAGGCAAGAAGTACAATAATAAGTGCCGACAAGATGCGTATCTGCTGACCAAAACGCTCTTCAACCGTTATTGTATTGAGAAGCGATCCACTATCTTTTCCATGGTTTATCAGCACTGTTTTTTGCACCGAGTTACCCAGAATAAAGCTAAGCAAGGCGCCCGCAATTAACACACTGACAAAGCTAACGCCCAATACACCGGTGATGGGCGCATAGGCGGCAAAGAAGGTATCAATCTGACTATTACCCAAGTAGAGCCAGGGAAATCCGGTAAATAACCAACCTCGCATCCACTCAATAAAAACCCAACTAGCGGGATAAAAAAGGAGCAGCCTTAAATACAATGGGGTAAAACGAAGTTGTGCCGCCAGCAAGCCAAATAAACCAAAACTGAATAAGGCAACCCCTACTACAAAAAGTGCAACCCCCGCTATGGCCATGGCTAACGGCGCATGAGCAAAAAAGTAAAGGCTATAAAAGGGCCAGGATGCACCTGCAGCAAAGTAGCCAATACCAAAAAGCCAGGATAAAATAAAATACTGCTTTACCGTTGTAGCTTTGCTTAAGGCATAAAAAAGTATTGCAGGTGTCAAAAAAGCCAGGGGATAAAGATCAAAGGGAGAAAAAGCAAAAACACTTAGCGCACCGGCAATACAAACCAGCAGATAGAGCCATTTATCGAGCTTGTTGGGCAAAGGGGTATACGTCGTCATACAAGCATCAGTCTTTGTACACTTCCAGTAACTGTATCTTGCGACCGTCACTGCGTAACACCTTAAACCGGAATGGCTTCAGTTCAACCAGATCGCCCTGTTCAGGTATTTTACCGGCCTTCTGCATAACCAGGCCACCGATGGTATCGCACTGCCCCAGGTGAAAATCAGTGCCAAAATAGTCATTAAAATCCTCAATTTCGGTGCTCCCCTTTACGGTATACCGGCCTTCACCCTGATCCAGAATATCCTGCTTATCATCCACATCATCATGCTCGTCATCAATATCACCGACAATCTGCTCCAGCACATCCTCAATGGTAATCAGGCCCGATGTGCCTGAATATTCATCAACCACAATCGCCATGTGATTACGGCTATTGCGAAATTGGGTGAGCAAGGTATTCAGTTTCTGCCCTTCCGGCACAAAGCTTGGCGGGCGGATGATATCTTCAATATCAAACTGCTCTTCCCTTCCGGCATATTTAAGCAGGTCTTTGGCAAGCAAGATGCCTTCGACATCATCCTTGTCTGTATCAAAAACCGGATAACGCGAATGCCCGGCATCCAGCACCGTTTTTAAAATATCCTGATAACTATCATCCAGATGCAAAAAACGTATATTGGCACGGGGAATCATAATATCGCGCACTTGCAGATTATCGACCTGCATAACACCCTCAATCATGCTTAATGATTCTCTGGCAATAATATTATTTTTTTGAGACTGGCGAAGCTCTTTTAGCAGCTCCTCGTGGTTAATAGCGCTGGTATCAATCGTATTACGCAACCATTTATGCCACCACGGTCGTGGTTTGATGTCTTTATTTTGCTGTTTCATTGTTGCTATTCACAAACTGGCTCATAAGGGTTTTGCAAGCCAAGTTCGTGAAGTATTTTAACCTCTAAAGATTCCATAATGTCTGCTTCGGCTTCGTTCAAATGATCGTAGCCCAGCAAGTGTAAAGTGCCATGCACCACCATATGCGCCCAATGGGCTGTTGGTGATTTTTGCTGCTCCTGCGCCTCTTGCATTATCACCGGCTCACACAAAACCAAATCACCCAAATGCGCCGCCTGCCGTGCCAGCTCGGCAGAAAATTCGGCAGTTTGCCCGTTCAAGTCAAATGCTTCAAAGGGGAATGATAGCACGTTCGTTGGCTTGTTTTTATGTCGGTAAGTATTATTCAATTGCTGCGATTCAGCTTCATCCACAACGCGAATCACCAAACTGTCAGCCTGCCTGGTCTTTTGACTGACTTGTTGTAATGCCAGATCCACCCAGGAGCGTAAATCATCCATGGCAGGAACACTCAGATAGTTACAGGGATTTTGCACCGCTATTTCAATCATCGACGTTTACTTTTTGCTGGCTGAGACGGAATTTGCCTGTTTGGTTTCATACTTTTCATACAGGTCAACAATCTTTTGTACAAGCGAATGACGCACCACATCCTTAGACTCAAAGAAACTAAAATTGATTTCTTTAACACCCTGCAAAATATTAATAATATGCTTTAAGCCAGAGGTTTGGTGGTTGGGCAAATCAATCTGGGTAATATCACCCGTGACAACTGCCGTTGAACCGAAACCGAGACGAGTGAGAAACATTTTCATCTGCTCCACCGTGGTGTTTTGCGCCTCATCCATAATGATAAAGGAATCATTTAAAGTACGACCCCGCATATAGGCAAGTGGTGCGACTTCAATGACGTTCTTCTCAATTAACTTGTCCACCTTTTCAAAGCCCAGCATTTCATACAAGGCATCATACATGGGGCGCAGGTAAGGATCGACTTTTTGTGATAAGTCACCCGGCAAAAAACCCAGCTTTTCTCCTGCCTCGACTGCAGGTCGCACTAAAATAATGCGGCGTACTTCATCACGCTCTAATGCCTCGACCGCACAAGCAACCGCCAGGTAGGTCTTCCCGGTACCCGCCGGGCCAATGCCAAAAGATAAATCATGTGTTTGAATACCACGAATATAGTGGTTTTGATTTGGGCCTCGACCGCGTATCAATCCCTTTCGGGTACGAATTATTGCAGAAGCATTGCTGGATTCAGGCTTGCCTTTATCTGCCCCCTTCTTTGAAGACTTTTCAGGCTTATGCTGATCTTCTTGTAAATAGAGGTGTATTTTTTCCGGTGCCAACTGCTCAGACGATGTTAGTGTATACAGTTCTTGCAACAAGTTAATCGTTTTTTGCGCCTGCAAGGGCAAGCCGGTTATTTTAAAGGTAAAAGCACGGTTGCTGATTTCAACATCAAAATGGGTTTCAATCTGACGTAAATGCTGATCAAATTGACCGTTTAGATTAGTTAGGCGCAGATTATCTTCGGGCACAAGATGGAGGTTTAAAGAATGACGATTATCGTCAGCTTTAGATGCATTGATAGTCTTGGCAGACTTATCAGTAACAGGACTATTCAAGTGTTTTATGATTCCTTTATAAATGAGTAATGCTTATATTTTAGCATGAATAAGATTAAGGGCACCTCTATTAATAATAGAGATGCTCTAAAAACAGTTATGGGGCCGTAAAGGTAATTTAAAAGTACACCCCCCCACTTTTTATGACTTTTCTTCGGCTGCGCCTAACCCTTGTATGTTCATTCCACTAGGTATTATTCTAGTTTTTAATTCAGGTTCGCTATCTGAATTAAACGGGTATGGCAGACCGACTCACCCCAGGTTCTTAAGAAACCGTCCGCAGTGACTGTCGCCATACCCCTCCCTTAGATTATCTCGAACAGTTGCCAGGATCTTTGAATCCGTATCTACAAGGCAGAGAAACCAAGGAATTTTATTATGAACAAAACTTATCAAACTCTCAATAAAATAGGTG
>JALWMR010000082.1 GCA_027083815.1 Thiotrichaceae bacterium
GCATGTATACCGCACATATGTGAGTAACATTTGTTCGTGCATTGCATCGTTTTGTGCCTTCAAGCGGGGCTCTGATTCGGCATTTTTAAACAGAAAATGAGTTTTTGTGCTTCTCTTTAGTGGGTCAGCTTGTTTAGTGGTAAGGCGTGTGTTTTTCCTAGCTATTGGCGCTACCTCATTTCTATTTAAAAGCCTGAGCCCCGAATTGTGCCAGGCTTGAGTGCCTTAGTGTTAAGCGCCCTACTTCGCAAGTGATTCTGGTTTAGAGTTAAGTGTGTAAAAAAATATTCTGGTGCAAGCTTTGAGAAAAGGGGCAAAAAGTACGGGGGTGTGGTTTTAAGTTCGGTTAATGGGGCTTTGTGGTTGCATGGGTCACTTGCTTCAACGTCATCAGCTAACAAGCCCATTAAAGTCGACCCACCTAAGCGGGGTTTCTTTTCAAACGGCATCTTGTGTTATAATTTGGGTTTATTAAACACGTCCTCTGCCAGTGTTCCGGCGGGTCGCTTTATGGGGGCGTTAGGCAAGTAAAATAGGAAATAGATTTTGAGAAGAACAGATGGACGAGAAACATGGCAAAGATTAATTGATTGGGATAAAGGCTCAACTGCATCTGAACGTCTTGCTGCAACAATTGTTTCATCCGATGGTTATACAGTTGATCCATCACATCCTCTTGGAGGAAAAGATGGAAAGAAAGATGGTGTTCTTAACAAAGACGGGTTAACCCTTATTCTTGCTGTATATTTTCCAAGAGGGAAAAAAACGTTTTCAGATATCAGAAGCAAATTTAAAAATGACTTCGAAGGCGTGGCTGAGAATAACGCTAAAGGAATGGTCTTTGTAACAAATCAAGAAATTAAGCTGAGCGAAAGAGCAGAACTTAATATGATTGCTGGGAATATACCAGTTGATATATATCATATCGAGCGTTTAACAACATTACTGAATATACCAGAAAATTATGGGATTCGTTTAGAGTTTCTAAATATAGAAATGACTAACGAAGAAAAAATCGCTCTCTATTCAAAACGTGACAAGAGTCATTTAGCACAATTACAAGAAATCTCAGATTTATTAGATAAATCTACGAAGCAGTTAGCTGGCTTTACAACTGGTGGAGATAGTTTTCCTTATTTATCAATGCAGATTTGTGAAGATACAGGTAAAGCAACCATGACCGCTTTGCACGAAGGAGAATTTCCTCTTTATGATGTAAATGTACGAATTGTTGACCTTGGTAGAACGGACGAAGAAAATATATATAACCGCAAAAGAAGGCATTCAGCGATCGGTGAGATAAGCCCTGTAGCGTTCGAGGAAAATGCAGCAAAAGCTGCTTAAATGAAGTGGCTACTTTTCGTGGGGAACACCAATTATACAATATTAATTAAATCAGGAGAGAAAAATGAAAATACCATTGCTTACAACCATTGCACTTGCATTGATTTCAACACCAATATTAGCTAAAGAAGGAGAGGATGCCTACAATAAATTGTGTCTAAGCTGTCATCTTATTACAAAAGAAAAGGGTGTTAAAGGTGTAGCACCACCTATTTTCGCTGTAAAAAATCACGTTAAAAAAGCATTTCCAAATCGTGAAGATTTCATACAAACAATAGTGGACTGGGTAGAGGAACCTAATACAGATACTTCGTTAATGCCTGGCGCAATTAAAAAGTTTGGCCTTATGCCCAAGTTACCTTATTCAGAATCAGATGTTCGAAATGCAGCAGAGTATATCTACGATACGGATTTCGTATTACCAAAGTGGTACAAAAAACACTATAAAGAGAAACATGGAATGAAAGCTGAAAAATAGTTATGCAGTGGCTAAAATTAAAAAAATCTAACAAGTTGCTTAAAAGATGAGCATAAGAAATGAAAAATAACCCAAAAGGTTCTTGTTATATTGGAGTTTTGACAGTAAATGGTAGGAAAGTTGCTTATCTAGAATAGTCATAACCCCAGTTTCGGTCAGCTGGTTTATGGCATTTTGAATGAATTTATCGCTCGTGAATCAAACAAGGAAGACAAGGTAACCGGCCGTTTTTGGGAAGGGCGTTTTAAAAGCCAGGCTTTATTGGATGAACAAGCTGTTATCGCCTTTATGGCGTATGTTGACCTTAATCCAATCCGTGCAGATATGGCGAAAAAACCTGAGCAATCCGACTATACCTCGATTCAAGAACGCATCCAGCAAGCCATGAAAAAAGAACCTGTGCGCTACTGGGCTTCAATGATACGGCAAGCAAGGCGCAAAAAGAAAAAGCGATTCCTTTTGAGCGCAATGACTACCTGGTATTAGTAGACTGGTCTGGCAGAGCAATACTTCAAAACAAACGCGGATCAATACCCGAGAATACCCCGCCAATACTGACACGACTAGGCATAGACGAAAAAGACTGGCTCAAGCACATCCGTTATTTTGAACGACAATTCCCCACCGTTGCGGGTAATATCGACAAGCTTAGACAACTTGCAGAACAGGCATCACGACGATGGATAAAGGGCATGGGGTGTGCTTTCCGTCCCGTTCCAAGCTAAAACTATATAAAATCTTTAATTAAGATGCTGAAGATACCTCGGCAGAATAACTCATGCGTGGTTTTTGTTAACCACCATAATTTACAAAGAAAATTACATTAAAAGCGCACTTTTTCCTTACTATCCTTTTCTTTTGAGATGAATAAGAGGGATTATTGGGTACATAGATATAATGGGTGTCTTAATTTTAACAAGATGCTGTGTTACATAGCAAAGCTGCGGCTGAGCATATTGGCGCACGGGTTTTACTTGTTCATGCTTTATCTGAAGATGCTAAACAGTTTTATGTGCATTTTGGTTTTCTAACTTCCCCCATTGATGACAGAACATTGATGCTGTTATTGAATCAATAAAAGTACAACCCCCTACTTTTTACGGTTTTGACCGCCCTTCGGGTTGTCGTCGCTATGCTCCGACATTATTTCTCCTGCGGCTCGGTTGCCCTTTTCTCCGGTTTTCCTTATTCTGTGGATTAGTGCAGACAATCATGACTGATTCGGATTGGTAACTGTTTCCAAACTTCTTAAAATGCCATCTTCTATACTGTAAATCCAGCCGTGTACGGTAATGTCTTTGCCGGCCTTCCATGCATTTTGCAGGATGGTGGTATTACAGACATTGCTTACCTGCTCTTTGACGTTGAGTTCACAAAGCAGGTCAAATCGCTTTTCTTCAGGGCTATTATCATATTCTTCCTGATTAAAACGTATTACATCTCTTATATGGCGTAGCCAATTATCAATAAGCCCGTGCTGCTCTTCTTCCATTGCAGCTTTAACCCCACCGCAGCCATAATGACCACAGACAATAATATGTTTCACGTTCAGGACATCAACTGAAAACTGTAGTACAGACAGACAGTTAAGATCAGTATGCACCACTACATTGGCAATATTGCGGTGCACAAAAACCTCGCCGGGTTGTAGCTTGGTTATTTGATTAGCAGGGACACGGCTATCCGCGCAACCGATCCATAGATACTCGGGTGATTGCAATTTTGACAGTCGTTTAAAAAAGTCGGGATCTTGCTCTTTTATTGAGTTGGCCCAATCAAGATTATTGTCAAACAGGTGTTGCAGTGTTTTCAATGTTCAGACCTCTGAAGTTTTATTAAGGAAACTTTATATGATAAGCCAGTGATACAATGTGTAACAGTTGTTAATACCGATGTATTCATACTTTTTTGTCTTATAGAGACCTTTGCACAAAAGATATGACGGATAATAATTGCGCTAATGTTTCTCTCACCATACTCTTGTGCAAAAGTCTCTTACAATTCAACTATCTTGTGCAGGCTTGGCATTATAACCTGCGTGTTTTTGAGTTTACCTGCAAATACCTTCATTGCTTCTTCGTCACCATGTACCAAAATCGTTCTAGCAGGGTTGCCTGCCCGTTTATGCCAGGCTAATAGCTCGGTTGCGTCTGCGTGGGCAGAACCCCCCCCAATAGTATATATCTGTGCGTTTACGGGGATTTCATCGCCAAAAATTCTCACCCTTTGGGCGCCATCAATAATCTTTCGAGCGAGTGTACCTTTAACGGCATAACCCACAAAGATAACGGTGTTACGTTTGTTGCCCAGATTATATTTTAGGTGATGTCGAACACGACCGCCCGTACACATTCCTGACCCAGCCATAATGACAGCACCTCCCTTGATGTTATTAATTGCCATTGATTGAGCTGTTTCACGGGTAAATTTCAAAGCAGGCAAGCCAAAAGGATCTCTGTCTTTGAAGATTTGCAATGCTTCATTATCAAAGCATTCGGGGTGATGTTTGAATATTTCAGTGGCTGAAATAGCCAAAGGCGAATCTAAAAAGACGCTCATATAGTGTCTGAGCTGCTTTTTCTCAATACCTTCGCGTAAATAATAAAGAATCTCTTGCGCCCGCTCGAGTGCAAAGGTTGGGATGACAATATTTCCCCCGCGCTCAAGTGTTGTTTCAACTGCTTCATACAACTCCTCAATAGAAGGAACCAGTACTTTGTGTAAACGATTACCATAGGTACTTTCCATTACAACTGTATCTGCATGCGGTATCGGGTCTGGGTCTCTTAAAATAACGCGATTGCTATAGCCAATATCACCTGAAAAAACGATACAATGTTTTTTCCCTTTCTCTTCAAGTTCGAAAAAAATGCTTGCTGATCCCAGTATATGACCGGCATCAAAAAGGTCGCATGAATACCTTCTGATAGTTTAATGCGCTTTTTATATTGACTGCGCCTACCAAAAAACTCAAAACTATTTAACGCATCCAGAATCGTATAAAGAGGTTCAAGTAATTCTTTTTTATGTTTCTTTCCCCGTTTTGCTCTACGCTGCTGGTAACGAGCCTCCTCCTCTTGCAGGCCTGCGGAGTCTAATAAAATAAGTCGAGCAAGCTCAAAGGAAGCAGAGGTACTAATAATTTCACCATTAAAACCTTGCTTGACTAACAAGGGTATGCGTCCACAGTGATCCAGGTGAGCATGTGTTAGCAATAAATAATCTATGCTGGCAGGGTCAAAACCAAAGGGCTTTTGATTCTCCTCCTTGATCTCTTTTCTACCCTGATACAAGCCACAATCAATTAAAATCCGCTTTCCTGCGCACTCTAATAAATGACAGGATCCCGTGACATTTCTATCAGCTCCGTGAAAAGATATATTCATCGCTTAAACTCCTAGAGACCTTTGCACAAGAAGGATGGCGAGAGAAAAATTAGCATAATTTTTCTGATTTTTTGTAGATTTG
>JALWMR010000083.1 GCA_027083815.1 Thiotrichaceae bacterium
CTTTTAACTCAGTATCTTTATTGGCATCCTTAACAGTTGAACTGAGCAACATATCAAGGCCACGCCCCAAACCCGGTTTTTTCATCATCTTCTTAACCTTAATTTTCTATAAGCTGCAATCATATTATTATGCCACCACTATTCCAGCTTTACGCTGCTTCCCGACTGGCTTCTTTGCGGATAACCTCGGCAGCCAATGCTAAATAAGCCAGAGCGCCACTGGAGCGTTTATCATACATCAGTGCAGGTAAACCATGGCTGGGCGCTTCGGCCAAACGAACATTTCGTGGTATGGAGGTATTGTATAACTTATCTTCAAAATACTCTGTTAATTGACGCGACACATCACGGGAAAGGTTATTGCGGGGATCATACATGGTGCGTAACAAGCCAATAATTTCCAGATTGGGGTTTGAATTTTCACGTATTGTCTCGATGGAACCCACCAGGGCAGATAAACCTTCCAGAGCATAATACTCACACTGCATCGGTATCAACACGCCATTGGCTGCCACCAGCGCATTGACAGTCAACATGTTTAAAGAAGGGGGACAATCAATAATAATGTAATCAAATTGATCTTTAATGCTGGAAAGCGCCTCACGCAGACGATATTCGCGCTGATCCATTTTCATCATTTGAAACTCGGCAATGGTCAGGTCTGGCCCACCTGAAAGTGCTCTAATATTAGTGTTAGGTATTATTTGCATGGCGGATTCTACTGTTGCATCCCCAAGTAGAACATCACTTAAAAACACCGGTGGGCTATGCTTGTCCAAACCCACGCCGGTTGTTGCATTGCCTTGCGGATCCATATCAACAATTAATACTTTGCGCTTTATCACAGCCAGTGAGGTCGCCAGATTAACACTGGTGGTGGTTTTACCAACACCACCTTTTTGATTAGCAACAGCAATAATTTTAGTCATGTGGATATTTTTAACTCATTCGGGGGATGTAAACAGTAACAAAATCTGGCCTTTTTTAATAGAAAATAATATGACCCTCAAAAGGAAGAATCAAAATAACCCCCTTGTTTCTATCAAATACTAGACCGCAATCACAGACCATGTATTATTGGTCTCATTTACAAACTTAGACAGGATTAACCATGAGCTTTTCTTCATTCCACCCACCCGAGCGTACCTTAATGGGTCCAGGCCCTTCCGATGTTAACCCACGTATTCTGGAAGCAATGTCACGCCCTACCATTGGCCATCTAGACCCTCTCTTTGTCGACATGATGGATCAGACTAAAACCATGCTGCAGCAGGCCTTTTTAACCAGTAATGAATTGACCATGCCGGTATCAGCGCCGGGTTCTGCAGGCATGGAAACCTGCTTTGTCAATATGATTGAGCCGGGTGATACGGTGATTGTTTGTCAAAACGGTGTATTTGGCGGGCGCATGAAAGAAAATGTAGAACGCTGTGGCGCAACCCCTATTATGGTGGAAGACGATTGGGGCAAGCCGGTTGATCCGCAAAAACTTGAAGATGCCCTAAAATCCCATCCAGAAGCCAGCACTGTTGCTTTTGTTCATGCAGAAACATCCACCGGTGCGATCTCCGATGCCAAAACACTGGTTGAAATCGCACATAAATATAACTGCCTGACCATTGTTGATGCAGTGACCTCATTAGGCGGCTCACCCCTAAAGGTTGATGAGTGGAATATTGATGCTATCTACTCTGGTACTCAAAAATGTCTTTCCTGTACACCGGGTCTTTCGCCCGTCAGCTTTAGCAAAGCAGCCACAGATCGTATCCAGAACAGAAAAACAACGGTACAAAGCTGGTTTATGGATTTGAACCTGGTTATGGCCTATTGGGGTGCAGGCACACAGCGCGCTTATCACCATACCGCACCGATCAATGCACTTTACGCCTTCCACGAATCACTGGTTATCCTGCTTGAAGAAGGGCTTGAAAATTCATGGGCGCGTCACGATAAAAACCACCAGGCACTCAAAGCTGGCTTTGAAGCAATGGGTCTGGGTTTCTTTGTGGATGAAGCATCTCGGTTACCACAACTAAATGCTGTTAATATTCCTGAAGGTGTTGATGAAGCGGCTGTTCGCAAGACTTTGCTGAATAGTTACAATCTTGAAATTGGTGCCGGTCTTGGCCCCATGGCAGGAAAGATCTGGCGCGTTGGCTTAATGGGCTACGCCAGCAATGAAACAAATGTCCTTTTCTGTCTGGGCGCAATGGATGCTGTCCTTAGCGATATGGGTGCCAGGATTGATTCAGGCAAAGGAGTCAGTGCCGCAATGAAGGTTTATGCAGCAAAGTAAACCGGACGATAGATTAAAACGATAGCTAAGCACACAAAGCCCTGATTATTCAGGGCTTTGTGATTAAAAGGAAGCTCTAAATAATCTAGGTGATATTCTGTAAGCCTCTAAGTTAATCAGGCTCCTTTAAAAACCGACTACCCCTCCACCACCATTATGCCTATACTAACGGTGCTATGGAATCATTAGACGCAACAATCTGGAAGGCGATCACCTTGCTATTCAGCGGTGATAAAGAACTGTGGAATATTATTGGTATTTCTTTTCAAATTTCCACAAGCGCTATTTTGCTGGCGCTTTTGCCTGCTGTGCTGCTGGGTTTTGTCCTAGCCTATGCTCACTTTCCCGGTAGGCGATTTCTAATCTCTGTGTTTAATACCCTGCTTGCTGTACCTGCCGTTGTGGTCGGCTTAACCTTGTATATTCTTCTTTCCCGACAGGGACCTCTAGGAGAGTGGAAACTACTCTTCACCCAGACTGCCATGATTCTGGGTCAAATAACACTCAGTTTTCCTATCCTGGTTGCCATGAGCCATAGCGCCTTTCAATCGGCCGAGATACGCGCCTGGGATACCGCCAGAACCCTGGCAGGTAGCCCAATTCGTTCTTTTTTCATTATTATGCGTGAAGTACGCTTTGGCTTGTTAAGCGCTTTATTAGCCGCCTATGGCCGAATAATCGCCGAAGTCGGCGCCTCCATGATGTTAGGAGGCAATATCTTGCATTACACCCGAAACATTCCAACGGCAATTGCACTCGAAACCAGTAAAGGCGACTTTGCACAAGGCATTGCCTTAGGTATTATTCTGGTCTCTATGGCATTTTTATTGACGATCACATTACAAACCATTCAAGGCAGGGGGGCGTTAGCACATGAATAATTCTCCTATAAGCCAAATTCAATTTAGTGGCATCACAAAAAGCTTTGGGAAACGCAAAGGGAAGAAACTGATTATTAATGATCTGGATATTACCCTGACAGGCGGTGAGTGCACCCTTCTCACGGGTAAAAATGGCAGCGGAAAATCCACCTTGCTGCGTATTTTATCGGGTTTAATCAAACCTGACAGCGCCACCATTAATACCGGCCTGCAATCCTTAAGCTGGAAACAGGCAAGAAAGTTGTTACGCAAGCAGGTCATGTATCTTTATCAGGAGCCCTATATGTTTGACGGCTCCGTGCGGCGCAATCTGTTATATGCAGTTAGCGGAGCTAATGCAAAACAACGAATTAATCGGGCGCTGCAATGGGCTGATCTGGAACATCGCGCTGAAACTGAAGCCAAATGCCTGTCCGGCGGTGAAAAGCAGCGTGTGGCGCTTGCCCAGGCCTGGCTCAAACAACCGTTGGTATTATTACTTGATGAACCGACTTCCAATATGGATGACTACTCACGGCACATCACCGAAGACTTACTGTTAAGCTTTAAGAAAAGTGGCACCGCCTTATTAGTCGCCAGCCACGACCCAAATCATTTTTATCGCGTTACTGATAATAACTTATCACTAATTCATGGGGAGCTTATTAATAAGCCGATTGAGCTTAACACTGACTTACCCAATAATGTCTCACCTTTTCCCAATAAACTTGGTCAACACTAAATGTTTGGTTCTAAGATAAATCAATGATCCAGTTTCCTATTCCCTTAATTGGTTTTGCTGCCTTTAGCGGTACAGGAAAAACCACGCTATTACGAAAAATCATCCCCCTGTTAAGCGACAAAGGCATAGCCATAGGCATGGTAAAGCATAGCCACCATAATATTGATATTGATCACCCCGGCAAAGACAGTTACGAATTACGCGAGGCGGGAACCCAGCAGATGGTGCTGGCATCGCCCATGCGCACCAGCCTGATTATTGAACATCCAGAACAACAGGATTCTGATCTGGCAAGCGCTCTGCGCCTGTTACAAACCGACACGCTCGACCTGGTGCTGGTTGAAGGCTTCAAGCATGAATCATTTAACAAGATTGAATTGCACCGCAAAGCAATGAACAAGCCTTTTCTCTATCCTGACGACCCCGACATTATCGCCATCGCTACGGAACAGGATATTGTTATAAAAAATGCAAATCACCTTGTTCGGCTTGACCTTAATCAGCCACAGGAGGTGGCAAACTTTATAGAATCACAGCTAAACCAAACCTGATATTTTAACCATGAAAAAACAACAAAGCAGTTGCGCCGATCCCTTTGAGCCTGATGCCATTAGCGTTGGCCAGGCGCGCAACAGAATAATAGACGATATAAATCCACTCAAAGCCACGCAAAAGGTTAATTTAAGAAGCAGCCTGAATCGCTATTTGGCAGAAGAGATTATCTCGCCGATAGATGTACCCTCGCATATTAATTCAGCCATGGACGGCTACGCCATTCGCGGTGATGATTTGCCCATACGGGGTCATCAAATCTATAAAGTTATTGGCACAGCCTATGCCGGTCAGCCATTTCAGGGCAGTTGTGAAAAAGGCCAGGCGATTAGAATTATGACCGGTGGCGTAATGCCAAAAGGGACTGATACGGTCATTATGCAGGAACAGGTTGAAGTCATTGATGACCAGCAAATTCAACTAAACCCCGGACATAAAGCAGGGCAAAATGTACGCCAGGCGGGTGAAGATATTGCCAAAGGTAGCTGCATACTCTCACCAGGCAAAAAAATCAGTGCCGCCGACCTGGGGATTCTCGCCTCATTGGGCATTTCAGAAGTCGCTGTGTTTCGTCGCCCCCGGGTTGCCTTCTTTTCAACCGGCGATGAGCTGCGCTCTATTGGTGAACACCTGGCAGAAGGTGAAATCTACGACAGCAATCGCTATACCTTGTTTGCCATGCTAAAAGAGCTGGATGTTGAAATTCTTGACATGGGCGTCATTGGCGATACCAGGGAAGCAATTCGAGAGGCCTTTATCAGCGCCTCAGAAATGGCTGATGTGGTAATAACATCAGGCGGGGTTTCGGTTGGTGAGGCCGATTATATCAAGCCTACCC
>JALWMR010000084.1 GCA_027083815.1 Thiotrichaceae bacterium
TTATTACTTTATAATTCCCGCCCTTGTTACTTTCAAGCACCCCTCAAGGGGCCTGTAGCTCAGTTGGTTAGAGCAGCGGACTCATAATCCGTTGGTCGAAGGTTCGAGTCCTTCCAGGCCCACCATATTTAAAAAGGCTTAGCTTATTGCTGAGCTTTTTTGTTTGCATATATGCGAGTAGTGTAAGCCGTATTGGGAATATTAGTGGATAATTACCTTAGACGTATAAAAAAAGAGGTAAAAATAAAGGATGTATTCAGAATAGCTGAATTAATACTTATATGGCCATTTTTGACTTAGGACAGTATAGTTTTAAAAAGTATCTATTTTTTAGGCGTTTATATTTACCAAACCCTATTTATAAACCTTCTTTTTGGTAGAATCACAATATAATAATCTAGCAGGATTCTGATTTGTCACATATAAAATGTAAAGGACACTGTCTCTCATGTCCGGTTCGTCATCAGAGCATTTTTTCTGAGATACCTGAAGAAGAACTTGAAGAAACCATCAGGGATTTTCACACGTCGGTGATCACCTATGGTGAAGGAGAGTCTATTTTTCATCAGCATGATGATAGCAGTGAGAGTGCTTACACCTTACGCAAGGGCTTAATTAAAATTACAAAAAGTCTGCCTGATGGTCGCGTGCAGATTGTGCGTGTTTTGATGGCAGGTGACTTATTTGGTTTTGATGGTTTGGCAAATGAGTCTTATAATCATACCGCAACCGCCCTGACTGAGTGTGAAGTCTGTCGTCTGCCTCTGGCTGATCTTGCACAATTGCGTAAGAGAAGTAATGAAGTAGATCATTCTACTTTGTCCCGATTAATCAAGAACTTACGACAAACTGAAGATATGCTCCTGGAGTTGGGCGCTAAGAAGGCCTCAGAAAAGTTAGCTACTTTTTTACTAAATTTAAGTCAGTCTGATCGTAACCCCACTTTACATCATATCGATAACAGCAATGAGGAGTGGGTAAGTCTCCCTTTATCACGCAGTGAAATTGGGTCATTATTGGGTCTGACAATCGAAACAGTCAGTCGTTTTTTCTCTCAGTGGAAGCGTAAGGGTTTTATTAAGGAATCGAAGCGTAGTATTCAGATACTAGATGCTGATGGTTTGAAAAAATCAGCCTGTTCACTTGGCTCTTGTGAAAATTAACAACGCTATTAAGTAGGATAAATGAAGCTCGATCAACCTCTCAAAATTTTTCCCACAGGGATGCATCCCTGTTCCTATTTGCCCGGTCTGATTGCCAGAAATGCAGTGGTTGATCCTGGCTTTAAGATGACGCCAGAAGTTTATGATTATCTTATTTGTAATGGTTTTCGCCGCAGCGGTGATCAAGTTTACAGGCCTTATTGTCATACTTGTGAAGAGTGTATAACAACGCGGATTCCGGTAAACGAATTTAAACGTAGTCGTAGCCAGAAAAGAACCTGGAAACTTAATCAGGATTTGATTGTAAAGATCAATAAAGATGGTTTTAAAGATGATTATTTATCTTTATATCAGCGTTATCTGGAGAGCCGTCATGATAATCAGGATTATGAAGGCGTTGAAACATTCTTACTGGCTGAGTGGTGCGATATTCATTTTATTGAATTTTATCAATTGGATAATGACGTTGAAACCCTGATTGGGGTTGCAGTAACAGATGTTATTAAATCTGGATTATCTGCGGTGTATACCTTTTTTGATCCACAACAGGGTAACCGGCGCAGCTTGGGTGTTTATGCCGTTTTATGGCAAATTGAATATGCAAAGGCAGAGCAACGGGACTATGTTTATCCCGGTTTTTGGATTAAGGACTGCCGTAAAATGAATTATAAAACACGGTATCAACCAATTGAAGGTCTGCAGCGTGGCAAGTGGCTACGCCTGGAAAAAGGCATTGAAAAAACCTCTCAGTAAAATTTTTTTATTGATATCCTTAAGCACCTTTTCGCTTAGTATTTATTCTATCCTGCAACATTGGGAATACAAAGAGACATTGGTTAATATTCCTGAGTTACTGCACTCCAGTGTTACGTCTGAGCAAATCGGCCGTGAGATTGAACAGTCCATTGCTGCAGCAGAATTTGATGATGCAAGGATATACCTTAAAATTGCAAAAGATAATCATTACCCCATAGACATTAAAAAATACCAGCAAGAAATTGAGCGCCAGGATACTTCTTTTCGTGCTATCACTTCAAATGTATCCAATTTTATTTCTGGGTTTGCCAAGGGCAAGAGTGACAATATAGCCGGTTTGGCAGGTGCTGTTTCAGCAGACTTTACGGTTATTGGTGATGTCAGGGATTTACGTAAAGAATATCAACATTACTCTAAGGATGAAGATGTAAATGAGTTGGTTGTTTTATTATCGGGTGCTGGAGTGGGCTTAACTGCTCTAACGGTTGGCTCAATGGGCTCAGCAGGACCCGCAAAAGCCGGTGCATCAACCTTAAAAGCTGCCGTCAAAATGGGGCGAATTACAGCACGTTTTCAAAAAGAGTTGTTAAAGTTAGGCAGAAAGGTATTTGACTGGGCGCTTTTTACGCGCCTGACTAAACAGGATAAAAGCCTGTCTAATATAAGTCGTGCAGCAAAACAGGCTTATAAGCCAACGGCCGTACAACCCTTAAAAAGGATTGCTTCGCAGGTGAATTCAATTAGAAAAAATACCTCAACGATTGATACGGTTCATTTGCTTAAATATGTTGAAACCAGTGATGATTTAACACACCTCGAAAAAGTTAGCATTAAGCTAGGTAGGGAAACCAAAGCAACTATGAAATTACTGGGTAAGGGAGCTTTACGAACTGTGCGAGTGTTACGAAAAACAACCACTCTTCTTCTGAGTTTGTTAGGGAGTATTGTCTCCGGCTTATTGAGTATATTGTTGCTATTTCGTTTTGTGATTCGCTGATAATCATCCTTATTTATATAGGTATAATCTAATATAATTAATCACAAAATCTGATTAGTTTTTAACCAACCTTAGACCTATAATATCGATTAAAGAAGTTTTTTGCAGTTGTCTGCTGTCAATAGCCCGTTGCTTGTTTCTTATTGATTCTAATAAATATTAACACTATTGATTTCAACCGGGCTTCCTTTAAAAATACCAGAAGAGGGTAGTTATGAAAGATTCCACGGATGTAGTCGTTCATATAAATGAAAACTTAGATAGTAATAAGCGTGTAAAACTGGCAAAACAAATTAGTGCATTAAAAGGTGTTGTCTCTGCAAACCTGGCCGATAAACGGCCTCACTTAATGATTGTGGGTTATGATCCAGATAGAACAAGACCATTGGATGTACTCTGCGGTGTAAAAGAGACGGGTGTGCATGCACAGTTAATAGGTTGGCTTTAAGGTTTATTGATTGATCTCTCAACAAGTTGATTAACCGAGAAAAGCCATAAAAAGGTGGGGGGTGTACTTTTTAAAGTAATATCTTTGCCGAAGTTGATGACTTCGTATTTTTTACACATAGAGACCTTTGCACGAAAGATATGACGGATATAAACTGCTTAAATCCTCCTGATTTTTCGTATATTTTCGGTCAATAGCCCTGCTATTACCCTCAAATCCACAAAAAATCAGGAAAATTACGCTAATTTTTTTCTCGCCATACTCTCATGCAAAGGTCTCACATAAAACTATCTAAATAGTAGTTTATCAGTGTATTTAGTGCTTCTCTAACGAAGTATTTTAGCTATTAACAGGTGATTTGATTACGGTTCGCACCCATCCCACCAACATTTGCCGACACTTTCTTGAAAGCTCATAACACCGTCAAATTTTGGTGATTCCTGACGGGTTTTATTAAGATGTTCTTTTAATCCAAAGTTGCCATAGCGGTAAAATGACTGGGGCAAGGTGTAAAGTGTAAATAGGGTCGTGCCTTCATCGGATAAGTCTTTCCAGCCTTTTAAAAAGGTCTGATAGCGATCTCGCATGCGCGGGTCACGGTTTGCCTGATTAAAGAGCTTACGTAAGCGCGGTTTTTCCTCATCAGCAAGCTTATTGCCAAGAACACCGGTCACCAGGTGTTGGCCTCCCTCATAAGTGAGTAGTTTCACGTTATGTTTATTGGTGATGTTAAGTTGATTTTTGACAGCATTCAATGTGCCTTCCAGTGATTTTACGTCTACATCACCTTTTTGATCGATAGCATCAAAAATATCATCAACTGTTTTTGCCTGAAGAAGGGTTTTCTCTGCATTCTTGCAGATTTCCTTATAGGGACAGCCGAAGAAATAGGGCGCAATGGCGACGGCGTCCACCTGATTGCTACCAATACTTTTGAGCATTTGCTCGGTTAATACCCTATCGCCAATAAAGGAGCCTAAAATGCGTTTTAGGCGCGAATTACTGTCGCCAAAAGCTTTTTTCCATAATGCAAAAATTTCAACCGAACGTTGGCTGTAATAGTGCAAGCGGGCAAAATAATCCTTGTTTCGATATTGGCTGTTAATAAACCGGGAAGGGACAGCATCAAGCCCTAGTGCCTTACCCATGGCTGTAGTATAGGCATGGGCGGCAAAGCCGGGGTTCCACACTTCATTCGAATATTCGATATAAACGCGTAATGCCGGGTCTAGATTTTGATAGACATAGTTGGCGTATTGTTCAACATAATCGTCGCTAGCAATATGCGGCATATTAAGCCAGATATCGCGCTTTAGCGTGTTAGCCAGCTTAACCATAACCTCTACAGGTACACCCTTGTGATCTTCATGTGGTGTGCGCCCATCATTACCTCCCCATACTGCATCATCCAGTGAGGCTCGGTTCTTCCATTCACCCACACCTGAAGGGCATTCATCAGGGCTAAAGCAAAGTTTTTTTAGGCTGGCCTCCATCAGGTTCATCATGCGAATGACTTTAAAGTTTCTTAAAAACATCAGGTAATCAGGATTAAAAATAATCGCATTACGATCATTCTCTAAACGTTCTTCAAATGACTCATAGCTTGTTCCATTGGGGCAGTCGTCTTGCGACATCACTCGTACAAAAGGGTTACCTGTGCATGTTCCACCGGGCATAATGATACGAATGTTTTTGATAGCGAGGTCGCCGCCAATATCTCCTCTTAAATTCATATTAAAAGCATTGGTGTCAGCTGCCGCAGACTCATCTTCAGGATCGAAGTCTTTTAAGCTTAAATCAAAGGTGATTTTATTTTCAGCTACTTTTTTTACATTAGAAACAGAGCCACTTGAGCCAAATTCAAGTTGTCCCGAGCCGTCATAAATTACTGTATAACGT
>JALWMR010000085.1 GCA_027083815.1 Thiotrichaceae bacterium
AATTGCGCTCAGGTCAGTAATAAAGGGAGTGATGGGGCGTTTGCGTAGTAACAGGGCCAGGGCTTCAAAGCCAAGTGCATAGATAATGGATAAAACGACATTAAACAGTATGCCCCAGCCAAAAAAGCAGATCATCACCAAAGTGCCAGGGACGAGCGCTAGCAATACCTGCAGCATCATCTTATTGACATCGTTGGGGCTGGAAAAGAAGGGGGATGTATCCGTTTTAAACTTCATTATTTGTTTCCTTCCGCCTTTAATCTTTCCTGCTTTTTAGCTTTGGCACGTTCCACGGCTGCTTTAATGGCATCCGCTTTTGCGGTTTCTTTGGCATCAGTTTTTGAGGTTTCTCCTGCTTTCCTGTTTTTTGCAGCAGCGGCTTTTTTCTTTTGCAGAGCCGCTTTATGAGCCGCTCGCTTTTCTTCACGTTCGCGCTTGTCTCGTTCTTTTCTAAACAGCAAAAATTCATGGCGCTGGCGTGCTTGATCGGCTATTTTTTGTGCTTCGTGTTGCTCACGAATTTCTGCTTTGGCAAAGCGATAGTAATCAACAAGTGGAATGTGACTTGGGCAAACGTAGCTACAACAGCCACATTCAATGCAATCTTTTAAATGATGCGCTTGTGCCTTGTCAAAATCTTTGGCACGTATATGCCAATACAGTTGCTGGGGCAAGAGATAAACCGGGCAGGCATCCATGCATTTTCCACAGCGAATACAGGGCATGGTAGGCTGATTTGAAAAAGCCGAATTGGATTCACGTAGCTGAGTGGATGAAATAAACAGGGCGCAGTTAGTCGCTTTTACAATCGGTGTTGCATCATCTTCAATGGCAAAGCCCATCATCGGCCCCCCCATAATCAAATGATCGGCCATTTTGGTGATACCGCCTGCCTGTTGAGCAAGCCAGGCAAAGGATGAGCCAATTAGGGCCTCCATATTTTGCGGTTGCACAACACCGTTTCCAGTAACCGTGGTAATGCGTGAAATACTTGGCACTCCCTCAACTACAGCCTGATAAATGCTGTAAATAGTACCGACATTCTGCCCTAAAATGCCAGACGCGACTGAACGCGTGCCAGCGGGTATTTCAATGCCGGTTAAAATCTTGGTTAGCTGTTTTATGTCACCGCTAGGATAAATAGTTGGGATACTGACAACTTCGATGTCAGCATCATTCTTGCACGCTTCTGTCATTGCCTGAATGGCTTGCGGTTTATTGTCTTCAATGCCAATCAGGCATTTTTTTGGTTTAACCATGTGCTGGATAATGCGAATGCCTTGAGCGATTTCGGCACTGCGTTCACGCATTAGCATATCATCACAGGTGATATAGGGTTCGCACTCGGCACCATTAATGATAAAGGTGTCAATTGGATTGTGCCTGGCACCTGCTATTTTTACAGCGGTGGGGAAGGCTGCACCACCCAAGCCTACAATACCTGCCTGTTGAATGCGTTCAAGCAGGGTTTCCAGATCGGTGTTCTGATAATCCTCAATAGGCTCAAGGTAGCCTTTTTCCTCTTCTTTGACCCATTCATTTTTACCATCTGTCTCAATCACAATACATTGATCGGCCAAATGGGAAGGGTGAGGTAATACACGTTCTTCTATGGCGCTGACTATACCCGAAGTGGGGGCGTGAATATTGGCGCTAATACGATTATGCACCGCATGTGCAATGATTTGACCCTTTGTGACTCGTTCGCCAATGCTGACATCAGGGTCTGCTGGTGCGCCAGCATGTTGATGCAACGAGACAACCAGTTCAGGTGGTGTGCCCGCATCTTTAATGGGCAAAGTGGTGGATTCATCCTTGTGAAATGGCGGGTGTACACCACCATGAATGCTGTGTAGCTTCATGCGGCATCTTCCTTGTGATCGTCATTTTCTGGGGCAACGGGCATGAGTAGATGCGGATAGGTTCTTTCAATTTTTTCAGGCTTTTGCCACTTCCAGTTATCAATGGTTGTTTTGATTGGTTTCATAATAATGCAATCAACCGGGCAGGGTGGAATACACAATTCGCAACCGGTACATTCGGATTCAATTACCGTATGCATATGTTTGGCGGCTCCAACAATGGCGTCAACCGGGCAGGCCTGAATACACAAGGTACAGCCAATGCAGTCTTCTTCTATAATATAAGCTACCATACGCTCATCGGATTGATTGGCGGCTTCTTCATCAAGCTCCATTGGCTCAACATCCAGCAGATCAGCCAGCGCCAGCATGGTAGTTTCACCCCCTGGCGGGCACTTATTAATGGGTGCTTCTCCTTTCGCCAGCGCCTCGGCATAGGGACGACACCCCGGATAACTGCATTGACCGCATTGGGTTTGGGGTAGCAAGCTGTCAATTTTGTCGACAATCGGGTCACCCTCTACCTTAAATTTAATTGAGGCATATCCCAGAATAAGACCGAAAACTAATGCTAGCCCGGTAAGAATAAGGATAGCGGCTATCATGAAGTTTTAATTAACCCGGTAAAACCCATAAATGCGAGCGCCATTAAACCCGCTGTTATCATGGCAATGGCATTACCTTGAAAGGCTTTAGGCACATCTGCGGCGGCCAGGCGTTCCCTCATGGCTGCAAACAGAACCAGAACCAGGGTAAAGCCAATGGCAGAGCCAAAGCCATATAGAGCTGACTCTATGAAGCTATGTGATTGTTGGGTGTTTAATAAGGCGACGCCTAAAACGGCGCAGTTGGTTGTAATAAGGGGTAAATAAATCCCTAAAACATTGTGTAAAAGAGGGCTGGTTTTATGTATGACAAGCTCGGTAAAGCCAACGATGGCGGCAATAACCAGAATAAAGCTAATGGTGCGAAGATATTCAAGCCCGAAGGGTTGCAGCAAGTATTCAAACACCAGATAACTGCTGATAGATGACAGGGTTAGCACGAAGGTTGTTGCCAGACCCATGCCCATAGCGGTTTCTAGTTTACGTGAGACGCCCATAAAAGGGCATAGCCCTAAAAACTGAGAGAGAACGATATTATTAACCCATACGGTTCCAACAATAATTAACAGGTATTCGGTCATAGAGAATTAAATACAAAAAAACTGGGTATTTTGCCATAGAATAATGCCTGTAATTTAACTGATTTTAAGCCTTGATGATATATATCATAGTAAATTTGTTGGTTATTTGGGGTAAGCATAAATTAACACACTTTTTTGCGAGCCTTCAGGGTATCTTTATTCAGGCTCCTTGATAGAGTTACCCTTCAACTATTTTTAAATAAAAACTTGTTAATTTAGAAATTAACGATATACTTATATCATCTTTTCAACGCAATCCTTTTGATGGGTATTCAATTGTATTGGGAAAAGATGATTCATACCCTCCTAGCGGTTGGCACCTCCTAACAGAGGTGCCTTTTTTTATCCCCGCATGCCCGTATGCCCGCTTATTTGATTTGGCAGGTTTGATCTTTGCAAGAGAGTTCCGGCTGAAGAAGCATCATACAGTCAGATATTGCGTCGCTTTGTCTATTCCACTTCTTTGATAATGAATTATATTCGCCGACAATCGTTTTAAGTTGAGGCACATCAGTGTTTAAGTCTGAAAAGATTTTATATTCATAAAATCCACCACAGGGTTTTTCTCCAAAACCAATGCTATGACATTGTTGATCTGTAGTACAGCTTGCCGAACCAATAAGATTTTGAGCCTTGCTGGCAAGACTATCCATTTGGCTTTTTATTTCACTATTATTCTCACTGGTATTGCTGCCCGGTGACTGTTGCCGGGAATTACAGGCAACAAGCAAAATAGACAAACCTCCAATAATAAGAGCGTTCTTTGGTAAGTGATATAACATAGCAAAACCTCTTTTGTGTTTTTACGGTTTAATTGGACAAAAGCCGCAAAAAGTGGGGGGTACTGTTAAGGTATTGTTTATGCACTAATTACATCATTTATGCATCCAATTCACCTGTGGCGACTTTTTTAGCGGTGGCAAAGTCTGTTTTTCCGCTGCCAAGTTTAGGTACAGCATTAACATTGATAAATTTTGCCGGAATCATCAGGGGATTCATCTCGGCTTCTATCAGTTTCTTCTTTAAATCCCTGGCTGATATTTCATCGGCTATTAACAGGGTTAGTTTTTCGCCTTTTTTATCATCAGGCAGGTTAACCGCAACCAGTTCAAGCTCGGGGTTCTCAAGAATATTGCGGATAGTTTCCTCTACCGCTGATAAGCTCACCATTTCACCGCCGAGTTTGGCAAAACGGGAATAACGGTCAACGATCACCAAAAATCCGTCTTCATCCACATGGCCTTTGTCACCGCTTTTATACCAGCGCATACCATTAATTTCTGCAATGACTTCTGCGGTTTTTTCGGGATCATGCAGATAACCTTTCATGACTTGAGGGCCACCGATAAGAATTAAACCATCTTCGCCTGTTGTTAATTCTTCCATAGTATCCGGGTTAACAATTCGGAAGCTAGTGCCGGGAAGCGGCATCCCTACTGTGCCAGGCTTGTTGCCTTGTTGAACTCTCCAATAATTGGTATCCAGTTCGTCCGGTATATTTACACTGGCAACGGGTGATGTTTCGGTTGCACCATAGCCTTCCAGAATCAGTTTGTTAAACTTTAAAGAGAAGGCTACACGAGTATCCGGGTTGAGTCGCTCGGCACCGGCAATGACCATACGCAAGGACTTTAACATCAGAGGGTGTACCTTTTTATTCATCGAATAGAGGCGCAAAAAGGTCGAAGTGCCAAATAAAAGCGTTGCCTGATTGCGAGCAGCACCTTTGGCAATGGTGAGTACATCGGTAGGGTCAGGGTGACAAACAATTGGAATACCTTCTGATAGTGGCATTAAGGTTGTTGCCAATAAGCCAAAAGCGTGAAATGTCGGTAAGGTAGACATAACGATATCGTTTTCACGAGTATTGAGCATATCAGCAACCTGTCTTGCATTGGTTGCCAGATTTTTATGGCTTAATTCAACCCCTTTAGGTACACCTTCACTACCACTTGAGAATAGGATGGCGGCTGTTTTATCCAGATTTGGGCGCTTGATGTAAAGCCACTCAAGCAGTTTGGCAGGCAATAACATAACGGCCAGCATGGTGATTAGCATTTTAGGCTTGGGTAACTCTGCTTTAAAGTCTTCCAGATAAATGAGTTTGGTTTTGGGCAAAATTTCTTTTATTTTTATGCCTCTATCTTCCAGTTTACGAATAAACTTTTTGGACGTGTAGACTGTTTTAATCTGCGCTTTTTTTACCGCTCCCTGCATTGCTTCAGCACTGGCAGTAAAGTTTAGATTAACCACCGTTTTGCCGAGACTTAACACCGCCATATTAGTAATGGCGCCACCGACACTGGCGGGTATCAACAGGCCAATATTCTGCTCAGGACTTTTTTTGGCGATCAGGCCTGCAAAAGCAAACACGGCGGTAATAAATTTATGATGGCTGACTGGCTCGCCAATTACATCAGTGGCCGCCATTTGAAAGCTCATTCGCTTGGCTGTTTTTAACCAGGAAACGGGAATTGGATCAAGTGTGTTTGCATAACTTTGCCAGGAGGTAAAAGAAAGATCAAAAATACGTCGTTTTAGCTGATCCGGGGTGGTATCCGCTGGCAGAGGTTTGCCGAAGGCGACGATAATATCGCGCTTAAATCCCGATTGGCGGGCCTCTTTTAAAAAGCCACTGGAGCGAGAAAAACGACTGCCCCACAAGCCATGTAGATAAAAAGGCACGATTTTAGCATTTGTACCTTCTAGTGCTTTTAAATATCCGCGCTTGATTTCAGAAAGCTGACCGGTTCGGCTAATAGTACCTTCAGGAAACAGGCAGACGGCTTCACCTTCCTTAAGTAATTGATTAATTGTTTCCAGTGATGCGGCACTACCGCCGCTGTTTATAGGTATTGCACCGAATAAATTCAGAAAACCTTTTAAGTACCAGCGTTCATAGTAACCTCGCTCAATAACAAACTTCAACGGCCTTGGGCTGGCAATTTGCACCAGCGCCCAATCGACAAAACTGATGTGATTGCCCAGTAATAAAATACCGCCCGAGTGGGGCAAATCTTCAAAACCAAGCACTTTCATGCGGTAACGGGCAGCAAATAAGCGCGCAATAATAAAGCGTAGCAGGGACTCAGGAATTTTAAGAATGGTATATATCGTGCCTAACAGGGCAATAATAAACAAGCCCCACAACAAGGTCGTGCTGCTTACGTGTAAATAGCCCAAAATGGTTGTTATTATCAGGAATAACAGCATGACACTGAATTGAATCAGGTTATTAGAGGCTAACACCCGACCGAGCTGACTATTTCGGGCGTGGTATTGCATTAAAGCGTTAAGTGGCACTATAAAAAAGCCGCCCATCATGCCAAGAAAGAAAAAGTTGGCAGCTTGTAAAATGGTTGAATCAAAAATACGAATCAAAATGAGTGAAATGGTTATGCCAATTGCACCGACGGGTACCAGCCCTGTTTCAATATGATTACGCGAGATACGACCTGCTGTGATAGAACCAATCATAATACCAATACCGGCGAAGGCCATTAAGCCCTGTACGACAGCCGTATTGGTAATACCCAGGAACTCTTTGGCATAAGCTGGGTAGCTTGCCAGCAAGACTTGTGAGATAGCCCAAAAAACGGCAAGCCCCATAATGGATAACCATATATAAGGATGGCGTCTAACCAAACGGATATTACGTGCCTGTGTTTTACCTCGCAGGTAATCATTCCAGCGAAAGCTCATGCGTTTTTTGAATTCAGTAACTTGAGGCAGGCGATAGGCGAGTATTAGTTCTATCAAGGTTAAGCTGACAAGCACCCAGCCTAGCGGGGCAACTAATTCTATTAATGCATTTTTATCGGTGACTTTGTCGGTATAGATAAAACCTTTAACCATTTTTTCAAAAAGGACTGAAAAGAAAAAAGTACCAATTAAAATACCGGTAGTCGTGGCAGCTTGTAATAAACCATTCGCCTGAGCCAGGCGACGATCACCGACCAGTTCCTTTACATAGCCATACTTGGCAGGTGAATAAAAAGCACTTTGTAAGGCTAGTAAAAAGGTCATGCCAAAGGCAAACCAGAACCAGCCCTGATAATAACTAAAGGTAATTAACAAGGTGATACCCAGAGCCACCCAGGCGCTGATACGCATGATTTTATTTTTGGGGTGCTTGTCGGCGATATAACCCGTTGGTGTAAACAGTAGAATAAAAGGTAGTAAAATCAATGCATTAATAATTGCACTCAAGATAATAAGTTCTGATCCGTCATAGTTCTTGAAGACGGTGTTTTGAATTATGATTTTATGCCCGAGATCAACAAAGGCATTAAGAAAAGCGACCGCAAGAAAGGTAAACAGGCCGGTAACTTTTAATGCGTTCTTCATGCGGTTTCCTTTTTTATTGTATTAAGTTTCAGCTAGTTTAGCACGCAACAGTGGACATGCCAGAGGCTTGTGACAGAAAGTTATTAAGTCTTAACTACTTGTACGAGACGTTGCAAATGATAATACCTGTTTCAACCTCTGTTCAGCTACAGTTTAGGCTTCCTGTTATAAAGTCGCCTAAAGGGAAAATGCACTAGGATTTAACAAAAAATACAAAGGATCAAATTATGGGAAGTTTTATTGAAGCGATGGGAATAATGAGTATTCCACTTATTTTAACCTCAGTTGTTGCACTGGTGGTAATTCTAAGTTTGTTTTTAACCCTAAAGAAAAGTAAGGTTTTGCCAGATGGTCTAACTGCGACAGCGCAAAAGCTTGCAAGCTCGGGGAATGTTAGCAAAAATCATATCGAAAAAATTCGCGAAGGCTCATTACTGGGTGAGGTTTTGGCAACCGGTCTCGAAAATATCGGCCAGCCTCGCCATGTGTTAAAAGAAAATATTGAAGAAAGTGGTCGCCACGTGATTCATTCCATGGATAAGTATATGACGACTCTGGGCACAATTGCCGCTATCGCTCCCTTGCTGGGGCTTTTAGGTACGGTTATTGGCATGATTAATGTCTTCAGCGTTATTACTGCACAGGGCGTTGGTAGCCCAACGGAATTGGCCGGTGGTATATCGCAGGCTTTATTAACCACTGCATTTGGTATTGGTATAGCCGTTCCTGCCCTGATTTTTCATCGTTATTTTCGTGGCAAGATAAACGACTATGCAGTAGAAATGGAAAAAGAGTCAATTAAGCTTCTAACCGTTGCATCAGCGCCATTACGCCGGGCAACTGATCTTAAGCCAGATGCAAAACTTCAAGCTCAAAGACAGCAAGCTGCACGCGCCCAGGCGGGCGGGGGAAGGGTTGCATGAACTTTCGCAAAGGACTAAGTGATGAGGTAGAAGTTAATCTAACACCATTGATTGACGTGGTTTTTTTATTGCTGATCTTCTTTATGATAACTACCACATTTGACCGTGATGCCAAAATTAAGATCGACTTGCCAACCACACAAAATGCACGTTCTGTTCCACAAAAAGAAACCATGGAGCTGTTAATAGATGCACAAGGGAAATACTACCTTGATGGCAAAGAAGTGCTAAATAACAAGCCTGAAACTCTGTTTAGAGCCATGAGTCAGGCCCTGGACACACGCGGTAAAAACCCGCCATTAGTGATAAGTGCTGATGCCAACAGTAATTATCAATCAGTGGTCACTGCCATGGATATTGCAGGGCGATTAGGCTTAACGAATTTCTCTATGGCGACTTCGCAATCGAAACGTAAGTAGCTCGTAGTCTCTCATTACTAAATAAGGCTTCCTAAAGGAGAAAAGCCATAAAAAGTAGGGGGGTGTACTTTTAAATAAGATTAATAAAGTACACCCCCCTACTTTTTTGCGTTTTTGTCCAATACAGTATGTTGAGACCTTTGCACAAAAGATATGACGGATAAAAATTGCTTAGCCGAGCAACGCGAGACAACAGCTTTAGCTGACCCGTTAGGGTGAGGCGTTGTTTGCCGAATAAATTTCCCTGATTATTCGAGACCTTTGCACGAAAGATATGACGGATAAAAATTGCTTAAATTCCCCTGTTTTTTCGTATATTTTCGGTCAATAGCCCTGCTATTACCCTCAAATCTACAAAAAACCAGGAAAATTACGCTAATTTTTCTCTCGCCATACTCTCATGCAAAGGTCTCTATTCGTATATTTTCGGCCAATAGCCCTGCTATTACCCTCAAATCTACAAAAAATCAGGAAAAATTGCGCTAATTTTTCTCTCACCATACTCTTGTGCAAAGGTCTCATGTTAAAATCCCCTTATTGCATTATCTAATTAACATCTAATTGAGACTTTAAGGTTTAAACCTTGTCATTCACATTATCTAACCAGAAACCAGTCAAAAATAAGGCTCCCATCAATAAAGATGGGCTTGAAATCTATAAGCGACTTGCCTCTTATGCGCTAAAACACTGGCGTTATCTAGTGATGGCAATTGTCGGTCTGGTGATTGGCGGTGCAACCATTCCTTTATTTTCCATGTATATGCAACCCTTGCTGGATGGCACCTTTATGGAAAAAGATCCTGAAACAATCCGCTGGGCGCCTTTGGCATTATTGGCTATTTTCCTGTTACGCGGGATTGCCAGTTTTATATCCAATTATTCGATTGAATGGATTGGACGCTCGGTTGTTAAGGAAATTCGAGGAGAGCTGTTTGCGCGTCTGTTGCGCTTACCTGTTGCTTATTATGATAAAAATAACACCGGCAAGCTGGTCACCCGCTTAATCTACCATGTTGAGCAAGTCGCGCTGGCAGCTACCAAAGGCCTGACCGTTTTGGTGCAAGATACGGTGATTGTGATCGGTTCAATAGCGGTGATGTTTTATTACAGCTGGAAGCTGACCTTGATTATTCTGGTGGTCGCGCCGATTATCGCTGGTTTGATCGCTTATGTGTCGCGTCGTTTTCGTAAACTCAGCAGTCAGATTCAGGAGCAGGTCGGGGAGGTTACCCAAATCAGTGGCGAGGCGATTGGGGCGACGCGTGAAATTCGTATTTATGATGGTCTGGATTACGAGGAAAAACGTTTTAGAGCCGTCAATGAACTGAACCATATGTCCTATATGAAGCGCATCGTCACAGAGCGACTGAGTATGCCGATTGTGCAATTTATTATGGCAGTTGCGCTGGCATTAGTCGTTTACACTGCGACGCACGGCGACCAGATTAACACCTTTACGCCGGGGCGTTTTATGGCCTTTATGACGGCGATGATTGCCTTGCTTGATCCGGTGAAACGCCTCACACAAGTGAGTTCTACCCTGCAAAGCGGTGTTGCGGCGGGTGAAAGTATTTTCAACTTGCTGGATGAAGCACCCGAAAAAGATACGGGTAACATTACTCTACAGCGAGCCAGGGGGCAGTTTGAATTCAAAGATGTGGGGTTTGCTTATAATCAGGAAACACCTGAAGTATTAAAAGATATTAGTTTTAGCGTTAAAAGCGGCGAAAAGATTGCACTGGTTGGTCATTCCGGCAGCGGTAAAACGACTCTGGTTAATTTGCTACCGCGCTTTTATGATGACTGGAGCGGTGAAATTAGTCTGGATGGACATCCGCTTGAAGACATAAAGCTTCAGAGTTTACGCCAGCAATTTGCCTATGTCGGTCAGGACGTGACACTGTTTAATGATACGGTGAGAAATAATATTGCCTATGGCAAGTTGCGGTCTGTTGGCGATGAAAAAGTAGAAGCTGCAACCAAAGCCGCCTATGCACTGGATTTTATCCAGAAACTACCACAGGGCTTTGATACTCAGGTTGGTGAGAATGGCACCTTACTATCCGGCGGCCAAAAACAGCGCATCGCCATTGCCCGTGCAATCCTTGCCGATGCGCCCATTCTGATTCTGGATGAAGCAACCTCGGCGCTGGACACCCAGTCAGAACGTCATATTCAGGAAGCGCTGAAAACACTGCTGCAAAATCGCACTACTTTTATGATTGCACATCGACTTTCAACTATTGAAAAAGCGGATAAAATTCTGATGATGGAAGGCGGCAAAATTATAGAATCGGGCACCCATGCCGAGCTGCTTGCCAAAAAAGGCGCTTACGCCAAACTGTATCATCTTCAGTTTGAAAATGAATAAACAGTCAAGCCACCATACCTCCTGGCTGCAACAATGGCTGGAAACGATTTGGTATAAAAAAGGCAAGGGCAAATGGTTATTGTTGCCCTTGACAGGCCTTTATTGCTTGTCAAATGGCATAAAACGCCGTCTGGACACACGAAATCTGCCCCTGTTGCCTTGTCCGGTTGTTATTGTGGGCAACTTGACCGTGGGCGGAACGGGCAAAACACCGCTGGTTATCTATCTGGTCAAGCTGCTGCAACAGCAGGGCTATAAACCCGCCATTATTACCCGGGGTTATGGTGGCAAAGCCAGCCACTGGCCGCAGGCGGTAACCCCCGATTCTGATCCCGACCAGGTGGGCGATGAAGCCGTGCTAATGGCATCTCGCACGGGCGTACCGGTTTATGCAGGGCCTGACAGGCTTAGCTCCGTCAATGCCCTGTTAAAAGAACAGGCGGTTGATGTCATTGTCTCGGATGATGGTTTGCAGCACTATAAACTCCCCAGAGACATTCGCATTGTCGTGATTGATGGAAAACGTCAATTAGGCAATGGGCTGTGTTTACCAGCGGGGCCGCTTAGAGAGCGCAAAAAACGCTTAATGAATGCTGATTTAATCGTGGTCAATGGCGCGGATGCCTCATCTTCAGCTGACTGGCTACCGATGCAGGTTGAAGGTGATACCCTGGTTAATCTAAAAACGGGTGAATCCCGAAAATTAAGTGATTTTGCCCAAAAGAAAGTGCATGCCCTAACAGGAATCGGCAACCCGCAACGCTTTTACCAAAGCCTGGAAAAAGCCGGCTTAAGCCTGATTAAACACGACTTCCCCGATCATTATAATTTCCAGGCGGGCGATATTAGCTTTAATGATGAGCTGCCCGTGTTGATGACCGAAAAAGATGCCGTCAAATGCAAACGCTTTGCAAGCGAGCAACACTGGTTTTTACCCGTTGAAGCTCACATGACAAGCCAGTTTGATTCAATGTTTTTGCAACGCATTGCACCTTTGATTTCATAATCCGTGAAAATGGCCAGCCGAGCAAAACCGTAAAAAAGGTGGGGGTGTACTTTTTATAAGATAAAAAAGAGCAGGGGCTTAAAGCCTACCTAATCAGGCGTACACACAGCAGGAATAATCGCCGGTGGCGGGCTTGCATTAGCCTCAGTCGCACCTATATCGACGGTATTATTAATCACACGTGGAAAGCCAGTACCACGTTGGTCAAACGATGCCGGGGCGAGGTTATTATCGCCAGCATCAACGGCGCTGTTTGTAGCGTTTGTATCAAGCAGGTGGGTTAAGGTTGGGCCACCGTTATTACTTAAAGGAAGCAAGCTCGCCAGAGTGTCAAACTGGGTCGCAACATTCGTTCCAGTCATGCCAGAAAAATAGCTGTCTGGGTCTCCAATCAGGCTGTGAGAAAAGCTAATTGTCAGCGAATTGTTGTTGGTATTACTAAAATCAATATTACCTAGATTGTTGCCACTGATAATGGAATTATTGATCGTTGTGCTGTTTTGTAAAGCGCGTATTGTTATACCACCTGCTCCATCAGAGGCATGATCGTTATTGGTAATGGTTGACTGAATAATCTCAGTGGGTTTTTCATAGATAGGAGTGTTACCACTATTATCAGGGACACCCAGAGCCCCTGATACATAAATACCACCGCCTAACGAAGAGGTATCCTTAAGGCTATTGCCAGATACGGTTGATTGACTGAGTTTGACAGAGGTAGCATAAACTCCACCGCCATAGCTGTTTATACCCTCCGTTCGGTTGCCTGAAATGGTTGAATTAAAGATGTCAAAATGGCTCTGGTTGGCACTTAGTCCTCCCCCCGGACTATTTTGGCCCTGGGTAGCATTTCCAGAAATTGTTGATTGGCGAATTGTACTGGTGTATTTATTGTTTTTGATAAAGAGACCACCACCAGGGCTTAAATCTCCCACAGTGAGGTTGTCGACAATATTGGCATCGCTGATACTGATTATTTCTTTTGTTGCAATTCCTCCACCTGGTGAGTTATTTCCACGCGTGCTACTTTTGGAGATTGTTGTGCCTGGCAGAATAACAATTCTGGCAGGTGAGTATAAAGCACCGCCTGCGCTTCGCTCACCATAGGTATGATTGCTAGTAATCGTACTATTTTCTATACTAATGCCTTCATCCGTGTTGTAGTCTCCATCCGCAAAAACACCACCACCAAAGCTTTGCTTTCCCAAAGCTGATGCCGGGTCACCGGTAGTATTACCTGAGATTGTAGAGTCAGAGATAGTCACTTTGTTATTAGAAAAAACTCCGCCGCCACTGCTAAAGTCTCCCAGAGTGGAATTACCAGATATAGTAGAATTCTTACTGATAATTACATTGCCATCGGCGTAAATACCCCCACCATTGCTGTCATTTCCAGTGGTTTTATTTCCAGATACTTCAGAATTGTTAATAATGACCTTGCCGCGTGAGGAAATTCCACCGCCCTGACTGGATGGACCAGAGGCCGTATTATTTATTACTTTGGAGCTATTTAATGTTACATCGTAACCATACCCGGTATAAATTCCTCCGCCTGAGCCATCAACATAACCACTGCTACCGTTAGAGCTATTGCTGGATACCGTTGAATTATTTAATTCTACATGTGCATTGGTGGCAAAGATGGCACCCCCACTGTCGGTTTTGGTGGAGTTGTTTGTTAGCAGGGTGTTATTTAAGGTGAGTGTTAAAGGTGCATTTGCGGGTGTATCAGTATATATGTAGATAGCACCGCCTCGCGAGCCTGGACCCGATGTAGCGCCACGCCTGAGGGTCATGTTTTCCAGGGTAAGTGAAGCATTACTCTTAAAAATCCGGTTATTATTTCCTTCAATGATAACACTTGCCGGGTCTCCAGATATTGGCCCGGTTATAGTGAGTTTTTTTTCAATTGTTAGGTAGCTGAAAAGAGGTGGTGTAAAGCCGAGTAAATCTCCCTGGTTTGTTAAGGTAATAACCGGGTTTGCGGTGGGTATTTCAAAAGTAATGGTGTTTTCAGCGCTATTATTTGCACATTCTATTGCTGCACGTAAACTATCAGTGGCTGGAGAGGGTGGGGTGGTTGTTAGATCATAGTCAAGCGTATTTTTAACTATACACGGAAGTGCTATCACGGTTTGGCTAAACGACAGGGCTACCGCTAGTGCTAGAGGGCGGATAACCAGATTATGGTAAGGTGTTGTATGGTTTTTTCCGGTTGTCACGGGTTTATCTTCCTGCTTATAGAAAAAGTAATTCAATTTCGGCTAGTACACAATATTTTATAGTCAACTTTTGGCATTTATACAAGGCCATGCTACGGGCTTGCTGTTTTAAAGTCACTAGTACATATGGGTAATTTTATTAACATCATTACCGTCATTAATTGTCGATTGAGCTTATTCATTCTGTGATATATGTACAAAAAGCAGCATTGAATAAAGCGACAGATACATACAGGATAATGAAAATGTAGAAAAAAGTGGGGGGGTGTGTTTTTATTAGCTTGTCTTTAAAATGCACGGATTAAACTTGGCCGAATCATTTGCTAGTCAACATACCCAATCATTTCCTGACTTTCTCGCACAGATGGGGGTCAGTGTTTTGGTCACGACCTATCAGGCTGGAAAGCTGATTCACCTGCGTCATCAAGATGGTGTGCTAAATACCCATTTTCTGGATATGCAAAAGCCTATGGGAATGGCATTGCGCGGGGCAAGATTAGCTATCGGGACAGCTTATCATGTGTGGGATTACTACAATATGGCAGATGTTGCCCCGAAAGTAGCCCCTTTCAATACGCACGATGCCTGTTATCTTCCCCGTGAGCTGCATATTACGGGAGATATTGATATTCATGAGATGGCTTTTAGCGATGATAATGAACTATGGTTAGTGAATACCAAAATGTCCTGCTTGTGTACTCTGGCACCTGAGTACAGTGTTGTTCCACGTTGGTGTCCTCCTTTTATAAGCGAGTATGACTTAACCGATCGCTGTCATTTAAATGGTTTGGCAATGCGTGATGGCAAGCCAGCCTATGTCAGCGCGCTAGGCACAACAAACAGTGCCGCCGGCTGGCGCGAGAATAAGGCAGCAGGTGGAATGCTAATGGAGCTTGATACAAACCGCATGCTGGCATCAGGCTTAGCCATGCCACATTCACCGCGTTGGTATCAAGGGCAATTGTGGGTGCTTGAGTCAGGGGCGGGGTCGCTGGCAACCGTAGACCTGGTGACTGGAAAGTTAACAACCGTTGTTGAGCTTCCTGGCTTTACACGAGGTATCGATTTTATTGGTCGCTATGCTGTTATTGGCTTGTCACAAGTTAGGGAGACGGCTGTTTTTGCAGGCTTACCATTAACCAAGCGTTGTGAGGCGCGAGAATGTGGCATTTATATTGTTGATATTGTAGAAAAGCAGGTTATTGCCTTTGTGGTGTTTAGTGGTGATGTACAGGAAATATTTGCAGTACAAATTGTGCCTGCTAAAAATCCAGTGGTTTTGTCGCTGGATAACCCCTTACTACGAACTTCTTATTCTTTACCTGACGAGGCACTGGATAAAGTGAGTGAGCCTGATCCACAGCAAACTCGGTTACAAAGGGCAAATCAACTGCTACAAACAGGTGAAACAGATGAGGCTATCTCTGCTTATTTATCACTACTTAAAGATTTTCCTGAAAATGGTGCGACCATATTTCATCTGGGTTTAGCCTACTTAGAACAACGAAATTGGCAAGAGGCAGTGGATATTCTGACAAAGGTAATTGCAAAAGAACAAAAAAATGCAGATGCACTGAATGCTTTGGGGCAGGCCTGGGAAGGTTTAAAAGCATGGGATAAGGCACTTGCACACTATGATAGTGCGCTTTCGGTTGATCAGCAATTTGCTACTGCTCATGTTAATCGCGGAATGCTTTTATTAAGATTGGGACGCTTAAAAGAAGGTTGGCAGGGGCTGGAGTGGCGTTGGAAAATACCAGGAATGAGTGCGCTAAACTGCATACAACCTCAATGGAAAGGCGAGGACATCAGTAACAAAACAGTGCTGGTGCATACTGAACAAACGGATAGTGATATTATTTTATTTGCCCGTTTTCTATCCCTGTTGGCGAAACATTGTCAGCGAACCATTGTCTTGTGTGATGAACCTTTTCGTTTGTTTTTTAAGTCTATTCAAGGGGTTGATGAAGTCCGAGTACAACTTGCAGGTGTGCAAGAAGATAGTTTTGATGTTTATACCCCGCTGATGTCTTTACCAGCTTGTTTAGGGACACTAGATGAAGAAGTGGATAGCGATGATGGCATTGCGCTGCCACAGCCTTTTTTGCACACGTTGCCAGAAGTTGTTGTTCCTGTTTTGGAGACGGATAAGCCATGTAAAATTGGGCTTATCTGGCGAGAAGGGGATAGCAGGGCTATTTTTGAAGAAGTTATTGCTTTAGTAAAAGAACAGTCAAATCAGGATATCCAGTTCTATAGCTTGCAAATTGATATTAACCTGAAAGAGACGGAGTCATTAGAAAATAACCATATCATTAGGCTGGATGCGGATATGTTCAGCTATGCGCACGCTGCCGCATTAATAGCTCAGCTCGACGGTGTTATTAGTGTTGATTCGCCACTGGTACACCTTGCAGGCTCTTTGGGGGTTAATACCTTGTTGGTGGATGATACTTATTTAGCATGGTATTGGGATGCAAGAGGGAAAATAGGTAGAAATATGTGGTATCCAAGGACAACAATTATAGATCTTAGCGAATTTAATGAATTGGCTCTCAAAAAGCTGGTCAGAATGCCTTAATTAAAGATAAAAGTATCTTTCTAAGGCTCTTAAAAAGTACACCCCCCCACTTTTTATGCGTTTTCTAAACGCACCCTTACGGTAGTCGTCGCTGCGCTCCAACATTGTCTCGCTTTCAGCTCGGCTGGCTGTTTTGTCTGTTCAGGCTGTTATTTTTCGGTATGAGTATATACCGGGTTCCAGTCTTGTGGTGCAATAGTGGGTCGGTCCTTAATGCGCTTCAGGTAGATTTGATAAAGTGGTTCGCTGGTGCTTTTATAGAGCGTATTAAAGGCTTTGCTTGCTTTGTCCCAGTCGGCATTTAAGTAATATTGAAAGGCTGTTTTATGTGCATCCAGATGTTCTAATGCTTTGTTGGATAATTGCCCCTTGGTTGCAACTGGCTCATAGATTTTAATGGCATCCTGTTTTCCCTTGACGCGTACATAATCAATATAACGAAATACAATATCGGGGCATTGTTCTTTGGTGTCTTCGCTCACCAGTATTTTTACGTCGTAATACTTGGTTAGACCTTCTAGCCGTGAGCCTAAATTAACGGCATCACCCAACACCGTGTAGGCGCGCCGATAGTCTGAGCCCATATCGCCCACATTCATTTCGCCAGTGTGTATGCCAATTCCTGCAGCCACGCTCTTTAAGCCGAGACGGGCAAATTCATCTTGCATTTCGGTTATTTTTTGTTGCATTTGCAGAGCTGCTTTAACGGCCTGGTAAGCATGTTCAGGGTGGTGCAAGGGAGCGCCCCAAAAGGCCATAACCATGTCACCAACGTATTTATCAATGGTGCCATGATTTTCGAAAATGATTTTTGTTATAGGTGTAAGATATTGGTTTAAAAACGTTTTTAACTCTCGTGTAGTCAAAGGTTCAGAGAGTGTTGTAAAATTTCTCAGGTCTGAAAAGAGCACGGTCATTTCACGTTTTTCTCCGTGTGTGTTGATCTCGGCGGGGTTCTCTATGAGTTTGTTAATATGTTCTAATGGAACGTATTGACCGAACATATCATGTATTTGTCGTCTATCGCGGTTTTCTCTTAACAGGTAGTGCACCACATAAATACTAGAGACTGCCATAATCAGTAATAAGGACATTACTACAGGCAGGTTAATATTATGCGCAGCCCATAGCCAATAATTTGTCGCAAAGGTGGTTAGTAGTAATCCGGTGCCTGATAGTACGAGAGTGATGGGAGATAGCAAGGGGTAGATAAGGGTCATTAGAATGCCTAAAAATACCAGCCATAAAATCGTTGCGCCTTCCGTCCAGTCGGGAATATAGGCAATGGTTTCGGGGTGCAAGATGCCGTGCAGAATATTGGCCTGTATTTCTACGCCGGGAAAGCTTGCCTGTACAGGCGTGGGGCGCAAATCAGCAAGCCCGATGGCTGATGTGCCAATTATGACAATGGCACTTTCCAGATCGGGGATGGGTTTTGCGCTGTTTAAAACTTCGGTGGCGGATATATAAGGAAAGTGCCTACGCTTGCCTAAATAAGGGATTAAGATTTGACCTTGAGCATCGGTAGGAATTTGCAGTTTACCTAGAGATACATGGGTAATAGTTTTTACGCTTCCAACCGTTTCAGTATGGAGTTGTATGCTGTCTTCCAGCAAATAAAGCCGGGCTGTTTCAAGCGCTAAAGAGGGGTAGATCTGATCGTTATAGCTTGCCACAATGGGGGCACGACGGACGTTACCATCCCGATCAGGCGCAATGCTGAAAAAGCCGCTACCTGCCGCATTGTTGGTAAAGTCATTGAGGTTTGCCGTGTAGCCAAGCATATGTATGGCTGTCAGGTTTTCAATATTTTTTAGTTCACTCGTAATAGATGTGGGTGGCAGTTTGCCAGCTTGAGTAATAAGCTTTTTAAAAAAAGGATAACCAAGTACGATTTCCTTGTCTTTGATAATGGATGCAAAATAGGCATCAGCATCCAGTTCTTTTTCGAGCTGTTTTAGCTGTGTTTGGTTTAGCCAGTGTGAAAGGGTTTCGTCTTTATTAGTAAGTGCGCGCTTAATTTTTTTGAGTGGACTTTCTTCTTTTTCTGATTGCACAACATCCATAGCGATGACTGCCACATTGTTTTTGGATAATTTATTGATTAAGTTAGCTATCTTGATACGACTCCATGGCCATCGCCCCTCTTTTTTTAAGCTGGCTTCATCTATATCAATAATAATAATGGGTGGTAAATCATTGCGTTTGATTGGGGTGCTTAATTTTAACCGGATATCATAGGGAATGGCCTCAAGTCTTTGTAAAACCTCGATAACGGTAGGATTGTTGCTTAAATAAAAAAGACTGGTAATGAGTGTTAAGACAACACCTAAAATTATGGGTAAAACGGATTGTTTGTGTTTCGCTAACAGAGTGTGACTCCCGTTTTGTGAAATATTACCTTTTTCGGACTGCGTTAGAGGGTAGCATTTGAATCCTCCGGGGCATCATAGCCCAGGTGTACTTTGAAGTGAATGCTTATTGCCTTCACAAGAAGTGCAACAACGGAGTCATTGCTCTATGCCAAAGGAGTGCCTTAGAGGCTTACCCTTGTATGTTCATTCCACTAGGTATTATTCTAGTTTTTAATTCAGGTTCGCTATCTGAA
>JALWMR010000086.1 GCA_027083815.1 Thiotrichaceae bacterium
AGTCTATTTCTAAAGCCCTGTCGAATTGATAAGGGACAAAAGGGCAAGCCGAGGCTGAAAGGGAGACAATATTGGAGCGTAGCGACGACTACCCGTAAGGGTGCATTTACAAAATGCATAAAAAGTGGGGGGTGTACTTTATATGCTGTTTTATGAATCAATATAAGTGTTTTAATGAATTATATTTATGTAATGAGGCTATTTATACTATCAAAGTAGCTAATTAACATTAACGTGAACAATTCTTTAAGCAATTTTTAACTAGTGCAGTGTACTAGTCCGTAACAAATAAAGAGAAATGAGAAGAGATAAACCATGATTACAGTGAATAAAATACAGTCAGGGATATTGCAGCCCGTGCCCAGACAGGCGAGATACTTGAGTTTTTCCTTAAAACCTGATGTGGTCGGTCTGCATGATCTGTTGAATAAACTGGCGGCAGAGGTGGACGGTAATACGGTGGTTGTTGGCCTGGGTTTGTCCGTGATTCAAACACTGGGTAAACAAATAGACGGTTTGCGTGTGATGCCTGTCAAGTCAGAAAATGGTATTAATATTCCATCGACTCCGGTTGACTTGCAATGCTGGTTAAGGGGCGACGATAAAGGCGAACTTGTCCATAAAAACAGATACTTAAAGCGGCTTCTTCAATCGACATTTAGGCTTGATAGTGTCATTGATGCCTTTCAATATGGCCCCAGTCTGGATTTAACCGGCTATGAAGATGGCACAGAAAATCCTGATGGTGAAGAGGCTTTAGCCGCCGCCATTGTGCAAGGCAAAGGTGCAGGGCTGGATGGCTCCAGTTTTATGGCGATACAGCAATGGCAGCATCATTTGGATGTGTTTGATGCCATGCCTGCCCAAAGACAGGATCACACCTTTGGGCGACGCAGAAGCGATAATGAAGAAATTGATGATGCGCCCGAATCGGCTCACGTAAAGCGCACTGAGCAAGAAGCCTTTGAGCCACCTGCATTTATTTTAAGACGCTCTATGCCCTGGGCAGATGGGCAAAATGAAGGCCTGGTGTTTGTTGCTTTTGGAAAATCCTTTGATCCTTTCGAGACCCTGCTAAATAATATGCTGGGTGTCAATGATGGGGTGACCGATGCCCTGTTTGACTTTACCCGGCCATTGACTGGCTGCTATCTGTGGTGTCCTCCTGTAAAGGATGGAAAACTTGATCTTAGCGTTGTTTTATAGCTTATGGGTTGAGGCGTAGCCGAATAATATGATATTCATTTTAATTAATGGAATAATATTACGGCATATTTATATATAAAACGCCATACAGGAGCAAGTAGTTTAAAAAGCCCCTAGAATAAAGCCAAATCCTGTAAAAAACCAAACTGGATAAAATTGCAAGGCAGCTTCATATTCTCCCGTCTTGGCAAGCAATAGATAAAATGAAAGCCAAACTATTGTTCCTGTTATAAAGGCAATTACAGCACTCCCAAAACCCAGAGCTAATCTGTCAATTAAAGTAGCTGGTTCATTTTTTGTGTTCATAGTAGATTATTATTGGCTTTTATTGATTTATTAAAGCACACCCCCCCACTTTTTGGCACTTTTATAAGAGGAATGGTTATCTCTAAGACTGTAAATTTGATCTTGCCTTGTCTTGTATAGGCATGATACGAAATATATTAGATAAAGGGCAGCTGAGCGTAGGCGAGATAATGTCGGAGCATAGCGACGACGACCCGCAGGGCGGTTGAAAACCGCCAAAAAGTAGGGGGGTGTACTTTTTTAGGTTGTTTTTTTGCCTCAAAGTACAGAGAAGCACAGGGAATTACGCCAAAAGACCAAATTACGTTATACTGCTGGGCTGATTTTATCTAAGCCTTGATACAAGCTAAATTAATATGAATTACTCTGAAAAATACGATGTGATTGTCATTGGTGGCGGCCATGCAGGAACCGAGGCGGCGCTTGCACCGGCGCGCATGGGTTTAAAAACGCTGTTACTTACGCATAATATTGAAACCATTGGTGCAATGAGTTGCAACCCGGCAATTGGTGGTATTGGTAAGGGTCATATCGTTAAAGAGATTGATGCCCTTGGCGGTGCGATGGCTCAGGCGGCGGATAGGGGAGGCATCCAGTTTCGCACCCTGAATGCCAGCAAGGGGCCTGCGGTGCGGGCGACGCGCGCTCAGGCAGATCGGGTACTTTACAAGGCGGCGATTCGCAAGGCAGTAGAATCACAGCCAAATCTGCAACTATTTATGCAGGCGGTGGATGACCTGATTATTGAAGGCGAGCAGGTTGTCGGGGTGCGTACCGAAATGGGGCTAAACTTTTTTGCCAAAACGGTAATTCTAACCGTCGGCACCTTTCTGGGTGGTAAAATTCATATTGGTTTGCAAAACCATTCCGGCGGGCGTGCTGGTGATCCGCCTTCTATCGCACTGGCAGACCGTTTGCGGGAGTTGCCGTTTCGGGTTGATCGTCTAAAAACAGGCACACCGGCGCGAATTGATTCACGCTCTATTGATTTTAGCAAGTTGCAGGAGCAGCCCGGTGATACACCGATTCCTACCTTTTCCTATATGGGTAAAGCAGAGGATCACCCGCGCCAGATTTCCTGTTATATCACCTATACCAACGAGCACACTCATGAGATTATACACAGCGGGCTGGATCGCTCGCCGATGTACACCGGTGTGATAGATGGTGTTGGTCCGCGTTATTGTCCGTCGATCGAAGACAAAATTGTGCGCTTTGCCGACAAGGATAGTCACCAGATTTTTATTGAACCAGAAGGCCTGGATACCTATGAAGTCTACCCCAATGGCATCTCTACCAGCTTACCATTTGATGTGCAGTACGACTTTATAAGATCAATACAGGGCTTTGAAAATGCTCATATTACTCGCCCCGGCTATGCGATTGAATATGACTATTTTGACCCGCGTGATTTAAAGCCAACGCTGGAAACAAAGTTTATTAACGGTCTGTTTTTTGCTGGGCAAATCAATGGTACAACAGGCTATGAAGAAGCCGCGGCCCAGGGGTTGCTGGCGGGAATCAATGCCGCCTTGCAGGTGCAGGAAAAGGAGGCATGGTTTCCAAAACGATCCGAGGCCTACATTGGTGTGATGGTCGATGACCTGATTACCCACGGCACACAAGAGCCTTACCGCATGTTTACCAGTCGTGCCGAGCATCGTTTGCTGTTGCGTGAAGATAATGCCGATTTGCGTCTTACCGAAGTGGGGCGTGAGATGGGGCTGATTGATGATGTGCGTTGGCAGGCATTTAATGACAAACGCGAAAAGGTTGAGCGTGAAATGCAGCGTTTACGCGATACCGTTTTGCGCCCTTCAGACATTAATAAAGAAGAGCTTGAACGGGTTTTTGATGGCGCATTAAGCCGCGAATTTCGCCTTGACGAATTGTTGCGCCGTCCTAATGTCACTTATCAATCCTTAATGAGTATTGCCGAATTTGGGCCCCCTGTCGAAGACCCAAAAGTGGCTGAGCAAGTAGAAGTACAGTTTAAATACGCCGGCTATATTGATCGACAGCATCAGGAAATCGACAAACAAAAGAAGCATGAAGAAATGCGCCTTCCAGAGGATTTTGACTACGCGGCAATAAAAGGCGGCCTATCAAATGAAGCACGTCAAAAACTGCTGGAACAAAAACCCACAACCATTGGTCAGGCTTCTCGAATCCCCGGAATTACACCGGCAACCATCTCTATATTAATGGTGCATTTGAAAAAGCATCGTAATCAGAAAGTCAGTTAATCAATAAATAATGAAGATTTCATGGTTTTGGGTTTTATTAGCACTCCTCTCACTTTCTTTGCTTATTTTCTATTTATATTTTGAAATAGCGTTAATAATAAAATTATACTTTTCTCCTCAAATAGGTGCATCGGGAGAGCTAAAATATCATGAGCCACTAGGCTTGTTTGCTCCCGTTCTTTATCTTTTTGAAGGAGGGATTAAGATGCTACAAGGCTTATCTCCTGCTTTAAAATTTATTAGAGAGGCTTTGTTGCTTGCAAACTCTGTCTTGTTAGCTATATCGCTGCCGGTGAGTTATTTTGTATTTAAACAAAAGTTATGGGCAGGCATCGTTATTGTATTATTATCATTGCCAATGATGATGTTTCTCTTTGAGGAGCTAAAGTCGATGCTTTACCCTCTATATTAAATTTAATCCAGCCTCGAATGGGTCCGAATAGGAAAGAAAGCCAATAATGAGTTCTAATATTGAAATGTGTGTAAATGTCGATGGATAATCTCTGGGATCCAGGTTTATTGAGCATAAATTGTAATCCAGATGAAAAACAATTAGCCTTGTTAAAACAATACGTTGATTTACTAGATCGCTGGAATAAAACCTACAACCTTACCGCAGTGCGTAACCCGAAGGACATGATTCCTTTACATATCTTTGATAGCCTTGTTATTGCTGATTTAATCAAAGGAAATAACTGCTTAGATGTAGGTAGTGGGGGCGGTTTGCCTACAATTCCACTCGCCATAATGCAACCACAACGGCGGTTTACGGCATTAGACACTAATGGCAAAAAAACCCGTTTTATTCAACAGGCGGTCATTGAACTGGGTTTAAATAATGTGCAGGTTGAACAGGCACGGGTTGAAAACTGGCAGACTGAAACGGCATTTGATGCCATAGTGAGTCGTGCCTTTGCCTCAATTCATGATTTTGTCAGCCTTTCGGCAAAACATTTGAGTGATGGCGGCTCTTTATTTGCAATGAAGGGGCAATACCCGGCGGCTGAGCTACAGCACCTGCCTAAAGGCTTTAAACTGGTGGCTGAACATGCACTTACAGTTCCCTTTGTAGAAGGCGAACGTCAATTATTGGAGATTTCACATGAATATTAACTGGAATAAAACTGTATCCTATTTACTTGCTATTTTATTTTTACTAAGCCTGCTTGTTAGCCTGTTTTATAAAGATGCCAAAGCAGAAATGCAGCCATCAAAAAAGCTGGGCACTGTAACTAAAGAATATGCCCCCGTCGATGTTGATATGAAGTTGACTAAAGTGGGAGAGCATTCATGGTATGTTCAGGGAAAAGCCGGCATGGCAACGGATAACGCCGGTTTTATTTCCAATGCGGGTGTTGTTATTACCGATGACGGCGTGGTGGTTTTTGATGCTTTGGGTACACCTTCTTTGGCGTGGAAACTGGTTCAAAAAATTCGTGAAATCACTGATAGGCCGATTGTAAAAGTGGTGGTAAGTCATTACCACGCCGATCATATTTATGGTCTACAGGTGTTTAAAAAACTCGGTGCAGAGATTATTGCCTCCGAGGGTGTGTATGAGTATATAGACTCCGATGCCGCCAAAAGCCGTTTAGAGGAGCGTCAGTTATCACTCGACCCCTGGGTTAATGAAAATACCCATGTCGTCACACCCGACCGGATTATTGATAAGGGTGAAAGCTTTCAGCTTGGCGGTATTACCTTTACCCTGAATGTGATTGGCCCGGCGCACTCTGACGGTGATATGACCCTGTATGTTGAAAATGATCGTGTACTCTTCACTGGCGATTTAATTTTTGAGGGGCGTGTTCCTTTCCTGGGTAGTAATAACACCAAACACTGGCTGGAGACGCTGCAACGTATGGAAACGGCCAAACTGAATGCGCTCGTTCCTGGTCATGGCCCAGCAGCGAAAGAACCCAATAAGGCGATTACACTCACCCGCAAATACCTCGCCTTTATGCGTGAGAAAATGGCAGCAGCCGTTGAAGATTTAACCGAATTTGACGAAGCATACAAGGCGATTGACTGGTCAGAGTTTAAAGACCTGCCTGCCTTTGAAGCCGCCAACCGCAAGAATGCCTTTCTGGTCTATTTGTCCATGGAAGCAGAAGGAGAATAGGGGACGGGCTGAGCCATTAGGAGAAAAGCCATGCGTCGCCAAACAACGGCGACATAATGATTCGCTGCGCTCACCCTTCGGGTCAGCTAAAGCTGTTGTCTCGCTACCGCTCGGCTGAATTGTCCGTTTCACACAACGAAACGGCAAGTTCACTAAAAAAGTAGGGGGGTGTACTTTTAACCCAGAAATTTCATGAATCTGTTCCCATATCGCACAGGATATTGACTTCACAAGGAAATTTTCGAAGGAGTCTCGTATTAGTGATTACGAGCGACTGAGGAAATATTTCTTGTGAAATCAATAGACAAGTGAGATGGGTGCATGATATGTGAATTTTCCGGGTTAAAGATATTTCAATGATAAAAAATGCTATAAACAACTATAACGAAAGCTGTCATCAAGCTTTAGTGGCAAAATCAGCGTGCTAAACTTCAGTTTTTTAGCTTCTTTGCATAAAGATTGGCGTGCATTGGGCTCATTGATGTATTTTTGTTTATATTCTGCATTAAACACGGCTTTTCCCTGATCTATAAAGGGTTTGAGCAGGTCGCATTCCGAAAACTCGAAACACTGTTCATTAACGGCAAAGTCAAAGTCATTGACGAGCGTCTTTACCTGATCTAAATCATTCTTTAAACCAATGGATAAACCTCTTTGGTGCGCTTCTGTGGCAAGAAAGCGGTTAAAGACAAGTTGATCTTGAGCTGTAAGCGGAAATCCCGATTGATTGCTATAGCCATCGACATTATCTGGTTCAACTCCGTCACAGCCCATCTTTTTTGCCAGATCAAGACGAGCACGCATGATCTTTTTAACATTGGCTGAGCGAATATCCAGCCAGCGTTCACCTTCCCAGCCATCCAGTGCCTTGCCAAGCTCGCTGGCCTTAAATTGATCAGCATCACTGCGCCAGTTTTCATATGAGCCGGCTGAGAAATAACAAATTACCTTGCTTGATTTTTTCTGTAAAAAATGAACAGTTACCTCGCTATTATCGAACAGGTCAATATCGTAAATATCCACATTATAAGCGGTTGTCAGCAAGCCTTGTAACTGCCATTGCCAGGTGGCTAAAGGCTTGGGTTGATACCAGCTCCCAGAATCCGAGGTAGGCGTATCGGGAACATTGGGTGTTGAGGGGGTGTCGATGGGGTCTTCTACAGTATTTTTATTGGATGAACTGCCACAGGCTGTAATAAAAACCATTAGAACCAATGAAACAGCGGTAGTTCTGAGTACTGTGTTTAAATCGCTATTTTTATAAAAGTGTAAGTCTGTGTGCATGATAGTCACCCTTGATGGTATTCATAATAGCAATAATAACCGCATTTTTTATTTGCTTCATCAGAGTCTCACAATTAAAGATAGTTCTTATTATTTATATTGTGATGTATTTCACAGTTTATTAATTATCAATAGTCATAATGGTTGTCGATTAGCACTTTATTATATATCAGCTATATTTAAGGGAAGTCTGATCAACGAGCAGCCTAAAGGGTTTGTTTGGTTGAAAACTATCAAAGGAAAGAGAAAGTCATGCAGAAAATAATTTTTTCACTATTCGTTTTATTGCTAATTCAGTTTTCAGCCTACGCCGAAGAAAAGCCACAGGCTGTGATTGTTTTTGATGCTTCGGGCAGTATGTGGGCAAAGGTTAACGGAAAAACCAAAATCAGTATTGCAAAGCAGGCACTTGGCAAGGTTGTTAGCGACTGGGATACCAATGTAAATATAGGTTTGATTGCCTATGGTCACAGGAAAAAGGGGGATTGTAGCGATATTCAGACCCTGGTGCCTATAGGTCAAGTTAATAAACAAGGGATGATTGCAGCTGTAAAAAAAATAACCCCCAAAGGAAAAACCCCCATTAGTCGCTCTCTTCAAAAAGCGGCAGAAGCTCTTGGTTTTACTGAAGAAAAAGCCACCGTAATTTTAATCAGTGATGGTCAGGAAACCTGTAAAGCTGACCCCTGTGCAACTGCCAAAGAACTTGAGAATAAAGGCATAGATTTTGTGGCGCATGTGATTGGCTTTAATGTTGATAAAAAAACGGATGCACAGCTTAAGTGTATTGCTGATGTTACCGGTGGTGAGTATTTTTCAGCCAAAAATGCAACTGCTTTAAACACGGCAATGGAGAAAATTGCTGAAAAAGTACAAAAGGAAGAACCCAGGCCTGTACCTGAGCCTGCACCTGAACCAAAGGAGCTTAAATACAATTTAAGCGTTGCTACCTTTAATGAGGCCGGCAAACCAGTAAGCTCCAGCAGTATTACCCTTTATAAAAAAGATGGCACTGATGAGTTCGGCAAGCCTAAACTGACAGAAGTTGCAAAGGGTTTATATACCAATAGTAAAAGCTTTAAAGTTCCCCCTGGGGAGTATGTGGTTAAGGCAAAAGTCAATAATGGCGTTGGTCAGGCCCAGGAAGATGTGACCATAGAGCCATCCAAAGGCAAGGAGATCAAACTGATCTATAGTATTGGCACATTAAAAGTAGGCACCTTTAATGAGGCCGGCAAGCCAGTAAGCTCCAGCAGTATTGTTCTTTATAGGAAAGATGGTACTGATGAGTTTGGCAAGCCTAAACTGACAGAGCTTGCAAAGGGTTTATATACCCAAAGCAAAAACTTTAAAGTTCCTCCTGGGGAGTATGTTGTTAAGGCAAAGGTCAATAAAGGTGTTGGTCAGGCCCAGGAAGATGTGACCATAGAGCCATCCAAAGGCAAGGAGATCAAACTGATCTATAGTATTGGCACATTAAAAGTAGGTACCTTTAATGAGGCCGGCAAGCCAGTAAGCTCCAGCAGTATTGTTCTTTATAGGAAAGATGGTACTGATGAGTTTGGCAAGCCTAAACTGACAGAAGTTGCAAAGGGTTTATATACCAATAGCAAAAGCTTTAAAGTCCCTCCGGGTGAATATGTGCTTAAAGCAAAAGTCAATAATGGCGTTGGTGAGGCACAGGCAGATGTAACTGTTGAATCTGCCAAAGGCAAAGCAATCAAACTAATCTACAGTATTGGCTTGTTAAAAGTAGGCACCTTTGATGAGGCAGGAAGGCCAATGAGTTCCAGCAGTATTACCCTTTATAAAAAAGATGGCACCGATGAGTTTGGCAAGCCTAAATTAACAGAAGTTGCTATTGGCAGATACACCGATAAGAAATTGTTTAAAGTTCCCCCTGGTGATTATGTCGTTAAGGCAAAAGTCAATAATGGTGTTGGTGAAGCACAGGCAGATGTGACCATAGAGCCATCCAAAGGCAAAGAGATAAAACTGATCTACAGTATCGGCTTGTTGAAAGTAGGTACCTTTGATGAAACTGGAAAACCGATGAGTGCAAGCAGTATTGCACTTTATAAAAAGGATGGAACCGATGAGTTCGGTAAGCCCAACTTAATAGAAGTCGCTATAGGCAGGTACACGAATAAGAAACTATTTAGAGTCCCTCCCGGTGAGTATATTGTTAAGGCATTGAATAAAAAAGCTAGGGCAAAGACAAAGGTAACTATTGAAGCGAGTAAGGGGAAGGAGTTAAAGCTTGTACTTAAAGAGCAAGCACTGAAGGAGAGTGTACCCAGTTTAGACAATAAGGCTCATGAATCAATCCCGGAAAAAGCTAAGAAACCAGTGATTGAGGTTGACAAGACAGAATCCGATAAGAAACCAGAGCAGACAGCGCCAGAGCCGCGAAAAGTAGAGAAAAATAAAGAGGCAGAAACAAGCCAGAATAAGGATAAAGCAAAGTCTCAAGCGGCTATTTTCAAGGAGTCCGTTGTCGCCTCGCTACCACTAATCAAACAAGCTAAAAGCTGTTATCAGGAAGCAAACAGTCTGGATCAAGCTAAGGCGTGCGAGAAGTTTGAGTCGCAAGCTACTGAAAAATCGCAAATAATTTTACAAAAGGCGTTTGGTAAAGCGGTAAAAATGGAACCACAGAAAACGCATACACAATGGGATGCTGGTATTAAGAAAACCGTGGTAAAGAACGCGGACAACGATATTCGCCAGATGGAATTAAGCATTAAATGTATAGATAGGGGCGCAACCCTGGCTAATTTAAAGGCGTGTATGGCTAAGGGCTTGTAATATTATTGTATGAACATTTAGCTTAATTAGGCTCTCCTTATGCGTTTTTCTTGCGGACATCACTTTTACGTGGTGGTCGGTTTCCGCCCGTGCTGGTTTTTCTTTGTGGGCGCTTAGCTGAAGCTTGTTTATTACTCCGACTGTTTTTTTTGTTTTGAGGGTGCTTCTGGCTTGATTTTCTTGGTTTGTTTTTAAACGATTTTTTAGGTTTGTCGTTGTCGTTTGAAACAGGCACATCGTGATCCGGCTCAAAGCCATCAACGAGTTTCCTATCTAATTTTTGTTTAATAAGGCGTTCAATATCACGCAGTTGCTTAAACTCATCAGCACTAACCAATGAAATGGCATGGCCACTTTTTCCGGCGCGTCCGGTGCGGCCTATGCGATGCACGTAGTCTTCTGGCACATTGGGTAAATCAAAATTAATCACGTGGGGTAGCTGGTCAATATCAATGCCCCGGGCAGCAATATCGGTGGCAACCATGACCTGAACCTTGCCCTTTTTAAAGTCTTGCAAGGCACGTGTCCGCTGGTTTTGACTTTTATTACCGTGAATCGCAATCGCCGGGATGCGTTTTGTGTTGAGTTGTCGGCAAAGCCTGTCGGAGCCGTGTTTGGTGCGCGCAAACACCAGCACCTGGGTCCACTGGTTTTGTTCTATCAGGTGAGCGAGCAGAGCAGACTTTTGTTTTTTATCGACCGGATGAATCCATTGTTTTACTGACTTTACGGTCGTGTTGCGCGGGCTAACAGAAATTTCTACCGGGTCATTTATCATCCCCTTGGCAAGTGCACGAATCTCTTTTGAAAAGGTCGCTGAGAACATTAAATTCTGCCGTTTTTCAGGAAGATAAGAAACAATCTTGCGGATGTCGTGAATAAAGCCCATGTCGAGCATGCGATCAGCTTCATCCAGCACTAATATTTCAAGTTGATCAAAACGGACGGCTTTTTGTTGATACAAATCCATCAGTCGTCCCGGTGTTGCAACCAGAATATCAACACCTCTTTGTAAGCGTTTCATTTGCGGATTGATTTTCACACCGCCAAAGACCACCGTAGAGTAGAGGTTTAGGTGTTTGGCATAAGCAATCACACTGGCTTCCACCTGAGCGGCCAGTTCGCGCGTTGGGGTTAATATAAGGGTACGAACCTGCTTCGGCTTGGCTTTTGGGCCTTTGGATAATATTTCTAAAAGAGGCAGTGTGAAACCGGCTGTTTTACCTGTGCCCGTTTGAGCGGCCGCCATAATATCCTTGCCTTTTAATATGGCAGGAATAGCTTGCTGCTGAATTGGGGAGGGTGTTTTATACCCCTGCTTATCGACGGCTTTAAGAATGGACTCGGATAAACCAAGATTGGAAAAACTCATGTGATACTCTACTTTGAAATTACTATGTGCTAAAGGCGGCGAGAGTACAGCAGTTTAGAGGTGGTGTAACCTTATTCTTAATAGAAAAGGGCAAAAAAGGCGGGGGGTGTACTTTTTAGAGTTGTTTTTGCCACGGAAAGACACGGAATAACACAGAAAAGAAGATGCCAGAATCCGCGACAAGCCCTTTTAACAAGCCGAGCAACGCAGACATCGGAGGATCAGGGCTTTCGCCTGTTTGAGCGACGATAGGAGCGAGTTCGAAAGACCCCGCGGATGTTGAGTAGCGCAGGGAACCGCTTGCGGCTTGTTAGCAGGGCGGCTCTTCTTTGGATACTTTCTTGTAGCTGTTGACAAGAAAGTATCTCGCAGCCATACGCAAGCGTTTGAAAGAAAAACATACGCTTCAGGCTGCGAAACCTTTACTACAAAATGGCAGGTCGAGTCGTAAACAAAACAATGTCGGAGGAACGACAACAACCCGAGGGCGGATGAAATCCGTAAAAAAGGCGGGGGGTGTACTTTTTATTATTATTTTTCAGCTATTTTTATGCTAGCTTAAAGTGAAATACTCGAACTGGACTTAAGAAATGAATCGACAACAGCATTGGCAAACCATTTATACCAAAAAAGATGTGACTAAAGTAAGCTGGTTTCAGGAACATGCCGATACGTCTTTAGGGATTATCCAAAAGTATGAGCTTGATAAAGATACACATATTATAGATATCGGTGCAGGTGCTTCCCCCCTGGTGGATGACCTGTTAGATGCGGGTTATAAAAATATAGAGGTGCTTGATATTTCGACTCAGGCACTGGATATTGCCAGGCAAAGGCTGGGGAGCAGGCAAGAGGACATTGTTTGGCGTACAGCTGATATTCTTGATGCTAAGCTACCCGAAAAATCCTATGATGTTTGGCATGACAGAGCCGTTTTTCATTTTTTAACCCAGCCAGAAGACCGTGAGCGTTATGTGAATCAGGTTTTAGCGGCTTTGAAGCCCGGGGGTAAAGTCATTATATCGACTTTTGGACCCGATGGGCCACTACAGTGTAGTGGCTTACCCATAGTTCGCTACAATCATGACAGTTTGCACAATGAGTTTGGCACGGCCTTTAATTTAATGGAGCACGGTGAAGAAGATCATTTAACGCCAGATGGCTCGGTGCAGAAATTTGTGTATTGCTTTTGCAAGTTGAGTAGCTAGTACCCAACCACGTAAAATTGATGTATCCGTCAATATAATGCGGTTGGAGTACTAGATGTGTTTTGCCTACTTACCATCCATCTGAAAAAAAGAGGCAATTATCTTTTTTAGGCATAAAATATTACCTTGTTAGCAGTTTAACCGAGCTGCAACTTACCAAGCCCCCTAATTCTATCTTGGTGAGCCTCTTTAATTTTTAGACTTGGTGAAATCATTAAAACAATAATCTAAGTCACTAAAATACAGGGTTAGTTATGAAACCTAAATTTCAATTTATGTGGATAATGTCAATCCTATTGACATCGTTGTTGTTTTTATCAGGCTGTGGAGGTGCAGCGAGTACTGCTAAAAAAGGTGATGCTGATGCAAAACCAACGATTAATATGCCAGGCAGTATGCGCCAAAGTTATGATCAGGTACTGATTCTCTGGGCTGATGCGAGCGATAACGGGTCGATAAAATCGTATCTGTGGAAAGACGCCAAAGGAAACAAAATCGGGGATAAAGCTTTATTAACCATTGATGCGCCACACCCGCTTGGTGTAACAACGTATTCTGTTTCAGTGACTGATAATGTGGGGCAAACAAGTACAAAAAGCATAAAAGTAACCATAGAAAGTGACCTTCCTGTGATTTCTCTTCCTGATACGCAGCAACAAGATAATGATAAGGATCTGGTTATTTCTGCCGATGTCAGTGATGATGGCGAAATTGTAGGGTATGAATGGAAAGATGCTCAGGGGAATATTGTCAGCGACAAGAAAACCTTGCGTGTATCAGCACCTTTGGCGATGGGTACATTAACTTATACATTAACTGTTACGGACGATGTCGGCCAGAAAAGTAGTAAGTCTATTTCGGTGCTTGTTAATGATGGTAAATATGATACCGAAGACCACGGTATCGCCATCTATATGAAAAATAAACCATCTTCCGAATATCAATTATCACAAATAACAGATAGCAAGTTTAATGCGCTGGAAGAGCTTAATAAATACCAGGTAGCGGATAAGCTCTTATCAACCTTGTTTTTTGCCTATCCGCTTGATCAGCTAAAACAAAAAATAGATTCAGGTCATTTTATTTCTGATTTACAAAAACAATTTTTGGTATCTGAAAATAATATGGCAATAGTTGAGGCAAATATAAATGATGAAAATCGTTATTATTTGAGTGATAACCGCCCTGATCTAAAGATATTGGCGCGTTTCTATGAAATGTCGAAACTTGATAAAACCTACCTGGATCATTGGACTAGTTATATTCTTGCTCAAACCATACTTTTTTCTCCGGCCGCAGAATTACAGACGGTTGCTAATCCCGATGCGTTTGGTGTTTACAATCGCCTGTTTAATTTGCAACAGCGTGAAACTGGAATGCGCTATGCTGCCTTTGTACACATGCAAAGTGATGAGAACTGGCGACGCTTTAGAAGCCCGGAGGATAATGGCCGGGAGATGCTGGAAATCTATGCGCTGGATGAGGTGGATGAACATGTTCCTGTAGCAGCTCAAGCTTTGCAGAACTGGCGTTTGAATAAAGATAAAGATACCCTGGTTATTGGTTTAAACCAGAATACAGAACCTCTGACGCTACTTGGAGAGATGAACTTCACCACCGGTGTGGATTTTTATGCGGCACTGGCTAAATCAAATGCGTTTACCAAGGGGGTTACAACACGTTTGGTGAATTATATGTTTGCCGCTAGCAGTGATGAAAAGAAAGCCGATTTAATCGATAAAATTGTCAATACAAACCCTGAGACCTGGCAGGATATATTGTTGCAAATTTTATTTTCTGAGGATTATTTGCTACATACCAGCCGTGTAAAAAGTATTGAAGAAGCTAATTTCCCGCTCATGAAAAAGCTGAGCTATAACACCAATTTTTATAGCTTTAGCACTTTAAGTAATGAAATGAAAAAAATGGGCCAACTGGCAATGAGTTATAAGCTAGGCCGCTTAAATCGTGTGCCCCTGGATAATGTCTCATTTGGTACTTATCAAAAATACCTGAGAGAACAAATATTCAGGGAATGGTCTAGAGATACGGCTTTGAGCGTAAACCCGCGAAACCTTGATGAAACCCATAATAGTGCCTACTACATGAGTAACTTTAAAAGTTATCAGCGTCGTGGAATCAGTAGCCGATATTTTATGTCAGAAGATAAGTATCAGGTTGTTAATGATAATCCAGAGAAAACGGTAGAGAATTATATTACTTATTTATTTAAAGCAATTTTGTATAGGGAGCCTCGGGCAGATGAGCTGGCCATGTTTTCCGAACATATCAATGGTATTCCACCTGCTGATCCGCAATGGTTTTATAAAGCACTTGTGTATGAAAATGAGGATAAGGATTATCAGACATATGTTCGTTACTCGGGTCGCTATTATATCCAGTATCTTGTTTTTGAATATATGCTGCGGCTTGATGATATGTACTTTTTTAAGGAGGTGGAGTGATGAAAAGGCGTGACTTTTTAAAACTATCCCTGGCATTGCCGACTACTCTTATGGCTTCGCGCTTTGCTTACGCCAAAAATGATTTGTCTAATGTTATCTTTGATGCAGGGCAATTTGATAAATCTCGGCAAACTATCATTGTCTTTTTGGCGGGAGGGCCTTCTCCTTTATCTGGAAATTTATCGAATATCAATGAGTTGAATCAATCATCTCAACAGGATTATTTTTCGCATTTTGGTTCTTATCTAAGCCCTGTTGAGGGTTATGATTTGTGGAAAGAAGCCGGTGGTGAAAGCATGAAAAACATGCTGGACAACAATGAAATGACATTAATTCGCAGCTGCTATTCAGCGGAGCGTGAAAAGGTAGGCAATAAGTCCCACGGTATTTGCACGCAGGAAAACATGAGTGGCAGCTTTAGTCCGGATACGGCAGGGGCACTTACGACTCTTTCGCGCATTATGCAAAAAAATGGCAAATTTAATGCGCTGGAATTACCTTTTATGACGCTTAATGGTGAGAATGGTTTTTACTCAGGTGATCCTGAAAATGGGCTCAAGCCCGTTTCACTGGATTATCGCTTGTCAAATCCCTTTGATCGAAAAGTAACAAATAATATTTTTTATACCCGGTCTGAAAGAGAAGTTGAAGGTTATAAGTCTTCTCCTCCAGCACTGGATAAGCAGATGGATGAACTGGCAAAAGCTTATAACTCCGTGCCAGAGATGAACAGTTTTTTGGAGAGCAGGGCTATTCTCGCCAGTAAAATACAGGATGTTGCCGAACAGCGAAATGATGCTGACAATAAAGATAAAAACCTAAGCACCTATGGCTATACGGAGGATGATCTGTTCCATCAATCACTGGCAACCGCGATAGAACTGCTTGACTCTAACGAGTCTACCCGAACGATAACATTGGGAACAAGTGGTTTGGGTGGATGGGATGATCATTCTTTTTGTAAACGCAACTATACAAGGCGAATGCAAAATCTATTTCAAGCACTTGAAGCAGGGATGAAACATCTGGATGGAATAGGCAAAAAAAATAAAATCAGTATCCTGGTGTTTGGTGAGTTTGGGCGAAATGTTAATTTGAATGCATCATATGGATGGGATCATGGTAATCTTCAAAACTTGTTTATTATAGGTGGTACGGATTATTTTAACCATGTTGGTGGAAGCGATGCCATAGTGGGGCAAACTGTTGTTGATAATGGTGGAAAAGCAAAAAGTGGTCGCCTGTGGTTAAAACCAAAGAAAGGTGAATACCAATGTGAGCCTTTAAGTATTGCTGCGACTTTGTATGCCATTCATGGTATCCAAAATCCAGAAGAATTAACCGGTGGTTATGGTGTTATCAACCCTACTGTAAAAGGTCAGAATTTTCTTAAAGATGGGCTTGTTTAAACTGAGGTTTTTTTTAAGGAACCTCTGATTAAGTTCAATAAATTCTGGCTAAGCCCCGCAGGGTAAGTCTCTAAGGCACTCCTTTGGCATAGAGCAATGACTCCGTTGATGCACTTCTTGTGAAGGTCGTTGCACCATGCTAAAAAAGTAGCATTCCCTGCGAAGCGCGCCTAGCAGGCTGTTGAAATTCTACTTAGACGGCACGATACTGCGTTAAAATAGACCTCAAAATGCTCATTTACTCCAGTAAACTGCGCTTTTTCGGTCGATTTTGCCTTGTCTCGCACTCGTCTAAGCGAATTTCAACAACCTGCTAGGATATGATGCCTTAGAGACTTACAGAATTTTATCAGCCTGCTAGACGTTTTATAGCTTTTCTATATCACTAATTGCCGCCTCAATATGCTGAGTAGCTAACGTAGCAACTTCTTTTACTGTTGCATTATTTTCAAGGCCGAGCACGGGATCTGGTGCCATAAAGTGTAAGATGGTTTCGCCATTTTCTTCGCGAACTGCGATGGTGCAAGGTAATAAAGCCCCTGCCTCTGGTGCTGCTTCAATAACCTGCTTTGCCATGCCAGGATTGCAAGCACCTAAAATTCGATACGGTGCAATATCTTCGCCTAGTTTGTTTTTAATGGTCGCCTGAACATTGACCTCGCTAACAATACCTAATTTGTGTTCCATTAAAACACCTTTTAGTGTTTCAATGGCTTGATCAATGGGTTGTTTAATCTTTGTGTTTAATGTGTATGACATTGTAGTCTCCATTTGTTTGCAATGAGCACAAAAGTGCCAAAAGGTGGGGGGTGTACTTTTAATACTACTCTATAAGCATCTTAATCAGTGTTTTCTTAAGGCCGCGTAATGTAGTGTTTCTAATAACAGGATGCATTGATTATTATTAATCAGCGTATTCTTAATCAAGGTAGTTTGAATGATTTCCCCCGAAGCATTTCAGATAAGCGAATTAATGGCAGCCCGATTAAGGCTGTAGGGTCATCACCTTGCATGCGTTTAAACAGAGTAATCCCTAAACCTTCCGATTTGAAGCTACCTGCACAAAAGTAGGGCTTTTCTGCCTGTAGATAAGATTCAATTTCCTCTTTATCAAGCTTTCTAAAATCAACATGAAAAGGCACTAAATCAAGTTGATAAGTATTGTCACTGCTATCATAGAGGCATAAACCGGTTAGAAAACTCACTCTTTTTCCGGAGCTTTCAGCGAGTTGCTTTCGGGCATTTTCATGATTGCCCGGCTTGCCACGAATAATGCCGTCTAAAATTGAACATTGATCCGAAGCGATTATGAGTGAATCTGGGTGTCGCTGCGCAACGGCTTTGGCTTTTTCCAGTGATAAACGCAAGACATAATCCTCTGGTGACTCATCTGCTAAGGGTGTTTCATCAATATCAGGTGAATCAACGCTAAAATCCAGTTGCAGACGTTCTAATAATTCACGTCGAAACGGAGATGTGGAGCCTAGTACCAGTTGTTTAGCCATGAAAAAGAGTATGTAAAAAGAAAAGGGAGGCGAATTGTACTAAAAAAGCTATTAAAAAACTGCATTATTATGTCAAAAAGATCTTTACACAAAGGTATAAGGGTACCTATAATTCCGCTCTTATGTCGAAGAACAGTTCTGTACAGCGTTTACCTGTAGAAGTTGACCCGTATCGCTTGGTTGAGCAAGGGCGAATCTACGAAGGAAGGATCCCTCAGAGTGATTTTCCTCGCTTAAAAGAACAACTGTTTAATGACAATAAAAATGATCAAACAAGACTAGTTGATAAAGGTGCAAGTGATAATCTAATACAGGTTAAATTAGAGTTTACCCGTACTAAGACAAATTTGCCTGTTATTGTCGGCACCATAAAGGCGGCGCTCGAAATGCCCTGTCAGCGCTGTTTGCAAAGCGAGACAGTGCCTTTGGAAACCTCGTTTGAAGTTGTTCTTGTAAGTAACGATGCTGAAGCACAACGATTGCAAGAAGGTTATGATACCTGGCTAGTTGAGGATCAACGATTATTTATACAGGATTTTATTGAAGATGAAATCCTGTTGGCATTGCCTTTTGTGGTGAGTCACAAAACCTGTGAGCCAGCAAAGGCATTGATTGAAGCCTCACCCGATAATATTATAATTGACGGTGATGCACAGACTGATGAAACACAGGAAAAAGAGAATCCTTTTGCTGTGCTGAAAGATTTAAAACTTAATTAATTTAGATGAAAAGAGCATATGCTCTTAAATGGAGTAACCCATGGCAGTACAAAAAAGTAAAGTAACGCGTTCTCGTAGAGGCCAGCGTCGCTCACATGATTCTTTAAAGAACCCAACCTTGTCAACAGACCCTGTATCTGGTGAGACACATCTGCGTCACCACATGACACCCGATGGTTTTTATCGTGGTCGTCAAATTATCGCATCTCCAGTTGAGATGGACGATGAGGATGACGAAGAATAAACCAGCACGTTTTTTTCAAATATTTTTATAGATCGCGGGCATGTCCCGCGATTTTTTGTAGTACCATACGCTCCATAAAAAAATGGTAAGTTTCAAATGGACTCATTATTTCGTATTGCAATTGATACCATGAGTGGTGACAACGGCCTTGAGGCAGTTGTGCCAGCCGCTGTAATGTTTTTAAAGGAGCATGATGATACTATTTTGACTCTGGTTGGTGATGAAACTTTACTAAGATCAGAGCTTAAAAGGCTGAAACAGACTGATAATGAAAGATTAATTGTTCAGCATGCCTCGCAAGTTGTTACCATGGATGAGTCGCCGGCCCTGGCACTGCGTGGTAAAAAAGATTCTTCCATGAGAGTTGCCATCAATCTGGTCAAGTCAGGAGATGCCGATGCAGCGGTTAGCGCAGGAAATACCGGCGCGCTGATGGCAACTGGTCGTTTTGTGTTACGCATGTTGCCGGGTATTGATCGACCCGCTATTTGTACCGCTATTCCGGCCTCCAAAGGCCACACCTATATGTTGGATCTGGGGGCTAATATTGATTCAACATCCGAACATCTTTATCAATTTGCCGTCATGGGTTCTGAACTAGTTCGTGCTATTGATGGGATAGATAGCCCAAGAGTGGGTCTGCTCAATATCGGTTCGGAAGACATGAAGGGCAATGAACAGGTAAAAGCGGCCCATGAAAGACTTCAAAGCGGTGAGTTTAATTACATTGGTTTTGCCGAGGGTGATGATATTTTTCATGGTGATGTTGATGTCATCGTCTGCGATGGCTTTGTAGGAAATGTCGCATTAAAAACATCGGAAGGTTTGGCGAAAATGCTTTCGCAGGAAATTAAGGCGGGTTATATGAAGAACCTTTATACCAGGTTTGTTGCCTTGATTTCATACCCTGTATTAAAAGCATTCAGAGATCGCTTCGATCATCGTCGCTACAACGGTGCCAGCTTTTTGGGCTTAAAAGGTATTGTTATTAAAAGCCATGGTGGAGCCGATAGTCTGGCTTTTTCTTATGCCATTAATATTGCCCGCAAGGCCGTTATGGAAAAAGTACCTGAGCGAATTGAGCAGCACCTGCAAAAGCATCTGGTTGATTAGCATCTGCTTGATTAATAATTACGTTAGCTATTATATTGGTGGTTGGTTTGATACTTTTGGCTGCCACCGAGCTGAGATAAGGATAAAACATTGAAATATTCACGCATTACCGGCACGGGCAGTTACTTGCCCGAAAAAGTATTAAACAATTACGATCTGGAAAAAATGGTTGATACCTCGCATGAGTGGATTGTTGAGCGCACCGGTATAGAAAAACGTCATATTGCTGAAGAAGGGCAATCAACCAGCGACCTTGCTGAAATTGCCGCCAAAAATGCCATGGAAATGGCGGGCAAAACAGCAGATGATATTGACCTTGTTATTGTCGCGACCACCACCCCCGATCTGATTTTTCCTAGTACCGCCTGTTTATTGCAAAAAAAACTGGGTATTACCAATAGCGCCACTGCATTTGATATTCAGGCCGTTTGTACCGGTTTTGTTTATGCTCTGGGTATTGCCGACAAGTTTATCAAAAGCAGTACACATAAATGTGCTCTGGTTGTCGGTGCTGAGACACTTTCTAATATTTTGGACTGGACAGACAGGTCAACCTGTATTTTGTTTGCTGATGGTGCTGGAGCGGTGGTACTGGAAGAGAGCGATGAACCGGGCATTTTATCAACCCATTTACACGCTGATGGTAAATATGATGAATTGCTTCGTACTAAAGGTGGCCTTTCTAAAAATAAAGAATTACTTGATTCGGGTGGTGCTTTTGTTGAAATGAGAGGCAATGAAGTGTTTCGTGTGGCAGTTAATACCCTTGGCCGCATTGTGGACGAAACACTTGAAGCCAATAATATGAAGAAGTCAGATGTAGACTGGTTAGTGCCACATCAGGCTAATATTCGTATTATTAATGCAACCGCTAAAAAGCTTAAAATATCTACCGATCGTGTGGTAGTTACAGTACATGAACACGGTAATACCTCAGCAGCGTCTGTGCCGCTAGCTCTAGATGCCGCCGTGCGTGATGGGCGCATAAAACGCGGTGAAACCATCTTGCTGGAGGCCTTTGGTGGCGGTTTTACATGGGGTTCTGCTTTACTTAAGTATTAAAATTAAGTATTAAATCACAATTTAGTTATCTAAATAGTATATTAAAAGTACACCCCCCCCACTTTTTGGCGTTTTTCTCGGCTATGGTAGATTCAGAAGGTTCTTTTGATAGCAAAGCTTTCCTGAAAACGGTTCCTCATAAGCCCGGCGTGTATCGAATGCTGTCTGCCGATGGCACTGTCCTCTATGTTGGTAAGGCAAAGGATTTGCGCGGCCGCGTTTCTAGCTATTTTCGCTCCAATCTGGTTAATTCACGAATTTATTCGATGGTAAAGCAGATTCGGGATGTGCAGATTACGCTGACCAATACTGAAGCTGAAGCCTTACTCCTTGAAAGCAACCTCATTAAAAAACATTACCCCCGTTATAATATCCTGTTGCGTGATGACAAAAGCTATCCCTATATTTATCTATCGGCACATCGTTATCCCCGCTTAACGTTTCATCGTGGCGCACGTAAAGGCAAGGGCCAATACTTTGGTCCTTATCCCAGTGCTGGTGCGGTGCGTGAAACCTTGAATTTATTACAAAAACTTTTTCTAGTGCGCCAATGTGAAGATAGCTATTTTAGTAATCGCTCTCGTCCCTGCCTGCAATACCAGATTGAACGTTGTAGCGCCCCGTGTACTCAGGAAATATCGGAAGAAGATTATCAGCAGGGTGTGCGTCATACGGTACAGTTTTTGCAAGGCAAGAGTCAGCAGGTTATCAATGAGTTAGTGCAATTAATGGATCAGAGTTCTGTGCGTCTGGAGTTTGAGCAAGCCGCGCTCTATCGGGATCAAATAGAAAAGCTGCGTCAGGTATCACAACAGCAAAGTATTAGCGGAGGGCAGGGCGATGTTGATGTGATAGCCTGTCAGTTTGCATCCAATACCGCCAGTGTACAGGTGTTAACTATCCGCAAGGGTAATAATCTGGGTAATAAAAATTTCTTCCCCAAAGTGCCTGATTATTACAAAGATGAAGAAATCAATGAATCAATTATCATTGCCTCATTTATTGCTCAATATTATATGAGCCGTGAAATTCCAGCCGAAGTCATTTTAAGTCATAAGCCGAATGATTTGGAAACGCTACAGGAAATGTTATCCCTAAAAGCAGAACGAAAAGTGGGTCTATCGTATCGCTTACGTGGAGACCGTTCACGCTGGGTTGAAATGGCGTTGCAAAATGCACAATATGCACTAAACACCCATTTAGCATCAAAGGCGGGCATACAAAAACGGGTACTTGCCCTGCAAAATGAACTGAACCTGGATTACATTCCGGCACGAATGGAGTGTTTTGATATTAGTCATACCATGGGGGAGGCAACGGTTGCTTCCTGTGTGGTATTTGGTCTGGAAGGCGCAATCAAATCTGAATACCGGCGTTATAATATTAAGGACATCGTCGGTGGTGACGATTATGCCGCCATGAAACAGGTGCTTGGCAGACGCTTTAAAAAGGTGAAGGAAGGTGATACAAAATTACCTGATATAGTGTTTATAGATGGCGGTAAAGGGCAGGTATCACAAGCTATTCAAGTCTTGCAGGATTTACAAATTAATGGTGTTGATATTATTGGCGTGACCAAAGGGGAGGGTCGTCGTCAAGATATGGACACCTTAACCATCGGCAAGCAAAAAATAATGTTGCCAGCACACTCCAGTGCGCTACACTTAATTCAGCAAATTAGGGATGAAGCACACCGTTTTGCCATAACGGGGCATCGTCAACGGCGACAAAAGACAAGAAATACCTCGCCATTAGAGGGCATCGAAGGGCTGGGGCCAAAACGTCGTCAAAGCTTGCTAAAACAATTCGGTGGAATCCGCGCAATTACCCGTGCAAGTGTGGATGAATTAAGCAAAGTAAAAGGAATTAGTGCGTCTCTTGCACAAAAGATTTATGATGTATTTCATAGTGAATGAAATAAATAATTAACCTGTTAAAGAAGTAAAAAGTGACCTTCAATTTACCCATTTTTCTGACCATCTTACGCATTGCAGCCATACCTCTAATTGTGTTGTTTTTTTATTTGGAAATGCCTCTTACTGCCTCAACAATCTTTGGCCTGGCAGGATTAACGGACCTTCTTGATGGCTACCTGGCCAGAAAATATAATCAGGAATCGCGTTTTGGTGCCTTTCTCGATCCGGTTGCAGATAAGCTACTCGTTACCGTTGCACTGTTGTTAATCGTTGAAAGAGAGGGTGAATTCTGGATAAGCATAGCAGCCATTATCATTATTTCTCGTGAGATAATTATTTCAGCCCTGCGTGAGTGGATGGCAGAAACCGGGCAGCGCAGCAAGGTTGCGGTTGCTTATATAGGCAAGGTAAAGGCAGTGACTCAAATATTCGCCCTGATCTTTCTACTGTACAATCAGGACTTATGGGGCATGCCACTACGAGAGGTTGGTCTGGTTTTTCTTGTCATTGCCATCGTGCTAACTGTGATTTCAATGGTGCAGTATTTAAAATCAGCCTTTATGGGCAAATAATTGCTTGTTGCCGAGAAAAGTGTGAAAAAGTAGGGGGGTGTACTTTTTACTTACTATTCTCTGTATCCATCACTATCTTTCGTGCAAATTCCTCACTATATCAACCAGCGTACCCACGTTTACATGCTCGAACAAGTCTATAACTGCCTGATTAGCCATACGAATGCAGCCATGTGAGGCCGGCGATCCTAATCGGCCTTCTTCCTGGGTTCCGTGAATATAAATATAGCGCTTATAAGTATCATTACTGCCGCCTTTATTGATGCCTGCCTGCAAACCGCTTAACCAGAGTATGCGGGAGGTAATAAGATCCTCTGTGCTGCGGCTATCTTTTTCTGTCAATATTCTGGCTGTTTTGCCGGTATTGATTCGTCCTTTAAAGATGCTGCACAGTGGTGCATTATCGCCAATTTTTTCTGCAATAAGGTGTACACCCAGAGGCGTTTGATAACTGCCTGAAAGGTTACCTGTTCCTGCTTTGGCTGATGAAATGGGAAAGCTGCCAATAAGTTTGTTGCCTTGCATAAGAAACAAACGTTGTTCGCTTATTGATATTATAATAATGGGTGCAAAAGGGTCTTTTGGGTAATGACTGAGAAAATGTTCTTTTAAATAATCCAGCCTGTGTAATAAGGGCTGGATATGGGCTTCATTCTGCTTAGTCACTATCGGTCATGTCGATGGCAACCATGTCTTCGACTTTTTTCTTATTGGCATCGTTGCGCATTTCTTCCAGATCAGAAAAATAGTTTCCCGATTCGCCAGTTATATATTCGCCGGTAAAAACAGAGCAGTCAAAGGATTTTAGGGAGGGGTTGCCCACTTGAACGGCATCAATCAAGTCATCAAGCTCCTGATATACCAGGCGGTCGGCACCGATTTCTTTAGCGACCTCTGCTTCTGTTCTGCCGTGTGCTATCAGTTCATTGGCGGCGGGCATGTCGATTCCATAAATATTCGGATAACGGATGGCAGGCGAAGCTGAGGCAAAATAAACATTTTTTGCGCCTGAATCGCGAGCCATTTGTACGATTTCACGAGAGGTTGTGCCGCGCACAATGGAGTCATCGACCAGCATGACATTTTTACCTTTAAACTCAATATCAAGTGGGTTAAGTTTACGGCGCACCGATTTTTTTCGCTGTGTTTGCCCTGGCATAATAAAGGTACGACCGATATAACGATTTTTGATGTAACCTTCGCGGTAGGGCACCCCCAGGGTTATTGCCATTTCCAGTGCGGAGGTGCGACTGGTATCTGGAATCGGTATGACGACATCAATATCATGGTCAGGCCAGGTGCGCTGCACTTTCTCAGCCAGTTTGTGACCCATTCGCATACGCGCCTTGTGAACAAATACATTGTCGATAACCGAATCAGGACGCGCAAAATAGACATATTCAAAGATACAGGTGTTGTAGCGTGGTTTTTCGGTACATTGTTTGGTGTGTACTTCACCATCTTTTGTAATGAAAATTGCCTCGCCGGGCTCTATGTCGCGAACTATTTCATAGCCCTGAGTGACTAGTGCAACGCTTTCGGAGGCGAGCATGTGATCGGTGCCATTTTCTGTTTCACGTTTACCATATATGAGTGGGCGAATGCCATGTGGATCACGAAACCCAACGATGCCATCGCGGGTTATCATGGCGACAACGGAATAGGCCCCCGTACATCGTTTGTGAACGCCGCTGACTGCGGTAAAGATTTCTTCAGGGTGTACCCTGTATGCTTTACACTTGTGTAATTCCTGAGCAAATATATTAAGCAGTATTTCTGAGTCTGAATTAGTATTTATATGGCGTCGGTCAATTTCGTAGATTTCTTTTTTTAAGGCTCTTGCATTGGTTAAATTACCATTGTGGCCAAGAGAAATGCCGTAGGGAGAATTGACATAAAAAGGTTGAGCTTCAGAGGCAGATGAGGAGCCAGCAGTAGGGTAGCGTAAATGGCCAATTCCCATATTGCCAATTAGCTTTTTCATGTTTTTTTCGTGAAAGACTTCGTTTACAAGCCCGTTTTTACGACGAATATAAAGCCGCTTTCCATCGCTGGTTACCATGCCAGCAGCATCCTGGCCACGGTGTTGCAGGACCAGAAGCCCATCATAAATCTCTTGGTTAACAGGGGTGTTACTTAAAATGCCAATAATTCCGCACATGGGTAAGTCGTCCGAACGTTATAATACGTTTAGTAAGTGGTGGTTTGTAGCCAGTTTTTTGATAGTAATCATACAGGGTCTTACTGGTTTGATGAATCCGGGGTTGAGGTGTCGCTGGGTACGATTGTATTGACAGGTATATCCTTTTTGTTTTGTCCCAGATTCTGATCGATATATTGGTTGAAATCTTCAGGTATCTGCGTTTTTATCCATTCAGTGGCTTCCTGAAACTTGGGTATAAATCGGGATTGCTGCCAGTCAACTTGTTTAGGTAGCTCAGTAAGGCTTAAGAGCATTACTAACAAGGTTATGGCTAATGCGCCCAGGACTATGCCCAGTCCGGTGCCTAGAATACGATCAAAAGTGCCTAGTCCAATAGCCGATACTGCTTTGCTGAATAAAAAGTTGATGATGGCTCCCGCCAGTAAAACACCCAAAAGAATAAGTAAAAATGCCAGGCCGGTTTGAGCAACCTCACTACCGAGTTTAATGGGTAAGGCACTTGCTAAAGCATCTTTATATTTGATTGCAAGAAGAATGGCGGCTGTCCACGTGGCTATAAAAATGCCCATCCAGACCAGGCCTCTCATAAAACCAATCAAGGCGGTAATTAAAATAATGACAACAATCGCAATATCAAAATAGTTGATATCCATCAGCACGTCCTTTCCATGTAGCCTTCGCTATTTATATGTTTAGCCAAAATTTAGTTGGAAATGACTAAACTGTTTTGTACGAAGAAATTCTTTTGATATCGCTTTTTCATCCCTGCCTGTGCTTTTATGGCTGAGTTACGGTCTGCATGTCCGCCTACTCTTACACGATAAAGAATTTTGTTGTCACGAGTGGTTTGTGTGATAAACACTTTATAACCCTCTGATTGCATAGTTTTTGCCAGTTTGTTGGCGCGAGACTGACTGGATGTGGCTAACAACTGGATTGAATATTTTCCCAGTGGTTTTGAAGCAATACCTGTGCTGCTAGCTGCAGCAACTGACTTGGCTTTCTCTTTTTTGGCAGTCTTGACAACATTGGTAACAAGGGTTGATTTTTGTGCTTTTTTTGCCGATTTTTCTGGACTTTTCTTATTAACAATTTGAGGTTTAAAGTTGGATTCTGGTTTTTTCTGCTGTTCGTTAGCAGAACTGGCAACAACTGTTTCCTTAGTTGGAGTTTTGTTAGTGTCAACTTTGATTGGTAGCTCCTCTTCCATCACTACCGCAGTGGTATCGATTATTTCTTTGGTCTCATTGGGTTGAGGAGGGCGTATCGCGAATCCGGGTTTATCCGTTGATTTAGCATTTGAAATGGAATCTTTTATTAAATTGGTTGTTCCGGTTGCCGCTGCAACGACAGAGCTACCTGCATCTGCAACTTTCTCTTTGGTGTTGTCCACAAGAGTGGCTGCGTTATCGCTTACTTTATTTATGGCACCACCGAGGCTCGGAATCTTCATGTCAGGTGCATTGGGTAATTTAATGTCGACAACTTCCTGTCGTTCACGGCTTTTATCTTTAAGTAGGTAGCCTAATAACAAGGCTGCAATTATTGCTAAAACTACTGCCCCTATACCACGTTTTACCATTGCATTATCCATGATTGCGTCCTGCTCCTTCCGTTATTTTGTTCAGGTGTGCTAACTCGAAAACTCATTTAACCCCGTTTTCTCCGCTTCACTTATTTGTAGTATCTCGGATACTACCAGAAAAGAGCCAAAAACGACTACTCTATCTTTAAAATTACTGATGTTTTTCAGACTCTGATATGTGCTTTTGAAATCATTATGAGGAATAAGTTCTGCTTCCCCTATTTGGTCACTTAAGGCTTGATTTAGTTCATTTATTGTCATGCCACGTGTTCCGCCTAAGGGGACAATATGCCATTCATCAATTGCAGGTGACATAATTGAAACGACCTGCTTTATGTCCTTATCTTTTAGCATGGAAAACAGGGCATATGTTTTACCTGACACAGGGTTATTTGCAAGATAGGCGGCTAATGCTTTGGCGGCCTGGGGGTTGTGGGCGACATCCAGTAACCACTCCGGTTGTTGACTGATTATCTGTAAGCGACCTGTTGCCTTGGCAGATAATAATCCTTGCTTGATAGCATCGGTGTCAACGGGTAGTTTCTCTTTTAGTGAATACAAACCTGCTATCACAGTGGCGGCATTGTTTAACTGAAAACGGCCTTTTAAATTAGGTTTGGGCAGATTAATGGTTTTGTTTTGACCGACCCACTTCCAGCGATTGGGGGTTGCATCATCAGTCTCAATAAAAAAATCTTTATCTAATTGATAGAGTTTTGCACCAATTTTACCGGCTTGTTTTGCAATAGACTTTGGCGGGTGAGGATCACCGCAAATAACGGGTGTATCCTTTCTCATAATACCAGATTTTTCTATGCCTATAGTTTCTCTGTCATTTCCCAGCCAATTTTCATGGTCTATATCGATACTGCTAATAATGGCCAGCGAGGTATCCCAAAGATTGGCTGCATCCAGTCGTCCGCCTAAACCAACTTCAAGTATTGCTACATCAATGTTTTGTTGCGAAAAACAGAGTATTGCCGCAAGTGTACTAAATTCAAAGTAGGTGAGGCTGATATTGCCTCGTGCTTTATCAATCACCTCAAAGGCATCAATAATTTGTTGCTCATTGGCGTTTTGAGCATTGATCTTGATGCGTTCATTGTAGTCAATCAGATGAGGAGAGGTGTAGCTGCCTACATTATAGCCTTGTGCTATGAGGATGGCTTCCAGCAGGGCAACTGATGAGCCTTTACCGTTAGTGCCAGCCACGGTGATAATGGGGAAATCAGGCTTTAACAGTTTTAGTTTGTGGGCGACTTTGCCAATGCGCTCCAAACCAAGATCAATTTCAGTAAGATGAAGTGTTTCCTGCCATGATAACCAATCGGATAAGGTACGTTTCATCGGTTTGTCCGGTGCAATAACCGACTAACTATCTTTGGATGATTCAGGTTTTTCCTGGTCTTTACTTTCATCTTCGGTATTTAAGGCAAGCGGTGCCGGTTCGGGAATGGCATCTTTTTCTTCCATATTTTCAGGGCGTGGTTTGTGGGTTAACATGCATAATAAATCGGCAATTTCCTTGCGTAAATCCTGACGGGAGATAATGCGATCTATGGCACCCTTTTCAATTAAAAACTCACTACGCTGAAACCCTTCAGGTAGCTTTTCACCAACGGTTTGTTCAATAACGCGCGGTCCGGCAAAGCCAATCAATGCCTTTGGTTCAGCGATAATAACGTCCCCCAGCATGGCAAAGCTGGCTGAAACCCCACCCATTGTGGGATCGGTCAAAACCGAAATAAAGGGTAGGTCGGCCGCTGATAGCCTGGTGAGTGCCGCACTGGTTTTAGCCATTTGCATCAGTGAAAATAGAGCTTCTTGCATGCGAGCGCCACCGCTGGCGGAGAAAACTACTAAGGGTATTTTCTCTCTAATTGCGGCATTGACAGCCTGCACAAAACGTTCGCCAACAACCGAACCCATAGATCCGCCCATAAAACGAAAGTCAAAAGCAGCAGCGACCAGGTCAACTCCATGTACCTGACCTTTTATAACGATTAATGCATCTTTTTCATCGGTTGCTTTCTGGGCGGCTGCGAGTCGGTCTTTATATTTTTTACTATCTTTGAATTTAAGGATATCAATAGGTGTGACATTATTGGCTATTTCTTCTTGCCTGGCATCTTTGTCCAGGAAATAATTAAGTCGTTGGCGACCACCAAGACGCTCATGATGACCACACTTGGGGCAAACCTCACGGTTTCTTTCAAGATCGGCGCGGTATAATACGGCATTACAAGCGGGACATTTATGCCATAAACCCTCTGGGATTGACTTTTTCTTTGCGGTAGTCGTTTCAGTACGAATTCGTGAAGGAATTAATTTTTCAAACCAGCTCATATCAAAGTCCATTTTAACCATCCGTTAAACCATCCATTGCTGTACGCATTGATTGTAGTAGCGCGCCTATCTGGGTTTCTATTGTATCAGCATCATCGACATTATTTTCAATAATTTTGACAATGGCGCTTCCAACAATGGCACCATCAGATACAGCTGATACGGCGGCTGCGCTAGCGGCATCCTTAATGCCGAAGCCAACGCCAATAGGTAGATCAGTGATTGATCTGATTGTGTTAACACGCTCTTCTACCTCGGCAACATTCAGTATGCTGGAGCCGGTTACACCTTTAAGTGAGACATAGTAAAGATAGCCACTTCCAGCTGATGATATTTTACTTATGCGTTCCTGCGTTGTCGTTGGGGCCAGAAGAAAGATAGGGTCAATATCTGCTTTTTTTAAAATGGCGACAAGCTCTGTACCCTCTTCAGGTGGTAAATCAACTGTTAATAATCCATCCACCCCCGCTTGTGCTGCCCTGTCTGCAAAGGTTTGATAACCCATAGTTTCAACCGGATTAAGATAACCCATTAAAACAATGGGAGTTTTATCATCCTTTTTTCTGAATTCGGCAGTCATGTCAAGAACGTCATTTAAGCTTGTGTGATGTACCAATGCCCGCTCGCAGGCAAGCTGTACCGTGGGGCCATCAGCCATGGGATCAGAAAAAGGAATGCCAAGTTCAATAATATCAGCACCCGATTCGACCATTTTATGCATCAAGGGTACCGTAATGGATGGGTTTGAGTCACCCGCTGTAATATAGGGGATTAAGGCTTTTTTGCCGTTAGCCTTTAAACTGGTGAAACATTGTGTCAAACGTGTGCTCATAACTTTATCCCCTCACGTGCAGCAATAGTATTAATATCTTTATCGCCGCGCCCCGACAGGTTGACGATAATAGTTTGATCCTTTTCCAGAGTGGGAGCCAGCTTCATGGCATAGGCCAGAGCATGACTGCTTTCCAGTGCAGGAATAATACCTTCAATGCGTGTTAATGAGTGAAACGCTTGCATCGCCTCATCATCGGTGATGGCAACATAGTTGGCGCGCCCAATGTCTTTTAAAAAGCAATGTTCCGGACCAACGCCCGGGTAGTCAAGACCCGCCGAAATAGAATGGGGTTCGATCACCTGACCATCTTTATCGGCCATCAGGTACATACGATTACCGTGTAGCACGCCAGGATTGGCTTTGCAAAGCGGAGCTGCATGTTCACCTGTTTCAAGCCCTCGGCCAGCGGCCTCTACGCCATATATTTGTACCTCCAAATCAGGCAGGAATTCGTGGAACAGGCCAATGGCATTAGAGCCACCGCCAATACAGGCAACAAGGGCGTCGGGCAATTTGCCAGTTTGTTTCAGGGATTGCTGTTTTGCCTCACGACCTATAATGGTTTGGAAGTCGCGTACCATCGCCGGGTAGGGGTGTGGGCCAGCCACAGTGCCGATACAATAAAAGGTGTTATCTACATTCGTCACCCAATCACGCATCGCTTCGTTTAGGGCATCTTTAAGTGTTTTGGAGCCAGAAGAAACCGGGCGAACCTCAGCCCCCAGGAGCTTCATCCGGTAGACATTAGGTGCCTGGCGGGCAACATCAACTTCGCCCATATAAACAACGCACTCCAGACCAAGCCGGGCGGCAATGGTGGCCGTGGCAACACCATGTTGACCAGCACCGGTTTCGGCAATAATGCGCGGCTTGCCCATGTGTTTGGCGAGCAGAGCCTGACCAATAGTATTATTGATTTTATGCGCGCCGGTGTGATTCAGATCTTCCCGTTTTAAATAAATCTGTGCGCCACCAAGCTCTTTTGACCAGCGTTCGGCATGATAAAGCGGGCTGGGCCTGCCCACATAATGACGCAGATCGTTGTCAAAGTCGGTTTGAAACTGTTTACTTGTTTTAAGCTTGTCATAGGCCTGTTGCAGCTCGTCAATGGCTTCCATAAGCGTTTCGGCAGCAAAGCGCCCACCATAAATGCCAAAGTGACCTTGTGCGTCAGGGAAGGCCGCCCAATCGACGGTTGACAGATCAACATTGCTTAAGTCGATCATATTCAATTCATTATTTATTGTACTGGGCACGTCTTACCTCATTCATTAGCTGCATAATTTTATCTTTATCCTTCACGCCAGGAGCTTGCTCTACACCACTGCTCAAATCGACCGCATAAACGGATACCTGCTCAATGGCCTGTGCAATATTGTTCGGGTTTAAACCGCCCGCCAAAATGATCGGTTTATGATAATCCCGCGGTGTATTTTTCCAGTCAAATGTATGACCTGTACCCCCCGCCTTGCCAGCGCCATGACTATCAACCAAAAAGCCTTTGGCTTCAGTGAACTGGTCGGCATATTGGGCAAAATCAGCCGCTTGCCTGTTTTTCATGCCCACCGCTTTAATATAGGGGCGTTTAAAGGATGCGCAATACTCGGGCGTTTCAGAGCCATGAAATTGTAGCAAGTCAAGCGGCACACTTTCCAGCACTGAATCAACAAATGATACGGGTGCATCCAGAAACAGGCCGACACTGGTGATAAATGGAGGCAGGCTGTCACAAATCGCTACTGCCTGTTCGATACTGACATTGCGCGGGCTTTTCTCATAAAACACCAGACCGATAGCATCTGCGCCAGAATCACAGACAGCCTGGGCATCCTCTATGGAGGTAATGCCGCAGATTTTGACACGTATTCTTCGGTATTCATTCATGAGGGTGACGTTAGCACATGCCAGAGAAAGTATGAAGATACAAAAACATCAGGAATCAACAATAACAGTCAGGGCGAAGTTAGTGTGGGTGAAAAGGGCAGAAAAGTAGGGGGGTGTACTTTTTAGGGTTGTTTTTGTCACTAAAAAATAGACTTATCCTTATAAGAGTCATTTTTTATTCCTATAAGAAAACATTGCTCTAAACTCATAATGGGATTATAATCCCATTATGAGTCAGCCACTCAAAACAAGTCTCCCAAAAGCGGTTATGCATATTTTGAAACCGATAATCCGCATTCTGATGCGGAATGATGTGTCTCATGCTGAATTTTGTGCGTTGGCTAAACAGGCTTATTTTGATGTGGCACATAAATACTTTGCGATTCCCGGCAAGAAAATGACGCATTCCAGGGTGGCGGTTTTAACCGGCATAAACAGGAAAGAGGTGCTACGTTTATCACGTCAAAAAGAGGCTAATGAAGAAACATTGGAAGGTACGCCTAATCGGGCAAAACGGGTGGTTAATGGCTGGTTAAGTGACCCTGATTTTTTGGATAGCAACAAAAAGCCTCTGGTGTTAAATATCAAGCAGGGCGAGAACAGTTTTTATCAGTTGGCAGCACGTTATAGCGGCGATATTACCGCTGGCGCAATTATTGACGAGTTGCAAAGGCTGGGTATTGTTGAATTAATTAATAGTGAGCAGATCAAACTCAACCAGGAGGCGTATATCCCTCAAACGGGAGAGCTAGAAAAAATTGACATTATTTCAACCTGTGCCAGCGACTTGATGGATACCGCAATTTACAACCTGGATGTTGATGCCAAACACGGTCGTTATCAGCGCCAGCTTGTTTATACCGGTGTTCCGGCTGATATTGCCGAGGAGTTTCAACGCCTGAGCAGTGAAAAGGCGCAGGCGTTGCTGGTTGAATTAAATCAGTGGTTAGCTGAAAACACCCGCGATGACAAAGAGCAGTCAACAGAGACAAGTCAACCAGTAGAAGAAAAGCGGGTTGGTTTGGGTATTTATTATTTTGAAAATGAAATGGAATCAACATGAGCGATTATAAAGCGATTAAACACAAGGGAGTTAACGCATTAATAATAGCCTTTAGCCTGGTGTTCTTGATAGCCTGTGGCGGCGGTGCAACAAGTAACAAAGGAGAAACCGTTGCCTCAGGTGAAGGTGGTATTATCGGCACGGCAAGAATTCTGGCATCGACCCCAACCAAAGTTCATTTTAAATCACAAAGTGGCAAAAGGGCAGAAGCTGATATTGATCCATTTGGTAAATTCAGGCTGTCTAAAACAGATGCAGATGCCTATTTGCTGAGAGTGAAAAAAGTTCAAAATAATCAAAATAGTAGCGCCCGAAAAGGAGCAGACAGCAGTTCTAGGAGCCTCGCTCAATCCGCCCAAAAAGAAGCCAGCGATGATTATTATTACAGTGTTGCACACAGTGACGGTAAGCACCTGATTAATCGAAATATACACCCCTATACTGATTTGATTGTGCGCAACTGGTTTGCCACCAAAATGATTAATATTAATAAAGAATTTGATAGCGATCAGCCCATTATGCAAATTCCCTCGGTTGCCGAAATAAATGCCATTGAGAACGAGATTAAAGGCATTGTCGCCAGAGTATTGGCAGATTATGGAGTTAACCAGTCGGTCGATTTGCTTTCAACGCCGTATGATCGTAATGGAAAGGGGCTGGACAGTTTTCTGGATAAAAACAAGGTGGTTATTGATAGCCAGGACAAAATCACCATCATCCTCAAACAGCCCAGCGGCAATGCGATTACTATCAGTGTCAAAAAGCTGAGCCTGAATAAAGACCTGACCAGCAATAATGATACTCCGCCCAGCACGCCCGAAAATCTTATGGCATACCCGCAAAGTGCCACCAGCATTATTCTGCGCTGGAAAGCATCAGCCGATGATAAAGGCGTATCTGGTTACAACATCTATCGAAACAATCAAAAAATTGCCACCACAGCTTACCCGGTTTATACCGATACTGGGCTGAACAGTGGGCAAAACTATCGCTATCAGGTTGAGGCACTGGATGGCAGAAACCAGACTTCTGCCAAAACAGCCCAAACCGCGCCCGTTTCCCCCAGTTCAAATGCCACAATCCCCTTAAATGGAAGCTACGATGTGGTCGTCACCAGCACCTCAACCGAAGCATATTGCAGTGGTGCAACGGGCAGCTTTGTTTTAAGCAATGATGAAGATATTAATGGCTCAGTCACCAGCGACACCAATAGCAGCTACGTGTTTACCCTAAATGGAAAACGCAATAAAAACACCGGCGAAGTCACAGGTGGCTTTGCCATTACACAAGGTATTACCTATGCCAGCATTAACGGCATTATTAATGGTCTCGACTCAAACGGAACCTACAGCGATATTCGCGGCTGTAAGGGCGTTTGGGTGGCGACAAAACAGTAAATTTTTAAAAACGTAAGGAGATAAAAGATGCTAAAAATGAAAAAGAAGTTACAGATTTTAATACTTTCGCTCAGTGCTTTGGCAGGCGGTGGTTTTAGTTTAACGGCACAGGCTGATGTAATGGGGTTTGTGGAAAGCCATAAAATTCCTGGTCAGGTACTAAGTCATGTTGTAAGTCATAATGGTAAATTTGTTTATGCAGCCTCTACTAGCCCTGGCAAGATCTATGTTTTCTCCAGAAATCAGGAATATGGGAAATTGACGGAATTACAAGCAATTAACCCGCCTTCCTCAGTATCCACTTTTTCTTCTCAGGGAATGGTAATCAGTCCTGATGATAAACAGCTTTATATCCTCAACCTTAATGGAGACGTCTTACGTTTTGATGTGAATGATATGGGAGAACTTACTTATGTGGGTTCAATAGAAACTGCTGGTAGAGGCAGTGGAATTGTTATTTCCAGCAATGGCAGTTATCTCTATGTTGCAGGATATTATGGAGAGCTTACGGTACTTAGGCGTGCTGCCAATGGTAATCTTTCTAAGAAGCAGTTAGTTACAAAAGATTTAAACGATAATGAAATTTCATATGCTAAAGAAATGACGCTAAGCCCTGATGGAAAACAACTTTTTGTTTCAAGCCCATCTTTTGATGACCGTTTATATGTTTTTAATATTGAAACTGGTGGTACTTTGACAAGTACACAGGTTTTTATGAACAAGAATAATAGCTACAACCCTAATGATGAAGATATCAAGATTGATGGAGCAGGGGGATATGGTACAGCAGTAACTAAGGATGGAAAATATTTCTATGCTGTTGGTCGTACTAGGTCTGTCAAAGATTCAATTTCAATTTTTAAGCGTGATGGAAATGGTCGTCTTAGTTTTTATAAAAATGTAGTTTCACCCAAAAAATCAGCAACAAACTCGAATACAATTATTTTTTCTCCTGGGGCTGATTTAATAATAAGCCCTAATCAAAAATATGTTTATGTTTTTGATGATATCACGGATATCCTCAGCGTGTGGCGACGAGATATTAAAACTGGAGATCTATCTTTACTCGATAGAATTAATGGTATTTCAAGCACTCATTATGATTACCGTATGAATATTTCCCCTGATGAAAAGCATTTATACTTAAATGCGACAAGTGGGATTGTTGTTTATGATCTACGTTCCGATCTCAATATCGTAAAATCTGGCCCCAGCACCAATGTAGCCCCTAATGGCACCATCTCCTATACTCTGGCAGTGACCAATAATGGCCCCAGCGATGCCTATAATGTGGTGGCCACAGATACCCTGCCTGCTGGCACAAGCTATATCAGTGGCACGGTTAATTCAGCCTCAGGTTCATGTTCAGCCAGTGATCAAAAAGTCACCTGTAGCATGGGTAAATTTGCTGTAGATGACGGCTATAACGCCATTATTCAGGTAAAAGCCCCCACAGCAGAAGGCACAATCACCAATACAGCCAGCGTGACTGCCGACCAACTGGACAGCAAAACAACGGATAACAGCGATTCGGTCACCACCACCATTAAAAAAGGCGGCTCAACCCTGCCACCCGTAACAGGTGGTGGAACAGGCGGCAGCGGCGGAGGTAGCATGCCACTGAGCTTGTTTGTGCTGTTATTGCCCGCTTTACTGCGTCGCAGACTAAAGTTTAATTAAATAAAAACAGGATAAAACCACCGGTGAAATATCCGGTGGTTTTAGCAAATTAAAAAAAGATAAGGAGATAAAAATGAAAAAGAAGTTACAAATTTTAATACTCTCGCTCAGTGCTTTGGCAAGCGGTGGTTTTAGTTTAACGGCACAGGCTGATGTAATGGGGTTTGTGGAAGATACCTTACTTGAAGGAAATGTTTATCAACATGCCATTAGCCCTGATGGTCAATTTGTTTTTTCTACAACTTTAAGCCCAGCTCAACTCTATGTACACCGACGTGATCCTGAAACGGGTAAATTAACTCTTGTTCAAAAAATAGAAAAAGCAGATCTGGTTCCCGGTAAAACAACATTTTTCAATCCGCAAGGTATGGTAGTTAGTCCTGATAGCAAACAGTTGTATATTAGTACTGTATTTGGGGAAGTTGGTGATAGTGACTTGCCTTTTGATGAGTCTGTAGTGCGCTTTGATATAAGCTCAAATGGCTTATTGTCCTATCATAGCAGAGTGATAACGGGTAAAGCAGATACTGGTCTGGTTATAAGCCCAAAAGGAAAATTCTTATACGTGGGATCAGCTAGTTCTTCAGGTGCACCAATTGCTGTATTAAAACGGGCTAATAATGGCAATATTAGTTTGGTTGAGACAGTTAAGACAGATTCAAATGGAAATGAGTTAGATGACACCCAAAGTATTAGCATTAGCCCTGATGGCAAGACATTATATGCATCAAGTTTAAATGTTGATGGTCATTTATATATTTATAATCTAGATAAAACAACAGGACACCTAACTGGCGTTGATACCCTTATCCATAACAATATAGTTAAACCTATCTGGCGTCATTCAGAAGATACGCCTGTCCCAGGCTCAGGTGGTGCAGGCGTTGCTATTACAAAAGATGGAAAGTTTTTGTATTCTGTTGGTGGTTATGGAGAACCAAGTTCAGAACAGCGTCGTTCAATAACTATTTTTAAACGTCAATCTAATGGCAAGCTTGAACATTTTAAAGATATAAAATCACCAGATAGTGGTAATGGACTTGGTATTCTATTTGCCACTAAAGCTCATTTGATTCTTAGCCCTAATGAAAAATATATTTATACCTTCGACCCAATTATTAACACAATTGGCGTATGGAAAAGAAACACTACAACAGGTGATTTAACCTTTTTGGATAAAATTGATGAAATTTCAAATAACACCTCGGGTAATAAGCTAGTCAGTTCCAAAGATGGACGGCATGTATACCTTAATGCATCTAATAAGATAAAGGTCTATGACCTACGCTCCGACTTGGAGATTGTAAAATCTGGCCCCAGCACCAATGTAGCCCCTAATGGCACCATTTCCTATACTTTGGCAGTGACCAATAATGGCCCCAGTGATGCGCAAAATGTGGTGGTCACAGATACCCTGCCTGCTGGCACAAGCTATATCAGTGGCACGGTTAATTCAGCCTCAGGTTCATGTTCAGCCAGTGGTCAAAAAGTCACCTGTAGCATGGGTAAATTTGCTGTAAATGACGGCTATAACGCCATTATTCAGGTAAAAGCCCCCACAGCAGAAGGCACAATCACCAATACAGCCAGCGTGACTGCCGACCAACTGGATACAAAAACAACGGATAATAGTGACTCGGTTACCACCACCATTAAAAAAGGCGGCTCAACCCTGCCACCCGTAACAGGTGGTGGAACAGGCGGCAGTGGCGGAGGTAGCATGCCACTGAGCTTGTTTGTGCTGTTATTGCCCGCTTTACTACGTCGCAGGTTTGGCTAGCCCTAACGCTTTTGACTGGAGAAAACCCCTTCCTTAGTGGAGGGGTTTTTTTATTGGTTTCAGCAAAAGGGTAACGTTGAGTAAAATGCCTAAAAAGACGGGGTACTTATTATGGTTGTTTTTGTCACGGAGCCGAGCGATAAGCGAGACAATGTCAGAGTGTAACGACGACAACCCGAAGGGTGAGGCGTAGCTGAACAAAAGCCATGCGTCGCCAAACAACGGCGACATAATTGAATTGTCCGTTTCAAACAACGAAACAGCAAGTTCACTAAAAAAGTGGGGGGGGTGTACTTATCAGATTATCTCAGGGGGGCTTAGGACGGGCGTTAGCGTCATTTGTTTGATTGTAGTTTGCGCAAGATCAAAATATAGTATATTCTAATATGCTAATATAGTTTTATGCTTTTAACCAATCGCAAGGAGAGAGACATGGCACTTTGGACGCTATTAGTTTGGTTGGCTGTTGGCGCAGTCGCCGGTATTTTGGCTCGTAAGGTTATGGGTGGTACATCACCCTTTGGTTTTATTGGTGATATTATTTTGGGTATTGCTGGAGGCGTGGTAGGTGGTTATTTGATGGCTCTGGCTGGTTTCGGTAATACCACGGGTGGTTTGATTGCAACTATTTTAACTGCGACAGCGGGTGCTGTTTTGTTGATTTGGACAACCAAGTTTCTAAAAAAATCATAGGTGTTTGTTATGGAAGCGAATGAAACGAATAAAGAAGATCAAAAAAGTTTTTTTGAACGCCTGGGGGAGATTTTAAATTCACCTTTGCCTGGTACTGAAGCGAAGAAAACTGAAGCAGATAAAACGGTATCAGGCACGGATGTTTCCCATGAGGATAACTCCTTGTTGGCACGTGTAAAAGAGATATTAAATACACCCTTGCCCGGTAGTGACACCTTAGATGCGCAAATCGCAGAAGATAATAGTCTGGATACGATGTTGCGCGATATATCTGAAAAGGATGTTCAGGAAAACTGGTGGGAAACTGACTGGGCGGCCTTCAAGGCGCATCAGGATGAAGACCGTAAGGGTTTAAACATGAAGCAACGCGTGGATCAAGAGGCGTTTGCAAAGTATCAGGAGCAAGAGCGCCAGCAATTTGATGCCTATCAGTCAAAAGAGTTTGAGTTGTTTCAGGCGCAACAACAAGCCAAGCTGGCATGGATTCAACAGCAGCAGCTACAGCAGGCAGAAGGAGTAGAAGTTGCAGGCATGGTGCCGCCTCCAGCTCCGGTAGCACCTTTGGCACCAGAAATGCCAACACCTCCCTGGTTAAAAAATTCTCAGGTGTAAAGGTTGCTTAAGGCTTAATTTAAGTCATCTATATTGCTAAAGCCCGCGTTATAATATGCGGGCTTTTTAATTGGTGCTATTTTGGGAAAAGGGCAAAAAAACCCGGGGGTGTACTTTTTGAATCTATATAATGCTGTTTATGAGTGCTTAATGCTGGATAATGTGAATGAAAAGCTGGCTAAGACACAAAAATTATATAATGGTTGGCAGAAAAACACGCTGTTACGCAGTGAAACGTTGCCAATCAAGCCACCTGAGCGGATAGAGGTTCCCGGTCGCCCGGAGAAGCCTGATTTGATTGATCCAACTCAGTTAAAACAGCGAAAATTAGGTTCTGAAGAAGGTCGGGCAACCCTGGTTCACGCCATTTGTCACATTGAATTTAATGCCATTAACCTGGCACTGGATGCGGTCTATCGTTTCAGGGATATGCCGGATGATTATTATGGCGACTGGCTAAAGGTGGCAAAGGAAGAGGCGTATCATTTTTCATTGTTGAGCCAGCGTTTGCAGGATATGGGTTATCAATACGGTGATTTTCCCGCACATAATGGTTTGTGGGAGATGGTTTTGCGAACCGATCAGGATGTGTTAGTTCGCATGGCGCTGGTGCCTCGTGTATTGGAAGCTCGCGGGTTGGATGTGACACCACCAATGATGGATAAACTTGCCAGGGCCGGCGATAATGAGTCTGTTAAGATACTCAAGATTATTCTTCGTGACGAAATAGGCCATGTGGCAATAGGCTCGCGCTGGTTTAAATATTGTTGTGCAAAAAAAGATTTGAACCCGGAGCAAACCTTTAGAGACTTACTGGTCGAATATATGGGTGGCGGGTTGCGGGGGCCATTTCATAATGAAGCGCGTTTGCAAGCAGGCTTCAGCCAGCAGGAGATGGACGAACTGGTTAAAATGGTTTAAACCTGAATCCCTAAAATGATATAGTGGGGCGATGCGCACAATTAATATGAAACTATTTACTCGTTTAATCCTCTTGACGATTTGCCTGTATCCATTTTGGGTGAATGCTCAATTATCGAACAAACAGCAATCGAGTATTGATAAAATACAACTGGCCATGCGGGGAATAGATGGTTATTCAATTACTCCCAAAAGAACCTTTAAAAAAGCCTCGGCTACCGCGAAGCAGGGTAAGCCGCTAAAACCTGCCAGGAAGTCCCAGACCAAACAAAGAAAGGTCAGCTACTGCCTGAATGGCAGTTATAAAAAACTGGCCAAAAAAGTAAAAAAGCATCAAAAAACAATTACTAAATACAGCCTTAAATACGGCGTATCGGAGTCGCTTATCAAGGCGATCATTACGGCAGAGAGCTGTTTTAATGAACGTGCCGTATCCCCCAAAGGTGCGCATGGACTAATGCAATTAATGCCACAAACGGCTAAACGGTTTGGCGTAAAAGATCGCTTTAACCCTGCTTTGAATATAAAAGCCGGTACGCGCTATTTACAGTTCTTGCTGGATTATTACGATGAAGACCTGCTCAATGCTATTGCTGCCTATAATGCCGGTGAGGGGGCTGTAGATAAATACAAGGGAATTCCCCCCTATAATGAAACCCGCTTGTATGTTAGAAAAGTAGCCGCCTTGTATAAGTTATATGCACAGGGAGGAGGGCAGCTAAGCCCGCTATTGGTGTCTTTTTCAAAAGATAAGAAATTAGCAAGGTCAGTGTTTGTACCGCGCGCCATGGCGCACTCAAGATTTAGCCCTTATAAAGGCAGAAAGCGAAACATTGAATGGGGGCGATGTGCCAACCGAACCAGTACCCATCTGAAACGCTCAACCAGAGTACAAAGTGGCAACGGTGTGTGGCAACGTATTTATATCGCACAAAAAGGAGATACCCTGTTACGGGTAATGCAAAAAACGGGTATACATAAAAATAAAATTGCTCAAATGAACGGCTTGCGATCACGAGCAAAGCTTAGACCTGGTCAGCGTCTTCTGGTTTGGGAATGCAGAAAACGTTAAGGAGAGCCTGATTAAGTTGATTAGAATAACTGGACTTGATCAGGTTCTTCTTAAATTATATCTCGATTTTCGACCATTTATAAGAAAAACAAGCCACTATAATGAAAAGCTGAAGAAAATAATCACGAAATAGGTTAATATTTAGCCAATCGGGCTAAATCAGAGAAAATAAATATGCGACCTGCAAGAGTCATTCTGAATGCAAAATCACCTCTAATTAACACACCAGCCTGGCTGGCTTTATTAGATCATTACAAGAAGGTGAAGAAAATTCACATGCTGGACCTTTTCGAAAAAGATCCACAACGTTTTGAGCGATATTCTATAAAGTTTAATGATATGTTGCTCGATTTTTCAAAGAATCGTGTCACCGATGAAACCATGAAGCTACTCTTTGATTTGGCAAGGCAAGCCAGGGTTGAAGAGTGGCGTGACAAAATGTTCAATGGTGAAAAAATTAATAATACCGAGGGACGGGCTGTTCTGCATACCGCTTTGCGTAACCGTTCTGGTCGCCCCGTTTTTGTTGATGATGAAAATGTCATGCCAGCGGTTGAGGCCGAGCTTGAGAAAATGCGGGTTTTTTCAGAAAAAGTACGTAGTGGCCAGTGGATTGGATACGCAGGCTTGCCGATTACCAATGTGGTTAATATTGGTATAGGTGGCTCTGACCTGGGGCCGAATATGGTCTGCAGGGCTTTAACACCGTATGCACATAATAATATTCGGGTGCATTTTGTATCCAATGTTGATGGCACCCATATCGACCAGATGCTGAAGCATCTGCGCCCGGAAACAACGCTGTTTATTGTAGCTTCAAAAACCTTTACTACTCAGGAAACATTAACCAATGCAAATACCGCAAAGAAGTGGTTTCTGGATGGGGCTGGACGTGTGACCGAAGATGATATTGCCAAACATTTTGTTGCTGTATCGACCAATGAAGAAGAAGTTGAAAAGTTTGGTATTGATCCGGTTAATATGTTTCGCTTTTGGGACTGGGTAGGTGGGCGTTACTCCTTGTGGTCTGCCGTTGGCCTGGCTAGCATCATCTACATAGGCATGGATAATTTTATAGAGCTTTTGGAAGGTGCGCATGAAATGGATGAGCATTTCAGAAGTGAATCTTTAGAAAGCAATATGCCGGTTATACTTGCCATGCTGGGTATCTGGTATGGTAATTTCTTTAATGCCGAATCAAGTGCGGTTCTGCCTTACGATCATAATTTACGCATGCTTCCTGCCTATCTGGAGCAGGCTGATATGGAAAGTAATGGCAAGTCGGTAGATCGGCAGGGTCGTCAAACAACCTATTCAACCGGTAAAATAATCTGGGGTGCAGAAGGTATAAACGGACAACATGCTTTTTATCAACTGCTTCATCAGGGAACCCGTTTAATTCCAACTGACTTTATTGCTTCGATACAGTCGGATGTCTGTCTGAGGAATCATTGTGATATTTTAGCTTCTAACTTTCTGGCGCAGACGGAAGCCTTGATGCGCGGTCGTAATATGGATAAAACCCGCGAGCAACTGGAAAAGGCAGGTATCGAATTGCACAAGGCTGAAAACCGCTTGCCACACATGATTTTTGAAGGCAATCAGCCGAGTAACTCAATCGTTATCAAGAAGCTAACACCTCGTGCTCTGGGTTCTTTATTGGCCATGTATGAACATAAGATTTTTGTTCAGGGTATTGTCTGGAATCTTAATTCTTATGACCAGTGGGGTGTTGAACTGGGCAAGAAGCTGGCCAAAAATATTCTCCAGGAGCTTGAATCAGGTGAGAATATGCACGAGCATGACAGTTCAACACAAGGCTTGCTGGACTGGTTTAGAGAAGTGCGTCGAGAGTCAATGGAATCAGAAAAACAGTAGCTAATCAAGGCTGCTTAAGAGAAAAGCCATAAAAAGTAGGGGGGTGTACTTTTTAGTTACTAAAACGACTAAGTACACCACCTTTTCCAATCGCATATATGCTTTGGCCCGAGACTTCGGGTTCAACAGAGTATCCCGCAGGGTCACCTTTAGCGCGGGCAATAAATTTCCCCGAAACCGTATTAATCCAATGCAGGTTACCTTTTTTATCACCGACAACCACTACGGAAGGGTTGATAATCACGGGTAGGGTGGGCTCATAACGTTTTAAGTCATCCATACTCCAGATGGGCGATCCTGTTTGTGGGTCTAACTTCCAGATTAAGCCTTTATCATCACTGCTATAAAGTCCATTAGGGTCAACGCTTACGCCCGTTGAGGTGGAAAAGGAACGCAGCCAGGCAAGTTCACCAGCTTGCATATTGATTCCGGTTGCATTGCCATTCATAGATGCAGCAAACAAGGCATTTCCCAGTGGTTTTATTCTTCCGTCAATATCAATAATGCGCTCAAGTTCGGTTCTGCCTCGTGGTATGGCTATAGTGACTTCCCATGCGGGCTTACCGGTCTTTAAGTTATAGGCAGCTACCTTGCCATTATCAAAGCCAGAAATGACAAGTGGGCCGACAAGAACAGGTACGCTGGCACCTAAAATGGTGAGAGCCGGTGGGCGCTGTGAACGTTGCCAGATTAGCTCACCTGTTTCCGATGATAGGCCGTGTATTTTTCCGTCAATAGTACGAAAAGCGACTCGTCCATTTTTGCCGGGAGAGACCGAAAGTACCTCGCTGCTTAGTCGCTCTATCCAGAGTATTTTTCCTGTATTGGCATCCAGGGATAGGGCATTGCCATTGCTTGTCCCAAGAAAAATTTGCTGTGCATTTTTATTTGAGGAGCCAGCATTACCATTGATACCTGCACTAATGGTTTCGCCGATTTTTTGTTTCCAGAGCAATTTTCCGTTAGTTTTGTTATATGCGCTTGCGCTTGAAGCGCCGCCAATATAAACGGTGTTTGGGTCAATAAAGGGATGAACCTTGTTCTCTCCCATGGCACTGGCTGTTTTTATCTGCCAGTTTTTTTGAACGTTAAGTGTGGCTTTAACCGGCTTTAGGGGGGCAAGAGGGATTGGCCTGGAGGTTTTACTGCCAAAAACTTGCTGGGTGCAGCCGTTTAAAAAAATTACAAACGCGGCAAATAAAACTAAACCAGGCAATTGTTTCACTGTGTTTCTCCTATGCCCCTTTTTTGGGTGTATCACCCGTTTTGGCCGTATTGCCCAGGTCGTCACGTTTTAGTTTTAATAGCTGAATGCCTTCTCCACCCGAACTTAATATTGCCTCATCATAAGCTTCTCGTGCTTTTGGAATATCATTTTCAGCATAATAAATATCACCTTTTATCTCGGCAATAAGTGATGTAAAGGGTTTTGGATAGTTCTCAGAGATGATTTTTTTTGCTTCATCCAGTTTACCCGCACTGACCAAAGCGCGAGCCAGTCGTATTTTTGCAATGGTTACGATACTTTCTTGTGAGCTTTCAGCGGCTTTACGTAATTGTGTAATACAGCTATCTGTCTTTCCTGCTTCGCAATCAGCTTTTGCCACTCTTAATGCTGCAAGGGAAGCATAAGCTGTGCCGGAATAGTTATCGTTTAGTTTTTTTAGAATTGACTCTGCTTCCGGGCTATTTGGGCCTGTTTTGCTAAGTTTATAGAATAGCCTGGAAGCACCCTCAGATTGGTCTAGCTGATACTGTTGCCAGTATTTATAGCCAAACATGCCGGCAATAGTAATCGCAACGCCTGCTATGACTGACAGGCCATTTTCCTTCCACCAGGCTTTTAGTTCTTCTGCTTTTTCTTCATCTGATTTTAAATCAAAGTCTGCCATTTTGTTTCCTTAATTATTGATGCTACTGTCTGTGTCTAATCGAGTGTGACTATATCAGAGTCTTTAAGACTCCTCTATCAACCCGCCAATTAATTCTACACTTTCAGGTTGTGAGATAGTTTGTTGTTCTGAGAGCTTTAAATGTTTGCGTAAGGGTTTTATATTAATGGTGTTTTCAGTCACTTCATTTTCACCCAATATCAGAGCGTAGTCAGCACCTGAGTTGTCAGCGCGCTTTAATTGCGATTTGAAACTGCCACTACCGGCATTGACTTGTAAGCGCAAGTTTGAAAAATTATCCCGTAGTTTTTCAGCCAGTGAAAGACCCGCCAGTTCAGCTTTTTTGCCCGCCATTACCAGATAGGCATGTGGTTTGCTTCGTGACTGATCCAGTTTTTGTTCTTCAACTAGCAGTTGCAGGCGATCAAGCCCAATACCAAACCCACAGGCCGGTGTCTCACGACCGCCAAGCTGCTTAACCAGCCCATCATAACGTCCCCCTGCACAAATTGTGCCTTGTGCACCCAGATCATCTGTTATCCACTCGAATACGGTGCGGTTGTAATAATCAATGCCGCGAACAAGGCGCGAGTTGACCTGGTAATCAATACCTATTTTATCTAATCGTTCTTTTAAACCTTCAAAATGCTCTTTTGATTCATCATCAAGGTAGTCAAGTAAATCGGGGGCATTGGCAACCAGCTCTTTCATTGTCGGGTTTTTAGTGTCCAGAATACGCAAAGGGTTTTTATGCAAGCGCCTTTGTGAATCAGCATCAAGTTGATCCTGATGCTGGCTAAAATAGTCAACAAGTACGCTACGATAGGCTTCACGTGCTTCATTGCTACCCAGTGAATTAATTTCCAGGCGAACATTTTTAAAACCAAGCTTTGACCATAAACGAGCGGCTATTGCGATTACTTCGGCATCAATATCAGGTGTGGCAATACCATATGTTTCTATGCCGGCTTGATAAAAGCCGCGATAACGTCCCTTTTGGGGGCGTTCATGGCGGAACATGGGGCCGGTATACCAGATTCGTTGTTGCTGATTATGAAGTAGACCATGCTGTATGGCTGCGCGCGCGCAGCCTGCCGTGCCTTCCGGGCGCAGGGTTAAACTGTCACCATTGCGATCCTCAAAGGTGTACATTTCTTTTTCAACAATATCAGTGGCATCACCAATGGAGCGTTTAAAAAGCTCAGTGGGTTCGATAATGGGCGTGCGCAGTTCTTTATAGCCGTAACTATTAAAGAGTTCTCTGGCACAATTTTCTATCATTTGCCAGGAGGATGATTGCTCTGGAAGAATATCGCGCATACCGCGAACTGATTGGAGATTTTTTGCCATGTGATTAACTACTTTTTTTATTCCAGTGTAAAATTAGCAACACTGCCTTTGATGTAGGGTGTTAGATCAACCGCTTTTCCATCGACAAACAGGGAAAGCCCCTGAGCATTACCCACACGAAAGGTTAGAGGTTTCTTTAACGTTAAGGTTTTTTCTTTACCGGCCGTATTTTGTCCTTCAAAAACAGTTTTATTGTTTTTGTCTCTTATTCGCATCCATACTTCTTTGTTGAATACCAATTTTATATTGATTGTGTTGCCAGTTGGCTTGGGGGTTTCTGTCTTAGCTTCGGCTTCTGAGGGTGCTTTTTGTTCTTGTTTTGCTGTTTTATCCTCAGACTTTACAGTGTCTTCGCCGGCATAAGGTTTATCTGATTTTGTATTGGTTTGGTCATTAGTTGTTTCTTGCTGCTGTGGTGTTGGTTTTGCAGAGTTTGTAGAATCGGGTTTATTGCTATTCTTATTTGCATCATTCGCAGTATTACCAATAGGTAAAGGTGTCGGAACAGGCATGGTACCGGTTAATACGGGGTTGTTGGAGCCATTATTCAGTAATTGAGGAGATGACTGTGATGAGAAACCTTGCCAGGTTGATTTAAGCCATTTGTTGACACTGGGTATCATAAAAATACCTGAAATAATGGCCAATAGTAGTCCAAGAAAGAAAATTTGAATTACTACAGGAGAAAAACGTTTTGCTGAATGAGTGTTTATATTGGGCGCGACTCTAAAATGATTTTGCAGTTCTTTTGGGTCCGCCCCACGCAGTGATTCATAGATGTTTATGAGTTCGCTGGGGTCTTCATCGGCTATTTTGGCATAGTTTCGTAAATAGCCGCGCACATAAGGAGGAACAGCTAGTGCAGAAAAATTTTCATTTTCAAGATGTTCCAGTGTTTCTTCGGATAGACATAATGCATCAGCCATTTGTGTGAGTGAATAGCCCGCTTTCTCCCGGTATTCTTGTAGTAAAGTACCAAGCTCCCCTTCTTGTGCCAAGGGTATTGAAGCGTTTTTTTTATCTTTAGCCATTATAATTAATTACCAATTAGTTACCAACAGATACCTAGTTTATACGTTCAGCTTCAGGGCTGGCAGGGAATAGTCTTAACAAGGCAGCTTTGCAGGTTGCAGCCTTGCCGTTATTTTTCATCTTTTGATTTACCTTTACGCATAACTCTAAGGCTTCGGGGGTTGATCTGCCAACACTCTCGTAACGCAGCATAAAGCCTTGCGCACGAGCATATTGCTTTCGATCAAAATAGAGCTTTGACATTTCAAGCAAAGCCGACGGGAACGATGAATGTTTTTTTAACGCTTGCCGGAAGTATTGTTCTGCCCTGGCATCATTGCCTGTTTTTCTCAAACAGATTCCTGCATTGGTGTAGGCAAATTCGGGCGTTCTATAAAGTGGATCTTTCACGGCTGTCAGAAATTGTTGCACTGCTTTTTGAGGTTGACCATTTTTGCACAGATAAGAGCCATAGTTATTGCGTATTTCCGGGTTTTTGGGGGCAAGCGAGATAGCTTTCTGGAAATATTGATTAGCCTTGGCCTTATCGCCCAGGCGTTCTTGCAATATAGCAAAATAGTGGTTTGCTTTGATCGAGTTAGGGTTTTGTTCAATAGCCTTTGATAATTTTTCATTTGCTCTGTTAAGGTGTCCTTTTTGTAGATATTGAACCCCTAAATCAGAATTATAGTCAGCTGCTTCCTCTGTCTTGACTTGCGAAGAACAAGCAGAAAGTAAAAAGCTTGCAAGCAGGAAGCTTGGAAAAAAAACATAGCTAAATTTATTCATTGAATATCCCCTTATTCATTATTTTAATTGATGCCGGTACCATGTTCAATAAAACAAGCGTTCAATAGAACAAGATTATTGATTCGATAGAATAGTGCTTAACTGGATTCTATGCGCGCAAAATGAACATCTCTGCGGCTTTTGTCGCTTACTTGCCCTGCTAATTGGCCACAGGCAGCATCAATATCATCCCCCCTTGTTTTTCTGGTCATCACAATTAGCCCGGCATCGACCAAAATATCCCTGAACCTGTTAATCCGATTATTTGATGAACGTTTATAGCGTGTTTCAGGAAACGGGTTAAATGGTATCAAATTCACCTTGCAAGGTACATCTCTTAATACATTTATCAACTCTTTGGCATGTTGATCCAGGTCATTAACGCCCTCAAGCATTACATATTCAATGGTGATTTTTTCTCTCGCTGCTTTGCCGTCCATATAACGCAAACAGGAAGCCATCAGCTCTTTAATTGGGTATTTACGATTTATAGGCACCAGCTGATCGCGTAATTCATCATTGGGTGCATGCAAGGAAACCGCCAGACTCACCTCAATGCGTTCGCGTAAACGATCAAGCGCTGGCACCACACCAGAAGTGCTTAAGGTTACTCGACGCTTGCTCAGGCCATAGGCATTGTCATCCAGCATCAAGTCCATGGCATCAACGACGTTCTCAAAATTGAGTAGTGGTTCGCCCATTCCCATCATAACCACATTGCTGATTACCCGATTTTCCTGATGATCGGGTTGTAGCAGGTTTTTCGCCAGCCACAGTTGACCAATAACCTCGCTGACACTGAGGTTGCGATTAAAGCCCTGGCGTGCGGTTGAACAGAAGGTGCAATCAAGGGCGCAACCGACCTGTGATGATATGCACAGGGTGCCGCGATCATCTTCAGGTATAAAAACGGTCTCAATACAGTTACCGTCAGCTAGGCGCAATAACCACTTGCGAGTACCATCATCCGATTGGTTGTCAATGGCAACTTCAAGTGGTTTTATTTCGGCAATTTCTTCAAGTTCTGCACGTAAGGCCTTGCTAACATTTGTCATTTCTGAAAAATTATCAACGCCGTGCTGGTGTATCCATTTAATAATTTGAGTGGCACGAAAAGGTTTCTCCCCCCGTTCGAGGAAGAAAGCCTTGAGTTTTTCTGAAGTAAAATCCAGAAGGTTGATTTTTTCAGGTGTTGCCATTAATTACCTTGTGCGCGGACAAATCTCATCTTCGTTAAAGAAGTAGTCAATCTCTATCTTAGCATTTTCTACGCTATCTGACCCGTGAACTGCATTTTCATCAATACTTTGAGCAAAATCAGCACGGATAGTTCCTGGTGCCGCTTCAGCCGGGTTGGTTGCGCCCATTAGCTCGCGGTTACGATTAACCGCATTTTCACCTTCCAGGACCTGAATCATAACGGGGCCAGAGGTCATAAACTCAACGAGTTCGCTAAAGAAAGGACGCTCTTTGTGAACCGCATAAAAACCTTCTGCTTCTGATTTAGAAAGATGTTTCATTTTTGCAGCGATGATTTGTAATCCGCCTTTTTCAAAGCGTGAATAAATCTCACCGATCACGTTCTTTGCAACGGCATCTGGTTTGATAATAGAAATAGTGCGTTCAATAGCCATGTTAACTCCTGAATAAGTAATACAGAGTATACCTTGCCTGATAACAGAGGCATACATAAAAGGGCGCGTTATTGTACTGGTTACTATCCCTATTGCAATGCTAAAATGAGCCTTAATTATTTAATGAGAGCTTGTTATGTCGGATCAGGAAAATCAGGATCAAAGTAATAAAAAATTCTATAAAATGGCTGATTCTTTTATTGATCTGGCCAATCAGCATTGCGATAGCACCGATAATGCCGAGGTTGGCTCAGCCCTGCTTTATGCCTCATCCCGTTTTAGTGCATTTGTGGTTGCCTCTTTTGCACAGAACAAGGATCACTATGAAGGTGAGATTGATAACGCCATCGAGTATTTTGGTAATGAATTCAAGCGCATGTTGGGTGAGAATCTGGAACAATATAAAACAGTCTTTGATAAAGCGCCGCGTTATGAGCATCTTGTAAAAAAAGATTCAAAGTAGGCGTTGTAATGTCTTAACAGGACGTTTAGAGGAGAAAAGCTTAAAAAAGGTGGGGGGTGTACTTTTTAACTATTATTGATGTGCTAGTTTCCATAATATATTGATATTATTAGTAATTATTCGATATATATAGAGTATTTTTGCTTCATTTTCTCCGTAGTCTGGTTTTGTTTGTCTCAAAAGGTCTATAGATTGCTGTTTATTGAGCTTAAGCGAGTTACTTAGCATGGCAATGTCCCAAAAGGGTGATGCCATGGCTGAATATTCCCAATCAATAAGCCATATTCTAGCGCTCTTTTGATCTATCAGAATATTTTCTTTTATCAAATCAATATGTGCAGGAACAAATTCCTTAATATCAGGGTGAGGGTTTTCTTCTAAGCCTTTGATTAAGTTTATTGTTTCTTTGAATCTATTGGTGTTTTCTTTTTGCTGTTTTGGGCTGCATTGCTGGTAATAGGCTTCAAGTTGTCTGGCCATTTTCTGGTTATCAAGCAAGCCCTTAAAGTTGTATTGGCTGCTTTGTAGTTTATTCAGCAGCGATGCTAATCGCATGCTTGAAAAGGTGTCTGGTCTTAGCTCCTGGGTAAAAGACAAATAAGGTCGCAGGTTAATGCCTGTTTCATCGTGCCAGAGTATTTTGGGCGTTAAGCCAAGTTGGTAGGCTATTTCGGTATTGTGAAATTCATTGTCGCGCTTAATATGTTTTTGGGTGCTCTGTTTGGGGATTCTAAGCACATACTGATCTATTTCGGTGCTGAGTAAATAATTGTGATTACTTTGACCTGATAATGCTTGAAGCTTGATATTTTCTGGCGGCGTATTGGCAAGCAGTGGAATTTTTCTGAATAATGGCTTTATCACCTTTTTATCTATTGGATCAATCATGCGCCAAGATATTTTTTAATTTGCAGCTGTTTTGGCCGTTTTAGTAGCTCATTGCAGTTGCCTGTTTCTAGCACCTCTCCTTTGTAGATAAAGGCACAGCGATCAGATGCCTTGAGTGCATCGCTGGGTTGATGGCTAACAAACAAAGCTGCCATATTTTTTTCGGCAACCATTTTTTTTATCAGTAAAATAATATCTTCACGCATTGCCGGACCTAATGCGGCAAGGGGTTCATCGAGTAGCAGAATTCTTTGTTCGCGCACCAGGGCACGTGCAAGAGCCACCCGTTGTTGTTGGCCGCCCGATAATTGGCCGGGAAGCCGGCTACTTAGCTCGCTTAAACCAACGCTATTGAGCGCTTCTTTAATGCGCTTTTTTTCTTCCTGGCTCAGTTTTAGTGAAGGCTTGATACCGATGGCTATATTGGTAAAAACATCCAGGTGTGGAAATAAATTATGCGCCTGAAAGACGGTGGTAACAGGACGCTTTGATACCGGAAGTTGTGAAATATCACTGCCATCCAGCAGTATTTGACCCGATTCGGCGGAGATAAAGCCGGCAATAAGGTTAAGCAGGGTGGTTTTGCCGGAACCGCTAGCACCGATAATACTCAATATCTCGCCTTGATGAACCTTTAGATTAAAATGCATGGAAGATGTACTTGCCAATTTTGTTTTATCAGCGCCGAGCTTTTCGTCAGTATTTTTAATTGGGTGTTTGTAGCTAAAACGTAAATTCTTAACCTCCAGCATTGCTTTTACCCCCGATAAAGCGTTCCAGTAGCCAGAAAGCAAGCAGGCAACTGAGCAGTAAAATAAGCGCTGTAATCGCTGCTTGTGGCATTTGATAGGCCGATAAACGATGATACAACAACAGAGATAAGGTGCTTGTTTGTGGTGTGCCAAATAGTGCAATGACACCCAAATCGCCCATTGCCATAGCCGTCACCAGCGCAGCGGATAAGCCCAGTGGTTTGCGAAGCAGGGGTAAGTCTATTTTGATAAATCGTTGCCAGCCGTGAATATTTAGGTTGGCACAAAGGCGTTGATACTTTTGGGTATGCTGACGCAGTGCCGGCCCGAGGGTGCGAATGACAAAAGGTAAGCCCATTAAGCCATTGATTAATATAACGATGGCTATCGCCCAGTCAAACACATTGATGTGTTTTGATAACAGTATAAACAGGCCGGTACCTATCACCAGCGGTGGTACGACATAGATGACCGAACCGGAAAGCTCCAGAAGTTGTGCCATTCTGGTTTTTTTTTGATAGGCCAGTTCGGCGCTGGCGGATAAAAGAAACCACCCCAGGGAAATTGAGATAAAGGCTGCGCTCAAGCCAATAAGAATGCTAAAACCCATCGCGCGCCATAGGTTCGCATCGCCTAGTACTTCTCCTAGAGGCCCCTTCAGAGCATCAATCAGCATGGCAAGTAATGGTGTGGCGATAAACACCACACCTAAAAAAATAAATAAGGCATGACTCCAGTGAGCTGATAAGTGGCGGGTATCGGCATGAATATTCAAATCAGGATCAATATCTGGCAAGTGGCTAAAACGTGCTGCGATTAGTGCCAGTAACACTGAAAGGGCTAGCTGTATTAGTGCTAGAATGACCGCTTGAGTGGGGTCGAAATCAAACCGTAGCGATTGGTAAATGGCGACTTCCAGTGTGGTGCTGCGTGGTCCGCCACCTAAGGTTAGCACCACCGCAAAGCTGGTTAAGCAAAGCATGAAAATCAATAAACTTATTCCCGGTAAACTCTCTCGAATAGCGGGCCACTCGATGAACGTCCACTGCTCTTTTCGGCTCATGCCCAGTTGTACACTAATACGCCAGTGTTGATCAGGTATATGATTCCAAATAGGTAGTAATAGCCTTACTGACAGGGGCAAATTAAAAAACAAATGGGCTAATAAAATACCCGTTAGGCCGTATAGTTTGCTACCCAGAGGAAGCCAGCCTTGTGCGCCATAGACTGATACGATACCCAAAACGGCTACAATTGCGGGTACTACCAGAGGTAAGCCAAATAAGCCTAGAATCAGTGTTCGAAAAGGAAAATCGCCAAAATGAGCAAATGACCAGGCAAGCAATAAGCCCAGCGAAACACTTAAAAGTGTGGATAGTGCGGCTTGTTTCAGGCTAAATAAAATCACGCCTCGCAAATAAGCGTCTTGCCAGATGTTTAGTGGTGTCGTATCGCGATAGGCGCTACCTAAACTATTATCGGCAAGAAACAGGCTTAGCAATGGCAGGCTGACAAAAGCTAGCAGTATAAAAAGGACGAAGTATCCGAGCCTGATTTTCAATTGTACATCTCTTTTGGGGGTTTAGTATTAAGGGCATCTCTATTAATAGAGGTGTCCTTAAGATAACCCTATCATATAAGTAGGCAGGGTACTCCCAAAAAGTACACCCCCTAGCTTTTTATGGCTTTTCTAAAGCCATCCTTCGGGTAGTCGTCGCTTCACCCGGCTTGGGGTTTTCTTAGAGGAGCCGTTAATTAGCCATTGCCTTAAGCCATTCCCGAGTCCAGGTTTTTCGATTTTTAGCGACATCTTCTTCGGTAAATAATAAGGCAGGGGATGGATCAATCAATGTTTGATAGGCTTCAGGTAATTTTTCTTTGGGTAGATAAGCCGGATACATCCAGTTACTCTCAGGAATGATGCTCTGAAAGGCTTCACTTTGCATAAACCTTAAAAAATCTTCAGCAAGTTCTGGTTGTTTGGCATTGGCCAGCATAGCTGCGACTTCAACTTGTTGATAATGCCCCTCTTCAAATTTGGCGGCGGTATAGTTATCTTTTTTTTCGGCAATTATATGATAAGCAGGGGAGGTGGTATAACTGAGCACCATAGGCGCCTCACCCTTCAGAAATAAGCCATAAGCTTCACTCCAGCCTTTGCTGACCGTTACGATACGAGGGAGCAGATTCTTCCAGGCATCGGTTGCTTTATCGCCATAGATTTTTTTCACCCATAGCATTAAGCCCAAACCGGGTGTGCTGGTGCGTGGATCCTGTATAAGAATCTTGGGGCCACTTTTGTTTTCGACCAATTCTTGCATGCTTTTGGGTGGGTTTTTCAGCCTGTTTTTATCATAGACAAAGGCGAAGTAGCCAAAGTCGTAAGGCAAAAAGATTTCATCTGACCACTTATTAGGCAAAGCACTCGGTTTTTCTTCAATGCCATGAGGCGCGAATAAGCCAGTTGCTTTAGCCTCTGCTGTTAAATTGGTATCAAGCCCCAAAACTACATCGGCCTTGCTGTTTTCCCCTTCCAGCTTTAAGCGGCTTAACAAGGAGACACCGTCTTCAAGAGCCACATAATTAAGCGTGCAATGACACTCTTTTTCAAAGGCTTCTTTTACTTTTGGCCCGGGCCCCCATTTGCTGGTGAATGAGTCATAGGTATAAACGGAGAGTACAGGTTTTTCATCTGCGTTAGCAGTAGCTGCCAAGCCAAACATAACAAAGAGTAGCATGGAGAAAAGGCCAGCCGAGCGATAGCGAGACAATGTCGGAGCAAAGCGACGACTACCCGTAGGGCGGTTGAGCCGAGCCGCAGGCGAGACAGCAGCTTTAGCTGACCCGCAGGGTGAGGCGTAGCCGAGCAAAACCGTAAAAAGGTGGGGGGGTGTACTTTTAAAGAATGAAAAAGGCATGAGTATCTCCATTAATTGATAAAAAGGAGAGATGCAAAGTGACCAAATCAGAAAAAGAATCAAAGCAAGATGATTTAGCCATAACTCACATCCCTACGCCGGTATTAACCGGATCAGGTTCATCGGATTGAGCTTAGGCTCTCTCAGTTGGATTGATCCAACACTCCGTTGAGTTCGCGTTATTACTATAATGACTTTTTATGCTTTCGCAAGCAGCTGATTATAGAGAAAAGGGCAACCGAGCCGTAGGCGAGATAATGTTGGAGCGTAGCGACGTCTACCTGTAGGGCGGTTGAGCCGAGCAAAACCGTAAAAAAGGTAGGGGGTGTACTTTTGGATTAATTAAATAGAAGGTTTAACTGTATTTTGAGTAATCTACGTTGATTGTATCAGCCCTAAAAGCTTCATCTGGCAATGAAATAGGCATCAATATGCGCCTTTCGGGTAGGGTATGAATATTTTTGTGAAGTAATTCTTTGGGCGTTGAGCCTGTTTGCTGGGCAAGAAAAATCTTTCCATTACTGGGCTGGTTTACTCTAAGCTGAAAGTGTTTTACGCCTTGTATGATCTCATTTATTGATGCTTCGCTCGGGCGTGATAGTCTTTGCGGGATTATATATTTTATGCGTTCATTTTTAATTAGCATTTCTATCTGCTGGTCTGTTCCGGGTAGTTTTCCTGCCAGGCTTTGTTTAACAAACTGTGCCAGTTGTTTGCCTTCGTTCCAGCACCAGTCACCCGTTTCTACAGGGCGTAATACATTTCCTGTGGCAAAATAAGCAGGGTCAGAGCAACGACAAAACTGGTCAATAATGGGGCCATTGGTATTGGGGTCGATTTCAAGGTGCCCCATTCGCGCCAGCGATGCTTCGGGGGTGAATTTTCCTGAAAAAATTACGCCATCACATTCGATGCTTGTAGTTTTTCCAAGGGTATTTTGTATGACTACCCCGCCCACCTGGTCTTTGCCAAGAATTTCAATCAGTTGTGTATCCAGTAATAGTTTGGTTCCCAGTAGTGGAGGGATAAATTTCATTGGGGTGTAAGCGGTAATGCGTTTGTTTTCTTCCAGCATTGCAACCGGCTTGATACCCGCGTGTCGGCAGGTAGCAATGGCAGAGAATGAAACCAGTTCACTGCCAATAATGACTGGCTTTTCAAAGGGCTTTTCATCATCAAGATAAACTAGCGATTGCAGTGCGCCAGTGGTCATTATGCCTTTGGGGCGTTGACCAGAAACTAGCCGTGCTGAGCGGGGCGTTTCACGGGTTCCACTGCTTATTACAACCCGTTTGGCACCTAGCTGTTTAATGCCGTCAGCTGTGGAGAGGATAAGATTACCCCCTTGCTCAAGGCTTGTGACAGTTGTGTTAAGTGCAATATTAATCCCAAGGCTTCGTGCTGTCTCAGCAATTTTTTTGGCAAAGGCAGGGCCAAGATAAACGCGTTTAAACTCGCTTAAACCAAAGGGTGAATGACCACAATGGCGTGGGTTTCCACCTGCCTCTTCGCAGCGCTCCAAAACGATTATATCGCTTACACCTTGTTTTTTTAGTGCTATGGCGG
>JALWMR010000087.1 GCA_027083815.1 Thiotrichaceae bacterium
CTTCCAGCTTCTCTTTTAGGCGCTGGTAGGCTTTTTTTATTTGTTCCCGTTTGCCATTATTTTTTTGTAGCTTTTGCAAGCTTTGCAGTTCTCGTTTTAAAGCAAATAGTTGTGTGCTCCGACAGTTTTTTAGTAGAGAGTGCAGCTTTTGAAATTCTTTTGGCGAAATTATTGTAACTTGATTCATTGAGATATTTTACAGGAAGAAAAGGGTAAAAAAGGTGGGGGGTGTACTTTTTAAGTATTGTTTAAAACTTAATTATACCAATTATTACTATCTATCGCTGTTCTCGGCCTGATCTTGCAAGATTTTGGACAGCTTTTGATCGCCACAGCCTTGTTCCGACACCTGATTTCTACCCTGTTCTTTAGAAACATACAAAGCGTTATCTGCTGCGGTTAACAACATTGCCGGGAACACAACTTTTTGCTCTTCTTCGGGTGTATTACCCGAAAAATCCCATGCAGGCTCACAACAAGACACACCAATACTTACCGTTACAACACCAAAACTCGATTCAGAATGCTCAATGTGTAGTGCCTCAATTTTTCTTCTCAAGCGTTCGGCTAACATCGCTGCATCTTTTTGTTTGGTGACAGGTAACAGCACCGCAAACTCTTCACCACCATAACGCGAAGCCAAATCAGCAGGACGGTGGGTAATGGATGACAGACATTCAGCAATTTTTTGCAAGCAAACATCCCCTGCCTGATGCCCGTAAGTATCATTATATTTTTTAAATAAGTCGACATCAATCAAGAGCAATGAAATAGGCGTTCTTTCACGCATTGCCCTGCGCCACTCAACCTTAAACTCTCTATCAAAGTGACGACGGTTGGCAACTTGCGTTAGCTGATCGGTATCGGCAAGATCTTGTAAAGCAACTTGGGTATTTTGTAGTTCAAATAATAGCTGATAGATATAATTGGCAATCAGCATTAACGTAATTGAAGCAACAATCATCGCTAATGCCAATAAACTTTGGCTCTGCCCTTTATGCAAGAACAACAAAATAATAATGGGTACAAGTGTTACGAATATCTGCAAATAATAGGCAATCCGGGATGCTGCCAGAGTTGGTATTGCCGCAAGCAATACACTAAACAAAACAAAGGCTATTAATGCCTGATGCGCCAGATCATTTGGAAAAAAGACGATTCCCGCCAAGCCCCAAATAGTGCTAATCAGGGTGGTAAAAAAGACATGGCGATTAGCCCAGCCGGTTAACTCTTGCTGGGTATACTCCTTCTCGCTCTCAAAGGTTCGCCCCATTAGAAAGCGAATAATACTTAAGGTTAAAATTAGCCCAAACCAGATCAGTAAAGGAAGCTTCTGGTTTGGCAGATGGATCCAGAGAAAAAACAACAAAATCGCTGATAGAAGAATATTACTCCATATACCCAGCATTTTATTTTTATATAAGTAGGCTATTTGCCCCTGTATTAAACTGGGTACTACAGCCTCTGCATCAAGTGATGCGTTGTCAGATTCTACCCTGGCCACTACCTACTCCAATCGCTGAATATGCTACTCCTTATATTCAGACTAATTATATGATTTACCGTACAGAAATGATTAACGGGTGATGCCCCATTTTCTCGGCAGTTTGTTTCCAGTTATCAACACTACTCTGATCGACCGGACCTGCAAGAACACGATACCACAATCTACCTTTTACTTTTTTGCTTTGTATGTACGCATTAACACCACGTTTTGCCAGACGTCCCTTTGTCAAATTTGCCATTCTCTTTTTCTTGAATGAAGCAACTTGCAGCAAATAATTACCTCTTTTAACCATGTCAACAACCTGATCTTCGATCTCACCACTTAGCGAAGTTTGCGTCTTTTTTATTTCAGAAGAATCAGAGACATGTTCAATTCTGGTTTCAACAGGTCTAGCTGAACTAACTGGGACATCAAGCGTTGGTAAAACGGCATAATAACTAAATTTATTGAGGCGTTGCTCAATTTTTTCATGCTCTTTTCTTTTATTATTAACCGGCTCTGCTTTGTTTGAAGAAGACTTGGCAAACCGGGAGGGAGGTGCCATCTGCGCTGCTTCTATTTTTTGTTGAACGGTATCCGCCGTCGAAAGAGGGGAAGATGAAGTGTTGGAAAAATAGTACATCCCCAAGCCTGCTAATAAGCCCAACACAATACCCGAGAACATCCAAATAATACCACTTCCACCCACAAAGCCCGTATCCAATGATTCAGCCTTTTTGAAATCTTTATACATTATTTTACTCTGCCTTTGCTTGTTATAATTACCCATGAATGAGTAATAAAATGATAGCTATTCCTTTTATTCCGATGATGAAGCCCGCATCATGCGAATGGCATTGTGCTTAAAATTATTTAAACACAGGTATTCTTTTTAAGAAATACTGTGCTTAATATTGCCATTATTCCCCGATACTTACAAGAACCTTCTCATCTAGATTAATAAATACATCAAAGTTTTTAATAGAGTCATACAAGAATAAAACTTTACTAACAGATAGATTAAGTCAATCTACATGAAATCCACTGGATCAACATCAATAGTCCAGCGCACACCGCCTGTTCTTCTAGTGTGGTTCAGGATTTGCAGGGCTTTTTCCAACATAACATGTAACAAACCTCGCTGCCTGGATGAAAGCATAATTTGAAAACGATAGCGCCCCGCTCTTTTTATCATCGCGGACGGCATTGGTCCCATTATTTCGCAACCATCCAAACATTCTAAACTCATTTCTTTCTCTATTTTCAGTAGAAATTGATAAGCTGAGTCAGAATCTGGAGCATTAGCACGAATAAGTGCCTGCGCTCCAAAGGGTGGGTAGTGCCATTGCTTTCTTTCGTTCAAAATTTGTTGCGCTGTCTGATAATAGCCATTCGCTAACAGATTCAGTAACAAAGGATGTTCCGGTTGTGAGGTTTGTAATACAACTCGCCCTTTTCGTTCACCTCTGCCAGCCCGGCCTGCAACCTGCAAAATTTGCTGCGCCAAACGCTCTTGAGCACGATAATCCATACTAAAAAGTGCCTGGTCGACATCCAGAATACCCACTAGCGTCAAATTTGGAAAATCGTGCCCTTTGGTGAGCATTTGGGTGCCTATTAAAATAACGCGCTGCCCTTCATGTACTTTTTTTAACTTTTTTTCCAACGAACCTTTTAAAGAGGTACTATCCCGGTCAATTCGAATGACGGCTGTCTCAGGAAAGTGTGTCTTTAACACCTCCTCTATTCGCTCGGTTCCCTGACCTTGTGTTGTTAATCGTTTATTACCGCATTCTGGACAAGTTGTTTTCACTGGCTCTTCTGTGCCACAGTGATGACAAATTACCCGACCCGATGCAGCATGATAGGTCATTCCTACATCGCAATGTTTGCACTCCGCATGCCAACCACATGAGGGGCACATTAGAACAGGTGCAAAACCACGCCGATTTAAAAAAAGCATGACCTGATTATTATTTTGTAAATGCTGCCCAATTTCCTGCATCATTAGCTGGCTGATTCCTGCATCCAGCGGTAAGGAGCGAATATCTTGTAAAACCATTTCTGGCGGAATACTTTTTCCTGGCCTACTAACCAGTTTTAAGTAGTGATATCGGCCTGTTTTTGCATTATGTAATGACTCTAGAGATGGCGTGGCGCTTCCCAGCAATATCGGTATACCTGCATCATGTGCCCGTTTGGTTGCCATATCACGCCCCTGATACAGAAACCCCTCTTGCTGCTTGAATGAAGCATCGTGCTCCTCATCAATCAAAATGGCACCCAATGTCTTCATTGGCGTAAACACGGCAGAGCGTGTTCCAATAACAATATCCAAACTGCCTGATTTTGCCCCCAACCAAACATTCAAGCGCTCTCCATCAGCAAGACCAGAATGCAAGGCTGCGGTTCGATATTGGGGAAAGTGCTGTTGCACCCTTTGTAATAGTTGAGGGGTAAGACCAATTTCAGGCACTAGCAACAACACTTGTTTATTACCAGATAAAATTGGCTCCATTACTCTTAAATAAACTTCAGTTTTTCCACTTCCTGTAATGCCATGCAATAAAACGGGCTTGAGGTTATCTGCCTTAAAATAAGCGTTAATATGTTCGACAGCGTGACTTTGTTCCGTTGTTAGCTCTAGTGGTGTTTTTTCCGTTAAATTTTCAGGTCGTTTTAGATTGCTCGTGCTTAACTCTTCCTCTCTAGTATCAATAAGACCTTTTTTATCCAGTTGACGAAGTATATTCTTCCAGTTGTTACCAAAGCGCTCCTTAAGTGCAAAAGCATCGCACTCATTCTCCATCAAAACTGAGAGCATCGCATATTGTTTTGGCGCACGTTTTAGTGTTTTTAGTGAAGCATTATTGATAGTTGTAGCAGCCTTCCAAAATAGCTCCTTTGGTACAGGCTTACCTTTTCTTAAAGCCACAGGCAGAGCATGAAATAGCACTTCCCCCACTGGATATAAATAATACCGACTTGCCCACCTAAGCAACTCAAGCATCATCCTGTCAAATATTGGCCGTTCATCTATCACAGCCGTTACCGCCTTTAGCTGTAGCGAACTTTCCACACCAGATTCAACAACAATTGCCGTCACAGTAGCGTTTCCCAAAGGAACACGAACCCGACAACCTACCGCAGGCAAACAATCGTTCTGACACTGATAATCCAGAACCTTATAAAAAGGCCGTTGTATTGCAACACGAACAATGGCTGTCTTTTCGCTTTTCATTTAGACCGTTTTATTGATACTAACGTCAATGCCAGTAAGTTAAGAGATAAGCCGTCATACTGGCGAAGGCCAGTATCTATTCTCAACGACGGCACATAGTTTCTAACATGGATTCTGGCCTACGCCGGAATGACGAAATTTTTCTTAACTTACAGACATTGATACTAACCTCGTTTTTCCCAGAGAGTTTAACCAAAAGTATTCACAGTTTACTTTAAGGAGACACTGATTAAGGGCATTTATTAGATTTTTATTTACGATAATTAGTTAAGATATTAATTTCATGCTGTTTATTCGAAATTACTCACATCCTGTGGATAACTCTGTGGATTAACAGCTCAAAACATGCGTAAGTTACTGTCTTTTTTACATTTTATTATTTCTCACACCTCCACAAGAAAATACAATACTTCTTATATATCAGTAAGTTACATTATTCCACTT
>JALWMR010000088.1 GCA_027083815.1 Thiotrichaceae bacterium
CCAACCCGTGTTGTATAGGCTTTGGTAATACCCAGAATATAATCCAGATTTTTCGGACCAACCCCCGAACCAGTACAAGCGCCACCGGCCGTGGTGCTTGAGGAGGTTACGTAAGGATAGGTGCCATGATCAATATCCAGCAGGGTACCCTGGGCGCCTTCAAACATGATGTTCTTGCCTGCCTTGCGTAACTGATGCAGGGTGTTGGGCACATCAATGACCATGGGTCGCAGCTTTTCAGCCATTACCAGGCCTTCTTCTAATACTTTTTGATAACTGACTTCTTCCGCATTGAAGTAATTTTTAAGCATAAAGTTATGATATTCCATCACTTCTTTAAGCTTTTCAGTAAATCGTTCAGTATCTAGCATATCGCCCAGACGCAAGCCACGGCGCGAGATTTTGTCTTCATAGGCCGGGCCAATACCGCGCCCCGTTGTACCGATAGCCTTTTTGCCCCGCGCCACTTCACGCGCTGCATCAAGCGCCACATGATAAGGAAGGATAAGCTGACAGGCTTCAGAAAGCTTCAGGCGTTGAGTTGCGGGTACACCTTCTTTTTCAAGCATTTCCAGCTCTTCAAGCAAGGCATCGGGGGCGAGCACCACACCGTTGCCGATAATACAGTCAATGTCTTCGCGCAGAACCCCAGACGGAACCAGATGCAAAACGGTCTTTTTGCCGTCAATAACCAGCGTATGACCAGCATTGTGTCCACCTTGAAAGCGTACCACGGCTGATGCTTCTTCGGTTAAAAGATCAACAACCTTACCTTTTCCTTCGTCACCCCACTGGGTTCCCAGTACTACAACATTTTTTCCCATTTTATATCTTCTCTCTGACTGTTTTTTTCGTCATTGCGCTTTCGATCGTTTATTTATTCAAAATGCTGGATAATCCACTCATCATCATATTTTACAAGCATGCGATTACATCCTTGCTGCGCCAGGGTCTGTGCGTTTATTTCCAGCGATGAATCCAGTTGTCTGATAACCTGCTCACCTTGCGTACGCAAATCGGCGACTACTTTATCAAGTTTCTGATCCAGTTCATAGGGCGCAAAAATAGCATTTACGCCAAGTGAGTTGACCAATGTAATATTTTCTTCAGATAATTGAGCAAGAGTTCGCAAATCGGTACTAAAACCAATCGCCGGCCGACTATTGCCAAATGCCTCGCCAATGCCGTCATAACGGCCACCCTGAGCAATCGCAAAACCGCGCCCCGGTTTGTAAACGGTGTACATTATACCGGTATGGTAGGCATAACCACGCATTTCGGCCAAATCAATATGAAGTTGTAATTTGGGGTAATAATTGGCAATTAAATCACTAATGTCCTGTAGATGATCAAGTGCCTGCATCACTGAATCACCTGCACCTTTTAAAGAGACCTTTGCCTCTTTGATAATATCAACGGAGCCACTTAAGCGAGATAATGCCAATAGCATGGACTGAGCACTGGCAGACAGGTTCTGCCCACTGATCCATTGTTCAATCTCAGGAATGGATTTACGTGATAACATATCAAAATAGTCATCTTTTTGAAGATCACTCAAGCCCGCATGTTTAACAAGGCTAGTGACCACACCTACATGGCCCAAATCAAGCACTAGCTCAGTCACATCAAGACTATGCAGGGTTTCCAGCATTAAGGAGATAATCTCAAAATCACTCTCTATACCAGCGTGACCAAATAGCTCGGCCCCCACCTGCACTGGCGAGCGTGAACCACCCTGATGTTCACTGCGGGTGCGTAGCACCGTGCCCATGTAACAAAGACGATTAACCGCACCAGCCTTGTCTCCCTTGGATAAACGATGTGCATCCATGCGGGCAACTTGCGGGGTGATATCGGCACGTATTCCCATCATCCGACCATTCAGCTGATCGGTGATTTTAAAGGTAAGCAAATCAAGTTGAGTGCCCATACCAGCGCGCAATGATTCCAGATACTCCACCAGGGGAGGCATAACCAGGCGGTATCCCCAGGTAGAATAAAGATCAATCAGGTGTCTGCGTAATGCTTCCAGCTTTTCTGCTTCTTCGGGAAGGGACTCATTAATGCCATCAGGAAGTAACCAAGTATTCATAAAAAGACTATCATAAATTTATTAGAACATGCTTTAGACAAGATTATACTTTAGACAAGATAAAGCAAAACCAGCCCCGCAACGATACTTGCCAAACCAACCATACGCAAGCTGCTTTCTGATGTTTCAAGCATTGTTTTATAGAGTTTTTTGATGCTGGAGGGACTGGCAAAAGGCAGAATACCCTCAAATATCAACAATAATGCAATCGCATTAAGTAAGTCATGCCAGTTCATGTCAAAGCAATATTATTTAGTCATGCAGTGGACTTATTGTCCACCCTGACTCTTAAAATATTTAAAGAACTCAGCATCTGGTTCCACCACCATCATGTCGCCATTCTTACCCAACGACTTTTTATAAGCTGCCAAAGAGCGATAGAAAGAATAGAACTCAGGATTTTTAGTATACGCGCTGGCATAGATTTCAGCTGACCTGGCATCGCCCTGACCGCGAATTTTCTCTGCCTCACGGTAAGCGTTGGCTTCGATAATAACGGCCTGTCGATCAGCAATAGCGCGGATTTTTTCACCCTCGGCGCGACCTCTGGAACGGAAATCCTGTGCGACACGTTGACGCTCGGAACGCATTCGTTCATAAACAGATTCACTAACGGACTCGGGGAAGTCAATTTGGCTTACGCGCGCATCAACAATCTTAATGCCTAACTGTTTGGCAGATCGTTCAGCTTTATCACGTAGTTCTATCATGATCTCGCCACGCTCTCCAGTAATAGCTTCCTGAATAGTTCGGGTACTAAACTCATTACGCAAACCATCCTTCATAATACTTTCCAGGCGGTTTTGTGCTCGCGCCAAATCACCTCGGGTAGCACGATAAAAAGCACTAACATCATCAATCTTCCACTTTACGAAGAAATCAACTTTTACATATTTTTTCTCGCCAGTAAGAAAGCGATCAGGCTGAGCATCCAGTGTAAGAGTCAGCTTGGAAAACTTTTCAACCGTATTCATAAATGGAATCTTAAAGTGCAGACCCGGTTTAATATCAGTTTCTACAATTTCTTTAAAGCGAAATTTTATCGCTGTTTCACGTTGATCGACTATATAGGTGGTTGTAGCTAGCAAAAACACAACAGCAGCAATAGCGATTAATATTATATTTTTCATCTTATCTACCCTCTCTCACGCTACTGCGGGTGCTATTGCGAAGGCTACCCTTCTGTTGCGCCCGTTGTTGTATCACCTGCTCCATTGCACCAGAGGGTAATGCATCCATGCTATTTTGTGAACCTGATGAATTGTTCGATGAGTTACCCTGTAATTTATTAAGCGGCAAATAGAGAAGATTATTACCGGACTTGGTATCAACCATCACTTTATTCGTATTCTCGTAAACATTTTCCATTGTTTCAAGATACAAACGTTTGCGGGTTACTTCCGGCGCTTTTTCATAGGCCGACAAAATCTGGCTAAAGCGTGATGCATCACCTTCTGCTTTTGAGGTTACCTGGCTTTTATAGGCTGCGGCAGCTTCAAGTAAACGTGATGCTTTACCTTCTGCTACCGGTACTACTTTCTTGGCATAGGTTTCTGCATGGTTCTTGAAACGGTCTTTATCCTCTCGCGCCCGGTTAGCGTCATCAAAGGCATCTTTAACTTGTTGTGGCGCTTCGGCATACGTTACGTTAACCTTAATCACCTCCAGACCTGATTTATAGCTATCCAGAACTTTTTGCATCAATTGTTGCGTATCAGGCGCAATTGATTCACGCTTTTCTTTGAGGATCTCATCCATGGTATTTCTGCCTGCAACCTCTCTAACGGAGCTGCGCATAACTTGAAACAGAGTACCAATTGATTGATTAGGCTCATAATCAGGCAAATACAGATTAAATAAATAATCTTCAGGGTTTTTAATTTTATATTGTGCTGCAACACCAATATCGACAATATTTTCATCTTTAGTGAGCATATGTGTACGATCATCCGCTGTGCGAATTCGATCAATATCAACCAGTTCAACTTCTTCAACAGGATAGGGTAAATGCCAATGTAAACCTGGTCGCGTGGTTTCTTTAAAGGCGCCAAAATGGAAAACAACGCCCCGTTGTGCAGAATCAACCGTATAAAAACCGGTTGCCATCCAGGCGGCTAGTAAGGCAAGCCCGATCAAAACCATTGCTGAGCCACTTGGCCCACCACCGCCCTTGCCAGATTTATTACCGAATAACCCGCCTAACTTTTCATTCATTTTTCGCGTTATTTCTTCAATGTCAGCACCACCGCTCCCCTTGGAGCTGTTACCTGACTTCCCTTTGTTACCCCATGGGTCTTTATCGTTACCACCTGGTTCATTCCAAGGCATGGTTGTTGTTACTCCGAATACAGTTAATCAGAATTAAGTATGTGGACCATTTAATCAATATCAATCTTAATACAAATTATAAGACACAAAACTCAAACCTTGAGATTCTATTTGTTCATAGATTGTATAGCAATAACTAAAAGCAGCTTTTGAAAAATCATGAATGAATAGCGTTAGTACACCCCCAGCCTTTTTTGCCTTTTTGTTGGCCTGGCCTGCCATTTTCTATAAATTGATAAAAAACAGTTTTTTTCTTTGTCATTTTACGTAGTATGTCTGCCTTTCCAACAGAACTATTCTCTTTATACTATGGAAACAATGGAAGATTTAAACAATTCAAAAAAGACTATTCTTCAGGCTTCTGCTTTTGTACCCGAACTCAAACAGGATGAAGTGGTGCATCTACAGCAACAACTTGCTGACAAAATATCACTTCCCGTCTTTTTTTCTGACCCATTAAGTGTTGGTGGTTATGGGCCGGAGTTAGCCATTATTCCAGCAGGTCAGTATGAAATGGGGTCTACCGATGTGGAATTCGGTCATGCTCGTGAAGAATATCCACAGCATTACACCCATATTCAAAAGCCCTTTGCTATCGGCCGTTATACGGTCACAGCAGAAGATTTTGAAAAGTTTCGCAAGGATACAGAATGGTATTTGCGCCCCGAACTCATCTGGGCATCGGGCAGGAAGCCGGTTATCAATATTCGTATGGCGGATGCCATGTTGTATCTTGACTGGCTCAGCGAACAAACTGGCGAAGTGTATCGTCTGCCGACCGAGTCAGAGTGGGAGTACGCCGCCCGTGCCGGTACTACAACGGCCTTTCATTTTGGTGATGATGTCACCTGTAAGGAGGTTCATTTCCACGCCCTGTTTCCTTATAATGAAGCCAAACAAAAAAAACGCTGGTTCCTGCCACGCTGTTCACCCATGCAGCAGGCGCTCGAAGTGGGAAGCAAACCACCCAATGCCTGGGGGCTTTACGAGGTTCACGGAAATGTGTGGGAATTTACCAGCACACCCTGGAGAGACTCACACCTGGGGAGTAATCGTGATGGCAGCAACCCCAGCGACTTTATTAGCAACAGTATCGTGACCAAAGGTGGCTCCTGGTTTGATGCCGCCATTCATGCTCGTAGTGCCGCTCGTAAAAAACGGCTCTATGATGAAATGGACACCAATCTGGGATTTCGTGTTGTTCGTGAAATCAGCAAATAAACCGAATTAAGCGTTGGTGGAACAAACTACATCAAATACACAGCCAGGTAAGAAGCCTGAAATACGCTTTAATGTCACATCGGGGCATTTTAACTTGCAGCGGCTTCCTGCTTCTGACAAAGGCGACTTGCGCGCCTGGGATGCCGCTGATGAACTGATACTCAATGAGGTCTTTGACAAACACCCGGAACGTGTTCATAAACCCGTTTTGATCCTTAACGACAGCTTTGGCGCACTCGCGGTTGGCTTGCACCAATCTCAAATAGTCAGTTGGAGTGACTCCTATGTTGCTCATCAAGCCACCCTGATTAATTTTAAGGCCAATAGGCTTGATGTAACTCACTGCAAACTGCTTCCTTCCACTGAAACGCCTGAAGGAAAGTATTCTCTGGTATTGATTAAAATACCCAAAACATTAAGCTTGCTGGAAGAGCAACTGTGCCAGCTTAAACCGACAATAGAAGATAATGCGGTAATTATTGCTGGCGGAATGAGCAGGCATATTCATCGGTCTACGCTCAATTTATTTGAGACAATTATAGGCACGACACACACATCACGCGCTACCAAAAAAGCGCGCTTGATTTTTAGTCAGGTAACCCAACAAACGCCCTGTCAATCCCCCTACCCCAAAACAATTCGCAGCAAGCAATTTGACTTAAGCTTAGTTAACCACGCCAATGTTTTTTCAAAAGACCAACTCGACATTGGTACACGCTTTATGATGAAGCAGCTTGATAAATGTCCCAGGGCAAACAAAATTATGGATTTAGGCTGTGGCAATGGTGCACTGGGAATTATCGCACATCGTTTGCAGCCTGAGGCGCAACTCTATTTTACTGATGAGTCTTATATGGCAGTAAAATCAGCCAAGGAAAGCTATCAACTAAACTTTTGTGACCATAGTGACCATCCTGCTTCAGGCAATGTCAACTTTGAAGCTGCTAATATTCTAATTTCATCCCACTCAGAGGATCATAAGGCTGATTTGATTTTATGTAACCCGCCTTTCCATCAAGCGCATACAATAGGCGATCATATTGCCTGGCAAATGTTTAAACAAAGCCTGAAGGCGCTGAATAATGATGGTGAACTGTGGGTAATAGGCAATAGACACCTTGCCTATCATATAAAACTTAAAAAACTATTTGGTAATTGCAAAACGATTGCATCGAATAATAAATTTGTTGTATTAGCAGCCAGAAAAAGGGCATAAAACCAGTATTAAAAGTACACCCCCCACCTTTTTATGGCTTTTCTCAACCACCCGGGGCTTGTTAATTGCTTTCCCTGTCAAATTCAACCCGCTTGCCTCGCTCTCCTGCACGAATACTATCATTGATATAAACCAGATTGCCGTTGACAATAGTCGCATAAACACTGGAACGGAATGAAACACCATCAAATGGTGTCCAGCCACATTTAGAAAGTGCATTTTCATTACTGGCCGTAAAACCATTTTCAGTATCGATGACTACCAGATCCGCCCAATAACCTTCTCGAATATAACCACGCTCTTTTATGTCAAATAATTTGGCAACATTATGGCTCGTTTTTTCGACTATAAACTCCAGCGTAAAAATGCCATCCTGATAATGCTCTAATAGGGCTGGCAAGGCACACTGCGCCATAGGCATACCTGCAGGCACCTCAAAATAACTACCCAGTTTTTCAGACAACAAAGAAGGCGCGTGATTGGTTGAAATCACATCCAGATTACCATCCATTAAGCCCTGAATTAAACCGGCACGATCAACTTCTGATTTTATAGCTGGGTTAGTCTTGATCAAGCCTCCCAGGCTAGCATAATCCTCATCAGTAAAGCTTAAAAAGTGAGAGGCGACTTCTGCAGTGATTCTTTTTTCGGACAAGTCAGAGTCAGAAAACAAATTGACTTCTTTTGCAGTTGAAACATGCAGCACATGCAGGCGGGTATCGTATTGTTTCGCCAAATCAACGGCTAATGATGATGCTTTGTAACAAGCTTCTTCACTTCTAATTTTGGGGTGCATTTCAAAAGGAATATTATCACCATAAATCTGTCGATAACTTTCTTCATTTTCAATAATGGTTGGCATATCCTCACAATGCGTTGCAACAAGCATAGGTGCATGCTCAAACACCTGTCTCAAGCTTGTTTCATCATCAAGTAGCAGACTCCCTCTTTCACCCCCCATATAGACCTTGAGTCCGCAGCATGAGAGCGGATCCACGACCTTTATTTCCTCTAAATTTTGGTGTGAAGCGCCATGATAAAAGGAATAATTAGCAATTGACTTTTCGGCAGCCAAGGCCATTTTCTCTTCAAGTATCTGACTATTAACCACCGCTGGAGATGTATTGGGCATATCAAAAAAAGTGGTAATGCCTCCCGCGACGGCAGCACGTGATTCACTACAAATATCACCACGCTGGGTACTGCCAGGCTCTCTAAAATGTACATGCTCATCTATCATCCCCGGCAAAAGATACTTGCCTTTTAAATCCAACACATGAAGCACCTTCATTGAGGATAAATCTTTAGCTATTTTTTCAATACGGCCACTTCGAATATAAACATCCGATTCAACAATGCTATTTTCATTAACGATTTTGGCATTGAGTATAAGAAGGGTGCTCATTATCAACTACCTAATACGGTCAAGTGTGATAAAGGAATAAGGATGTGGATTGTTATCATCTGCGTTATTATCAACACGATCTACTTCTTTCCAGTCCAACTGAGTATAGTCCGGAAAAAAAGTATCGCCTTCAAAGTCGGCTTCAATCAGGGTTAAATAAAGACGGTCGACTTCAGATAACAGGCTGTTATATAAGTGAGCTCCACCGGTTATAAAAATTTCATCATTATTATCAACTGCACTGGCTTCTTCCATGGCTTTTTCCAGCGAATCGACAACGGTGCAACCCTCAATATCCAGATCGGTATTGCGGCTTAAAACAATATTTAATCTGCCAGGAAGAGGACGCCCTATTGAGTCATAGGTCTTTCTACCCATAAGGATTGGGCTACCCATTGTGGTTTTTTTAAACCATTGCAAATCGGCTGGTAGATGCCATGGCATTTTATTATTGTTGCCAATAACACGATTATTAGCCATTGCTGCAATCATTGAAAGCTTCATATTTACCACCTTCCCAGAACCCTATATACCCAGCAGATAATGAGAGACCCTGACCCTGGTGCAGGCTCTATTTAACAACCTTTAATGAAGGGCGCTTTGATTTTTTTCTGCTTTTAGTATTTTTATTGGGTGTATCAGCTTTATCCACCTCAGTAGTAGAGTCATCAACCACCTCAGGGCCTTTTGATGACGAAGATACAGCCTCTTCTACTTCAGCTGCAATATCAAATGACATCCCTTCTCCCGTTTCACTGGCATAAAGCGCCATAACCGCGTTCATCGGCGCATAAATACTAAACGGTTTACCACCAAAACGGGCACTAAAACTTAATCCATCTTTATCAATAATTAAATTTTGAGCAGCCGTAGGGCTAATATTCAGAATAATTTTACCATTTTCAACAAACTGTCGAGGAACCAGCACCTCAGGGTTATCAGCAAACAATACTACATGCGGCGTTGCATCATTATCAACCACCCAATCATAAATGGCATTTAACAAATAAGGTTTATTTGATGTGAGTTGCATAAAATCAGGGACGTATTGATTGTTCAGCCATCGTCAACGACAATTGGAAAAGCTCTCGTGAAAAAACCCGATCCATATAATCACGAATTGGTTGAGCCTCTGCTCCCTCAGGAAGATCGATTCCATATTTTGGTAAACGCCATAAAATCGGCGCTATAGTTGCATCAATCAAAGAAAAATCATTACTTAAGAAATAAGGCTTAATTGCAAATACTTCAGCAGCCGCCAGAATGCTTTCTTTTAAAATGATGCGAGCTGTATCCATGCGCTCCTTTTCATCACTTTCTAAATCTCCCACCAGAGACAACCAGTCTTTCTTGATTCTAAACAAAGTAAGACGGGTATGAGCACGTGAAACTGGATCCACCGGCATTAAAGGTGGATGCGGAAAACGCTCATCCAGATACTCCATAATGACATGAGAATCATACAGCACCAACTCACGATCAACTAAAGTAGGTGCAGAATTATAGGGGTTTAAGTCAGCTAAATCTTCAGGCTTATTATTAGGATCCATTTCAATAATATCTGCCTGGATGTCTTTTTCTGCCAGAACAATGCGAACGCTATGACAAAGCGGACAATCTGGCAAGGTAAACAAGGTCATAACCGAACGGCGATTTGCAACTGATGTCATTAATAAAACTCCCGAACTAGAGACTAAAGTAATAAAACAATAACTTTAATCCAAACAAAAAAGGCTGCTCAAATTGAGCAGCCCACGGATTCTATACTAGAAATCACTGTTTTGATATATCAAAACAGTGATTTAGTGTATATCTTTCCAATATTCTTTCTCAAGGGCAAGTGCCACAAAGAAGAATAATATCAAAAATAGCAATACGAAGATTCCGTATGTTTTACGTGATAACTGAGCAGGCTCGCTCACATACGTTAAAAACGCGGTAAGGTCTTTTACAACACGATCAAACTCAGGAGGAGAAAGTTTACCCGGCTTAACCAGCTTTAACTTGGGCGCGCCATGATGCTCACCCTCTTCTGCGTTTCCAGCCTCATGCTCAAGTACCTGATGACCACGCAAATTAATTAATACATCAGGCATACCAACCTCGGGGAAAACAATATTGTTTACGCCCATAGGACGTGATGGATCCAGATAAAAGCCTTTCAAGTATGAATAAATCCACTCAGGCCCGCGAGAACGGCCTACCAGAGATAAATCTGGAACACTGGTACCAAAAGCTTCAGCTGCCGCCTTAGGCGAGTAAGCCGTTTTCATTAATGTGCCAGTTTTTACGGGCTTGCCTTCTTCATCAGTAGTAAAGATCAAGTTCTCTTTAATCAGTTTGGTCACATCATCATCACTAAAGCCATTCTCACTGGTTAAGCCTATATCTTTAGCAACGCGATTATAACGACTGAAGTTAAGTGAGTGACAACCAAAACAATAGTTCATGTAGTATTTGGCTCCACGCTGTAAACTTGCCTTGTCATCAAGATCAACACTGACCTGTTGTAGTGGCACCTTATGACCAGAACTACCACCCACAATATTAAGAATCAACAGCACCAGGAGTGGTACAATTAAAACAAATACCCATTTACGAATACTATTACTCATGATGTAACCCTCTCTGGAACCGCCTTTTCAGCATTACAAGGACGCACTAGGAATGGTAGCAACAATGTTACTGCCAGATAACCAATTGGCCAAATCCATTGCCATTTAATTTGTTTTGCAGTTTCAATGTCTTCCGGGTTATAGCGATACCAATCAATTAAGAAGATTGCGCCCGCCAATGCCAGGAACCAAACCAAATAGCGACCAGGCTTATGCGAATTACTATGAGCGTAAATAACAACAAAAAACAGAAAGTAAATTTCAGTCATTCTAACGCCGAGCTCTTTCAACTCTGACGTTACCGGCTTAACACCCAAATAACCCAAAATAATAAAAACCGCCGCGAATATAGCCACATTTAACATATGTGCGGTATTACGATAACGCCATGATTTAATCGGGTTACGATCCAGCCAAGGCAACAAGAACAGCATAATGATTGCACCGAACATCGCCAACGTACCCATAAATGGAGACAGGGTAACCGAACGAAGAATGGTGTAGAACGGTGTAAAATACCAAACGGGCGCAATATGCTCAGGTGTTTTTAATGGATTAGCAGGCTCAAAATTGGCATGCTCAAGGAAGTAACCACCCATTTCAGGCAGGAAGAACAAGATCGCAAAAAAGGCCATAAAAAAGACAGCAATGGCAGGGATATCATGAACGGTGTAGTAAGGATGGAAAGGAACACCATCAAGAGGAATACCTTTTTCATTCTTCAGTTTTTTGATTTCGATGCCATCCGGATTATTTGAACCAACGGTGTGCAAAGCAACAATATGGACAAATACCAAAGCCACCAAAATCATGGGGACAGCCGCCACATGGAAGGCGAACAGACGATTCAGAGTCGGATCAGATATAACGAAATCACCACGAATCCATAAGGAAAGTGAATCACCAATAACGGGGATCGTATTGAAAAGGTTGATAATTACCTGAGCACCCCAAAACGACATTTGACCCCAGGGCAATAAATAACCCATAAAGGCTTCAGCCATCAGCGCCAGATAAATCACCATACCAATCAACCAGACCAGCTCGCGCTTTCCCTTATATGAACCGTACATAAGGCCACGGAACATATGTAGATAAACCACAATAAAGAAGGCCGAAGCACCCGTAGAGTGCATATAGCGAATAAACCAGCCACCGGGAACATCACGCATGATGTATTCAACTGATGCAAAAGCAAGATTCGCATCAGGCTTGTAATGCATCGTTAAAAAGATTCCCGAAACAATCTGGATAACCAACACCAGCATGGCAAGAACACCAAAGTAATACCAGGCATTAAAGTTTTTAGGCGCATAGTACTCAGACATATGCGCTTTCCAGGTTTCAACGATTGGAAAACGCTCATCAAACCAGCCTAACAGGCCGGTAGCTTCAGTTTTTCTAGGATAAGCAGCCATTATGCAGCACCTCCATCTTCACCTACGAGCACCAAATCATCACTTTTATAGTAATAAGGAGGGACAACCAGATTAGTTGGCGCTGGCACGTTTTTAAACACGCGACCCGCCAAATCAAAACGAGAGCCGTGACAAGGACAATACCAACCACCCTTCCAGTCTGCCCCCAGGTCAGCTGGTGCTTTTTCAGGACGATATGTAGGAGAACAACCCAAATGGGTACAAATACCAATAAGAACAAGTATCTCAGGCTTACGCGAACGCACCTCGTTTTTTGCATAAGGAGGTTGTTGTGTATCAACAGCAGAATCAGGATCTCTCAATAGAGGTACATTACTTGCCAAATCCTTCAGCATTTCCTCAGTTCGCTTAACAAACCAAACAGGCTTTCCTCGCCAGATAACACGAACCAGTTGCCCAGGCTCTATCTTGCTTATATTAACCTCAACGGGCGCACCCGCTGCCAATGCACGTTCACTTGGCATCCATGAGATAAGAAGAGGCGCAGCAAATGCAGCAGTACCCGCAGCACCAACAACAGCAGTCGCACCTATTAGCATGCGTCTGCGTTTCTTATCTACCTTATTCGAATCAGAATCTGACATGATTCATGTTCTCCACATAAAGTTTATAAATTAGAGAATGCAGTTATTAGAAGTTTCTAATATATGCGTTAAAAAAACCGCCGTATCCTCGCCCAACTCGACCTTAAGGTCAAGCAGAAATAGGAAAAATCAGCAGATTTCACAACTAATCTGACCGGATTTTGTCCTAGATCAAAAACTAAAATACCCGCGTGAACAGCGGGTATTTTAGTTACTACTGATGTGCTATTAACCCAGTTTTTTAGTGACCTCATCAACCACTTTATCACTGGAGGTTGCAACAACTGTGAACAGCTGGCCTTTCTTTTCATAATAATCAGCCAAAGGCGCTGTCATCTCATCATAAGTATCAAGACGTTTACTGATCGCTTCAACCGTTTCATCGGCACGTTGAATTGTTTTGCTACCACACTTGTCACAGATACCTTCAACTTTAGAAGGCATGCTTTTTACATTATAAATCGCCTGACACTCAGGGTTTTCGCAGGTACGCCGCGTTGTTAGACGATCATAAATAACATCACGAGGTACATCCAGATTAACCACAAAATCAAGCTCAACACCGATTTTATCTAATAATACGTCCAGTGCCTCTGCCTGTGGAATGGTGCGTGGAAAACCATCCAGCAAAAAGCCATTTTTGCAATCATCCTCTAAGAGACGCTCACCCATAATATTCATAATTAACTCATCAGGAACCAGATCACCCGCATCCATATAGCCTTTTGCTTCTTTACCTAAATCAGTGCCTGCGGTCACAGCGCCACGTAAAATATCGCCCGTTGATATTTGAACCGAACCATCCACATTGGTTAAAAGCTTTGCCACGGTTCCTTTTCCAGCGCCTGGTGCGCCTAATAAGATTAATTTCATGCCTGTATTATTTCCTAACTAGTTAAATTGGTGCGCGGTATTTTAAAGGGATTCCTTAATAAGTCCAATAAATTCTCGCTACGCCAAATTTTCAAACTCAAGGTATTTGTAACTAGAATACTAACCTGTCTACCGAGTTGTAATTGAAACTATCTCCCCCATATATAATCTACAGATACGTTAATAAAGAGGATTAAATATGTTTGAACCTATTAAAATACCATTTGGCTGTAAAATGTTATTCAACGTTGTTGACTTAAAAGAAGGGGTTTCCATCGAAGATGTAGAGCTCGTTCTGGGTGAAATGTGCAACGTCGTAAAAAATAACTATGGCGATGACAATGGTGGGTTTATTGGTGGGCAAGTTTTCAAAAATGCAGGCTTTATCTCCGATGAAGGCAGCATACAAGAAGCACACGACACCAAAAAACCACGCATTGATCAAAACATGGGCGATATTGTTATAGTCACTTATTGGAACTCATTTGAGCAACACGAAAAATCTCACTCGGATAAGCTCTTCAATGAGAAGTTTTCACAATTAGCCAAATATTGTGACAGCACATTCGAAGTTGGCTACGATATGCTCTGGCAAGGCGTACCTGAATAACACCGGCCAAAAAGCTAAACTATAAATAAGGATAACAATGGCCTACCCTGTTGTTGTCCTTTTTTGTGTCTTTTGTGTTCCGACACCTGCAACGCACTTACAACTAGTCCAAGCTATTATTAAGGAAGCCCTGATTAAGCCGATTAGAGTTTAGCTTGCTAAAAATAACTGGACTTGATAAGGACTTCCTTAAGGCGACACTGAATAAAGAACTACTTGTAAGCAAATAGGCATTCGTTATAATCCGACCTCTCTCCTGCTCTTTACAAGGCTTTTCAATAATATGGAACTTTCACCCCTTACAGCACTTTCTCCGGTTGATGGTCGTTACGCCAGCAAAACTGCACCACTACGCAACTTTTTCAGCGAATATGGCCTGATAAAACATCGTGTTTTAGTCGAAGTCCGCTGGCTTCAAGCACTAGCAAATCATCCTGATATTAAGGAAGTTCCAGCCTTTAGTGATGATGCCAATCAAACACTTGACGCTATTGTAGAGAATTTTACTGAAGAAGATGCACAACGTATAAAAACGATTGAACGCACCACCAATCACGACGTAAAAGCGGTTGAGTATTTTTTAAAAGAAAAAATAGCAGACAATACCGAATTACACGCCGTTAATGAATTTATTCACTTTGCCTGCACCTCTGAAGATATTAACAACCTGTCCCACGCCCTGATGCTAAAAGGCGGACGCGATAAAGTAATACTCCCGGAAATTGACCAACTTATCGAAGCAATTAAACATCTGGCACACGACTATGCAGATATCCCCATGCTGTGTCGCACTCACGGTCAACCCGCATCACCGTCAACCCTTGGCAAGGAAATGGCCAATGTGGTCTACCGTCTGCAACGCCAGCGCAATCAAATTTCTGAGATGACTATTTTAGGCAAAATAAACGGTGCCGTGGGCAACTATAATGCTCATTTAAGCGCCTATCCGGATATTGACTGGGAAGCCTTTGCCAAACAGTTTGTTGAATCGCTTGGCATTAACTGGAATCCCTACACCATCCAGATTGAACCGCATGATTATATCGCTGAGCTATTTGATGCCAATGTTCGCCTGAACACGATTTTAATCGACTTCTGCCGTGATATTTGGTCGTATATTTCAATAGCTTATTTCAAGCAAAAGGTGATAGCAGGCGAAGTTGGCTCATCCACCATGCCGCATAAGGTCAACCCGATTGATTTTGAAAATGCCGAAGGTAATCTGGGCATGGCGAACGCCATTATGACGCATCTGGCGCAGAAGTTGCCAATCTCACGCTGGCAACGTGACTTGACAGACTCAACCGTATTACGCACCCTTGGCGTAGGCTTTGGGCACTCTGTCATTGCTTATCAATCTGCCTTAAAAGGCATTTCAAAACTCGAAGTCAATCAGGAAGCCATCGCTACTGATCTGAATAACAACTGGGAAGTATTAGCTGAGCCAATACAAACAGTAATGCGTCGTTATGGCATTGAAAAACCCTATGAAAAGTTAAAAGAATTGACCAGAGGTCAAAGAATCAATGCTGAAATTATGGCAGAATTCATAAAGACACTGGATATTCCGCAAGATGCCAGAGATTTGCTGCTAACAATGACTCCAGCAAACTATATTGGTAACGCAGTGGAACAAGCCAGGCGGATTTAACACCCAAAACGCACAGAAAAGCGCTTTAAGAGGATTTAAAAGGGTTTAAAAAGTACACCCCCCACCTTTTTTACGGTTTTGCCGCCCTACGGGTTGTCGTCGCGAAGCTCCGACATTGTCTCGCTTCGCTCGGCTTCCCTTTTCTCGTATAAAGCCATTTGCAAGGGTAACAGGCATGAATCAGGCAATAAACGTCCTTGGAAAACTATCAAAAGAAGAGTTTTTGGCAGACTATTGGCAAAAAAGGCCCGTCGTTATACGCAATGCCTTTGCCGATTTTGACATGCCTTTTACGGCTGAAGAATTAGCCGGTTTAGCTCTGGATACCGATGCTCCGGCGCGGATGATTATCGAACACGGCCTACCCCCCGAAAACAAGCCCTGGCAAGTTAAGCTATCACCCTTTAGCGAAGAAGACTTTACCTCTTTACCGGATAGCCATTGCACTTTTTTGGTCAATGATCTGGAGCGATATATTCCAGAACTGGGCAACCTGATTGAACCGTTTCGATTTATTCCCGACTGGCGCATCGACGACTTAATGGTCAGCTACGCCGAAGATCAGGGCAGCGTTGGCCCGCATACCGATGACTACGATGTTTTCTTAATTCAGGGGCAAGGCAAACGCCGCTGGAAGGTCATTACCCGAGAAGATTATAATCAGGAGCTGATTCCAGGCCTGCCCATCGCCCTCCTAAAAGAATTTGAGGCCGACCAGGAATGGCTGCTCGAAGCGGGTGATATGCTCTATTTGCCCCCCAATATGCCCCACTACGGCATTGCCGAAGGTGCTTGTTTTACCTTTTCAGTCGGTTTTCGCGCCCCGCAAACCAAAGAGCTGGTACAAAGCTGGTTAGAAACCTTTGATGCTGTACCCGAATTTAAGCAACGCTTTACCGATGCCGGACGCACCCTGCAAGCGAACCCCGGTGAAATTAAAAAAGATGACCTTGAAGCCCTGTCAAAACGCATCACCGATGCCATCGAAAAGCAAAAAGAAACCATCCCTCTCTTTCTTGGCAAATACCTCTCCGAAAGCAAGGGCGAGATTCCAATAGAAGACAGGCAATCACAAAGCGAAACTTTTTTAAAGAACACCGACTATGAACGCGAAAGCTGGCTGCGAATTATCTATATCGACGCTGACAAGGATGACAAGCAACTTCAGCTATTTGCCAATGGTCACCATATAAAATTACCAAAAACCCTCAAGAAAGACGTACAGGAACTCTGTGAAAACTACTATTACACAGCGCAATCACTGCAAAAACTCGCTGAAAACAACGCGTTTAAAGCCTTATTTGATGATTTGATTCAGGAAGGCGGGGTTTATCCGGTTTAAATGCTGGTCTTTTTCGTTTTTTGAGACAATACAAAGCAATAATATACTCTAAAAGTACACTGACTGCTCAGCGTATCTGTAACTGCTCAGATTGCTGAAGTAAATTGCGCATTTGGCTGCTTGTTTTAACGCAGTATCGCGCCGTACAAGTAGAATTTCAATAGCCTGCCAGGTTATTCAGAGTTATCTAAAGCGACAGTGCTTGCTGTGCTTTTTTAGTAGGGTTTTCGATCCAAAAAGAAGCATTTTTATCATTGTTTATTGCAGCAAGCTGTACGGCCTCACTGGGTTCTTTTATATACATAATAAGGTCTGCGTCTATTGAGACTGCTAATATTTTGGCTTTTTCTGTCGGGTTTTGTATAAGCAAAAGGTTATCAGCCTTATCATTGATTGCAATCAACTGTATTTCTTCACTCGGGGATTTCAACCGTTTTATTGCTTTTGAACAACCACTTTTGATGATTTTCTCCAGTAATTCATCACTGGGGGATTCTATATAGTCAAGCACTCTGCAGGCATCTTTTCTTAAAGCAATATCTATTATTTCATCGCCTGGATTCTTTATTCTTGAAAGTGCAGCAGCCCCAATCTTTGTTACAGCGATGGTCTTCATTTCGTCAGTGGGGTGTTCAACATCCCAAATAGCATAACCGTTATTATTTACAGCGGCTAGCTGTACAGCTTCGGATGGGTTTTCTATATACTCTATGGCATACCCATTATTATTTACGGCAGCCAACTGTACCGCTTCAGACGGGTTTTCTATATATTCTATGGCACGCCCATCATTGCTTACAGCAGCTAATTGCACAGCTTCGGATGGGTTTTCAATCATTTCAATAACATCGCCATCTTCTTTGACAGCAATTAATTGCAACGCTTCACCTGGATTCTTTATTTGCTCAATCAGGCAACTAGCACCACCCTTAATAGCAGCCATTATAATTTGCTCGCTTGGGTTTTCTATCTCCTCTATCACATGCCCATTATTTTGTACTGCGGCCAACTGTACCGCTTCAGACGGGTTTTCTATGTATTCTATGGCGCGTCCATCATTGCTTACTGCGGCTAATTGCACAACTTCGGATGGGGTTTCTATGTATTCTATGGCACATCCATGATTGTTTACGGCAGCTAACTGTATCGTTTCAGATGGATTTTTAAGGTACTCTATTACGCTGCCATTATTTTTTACGGCGGCTAACTGCACTTCTTTAGATGGTTTTTTAATGTACTCAATGGCAAATCCATTATTATTTACAGCTGCTAATTGCACCGCTTCAGACGGGTTTTTAATATATTCTATTGCGCCCCCATCACAGCTTACCGCAGCTAATTGAACTACTTCGGATGGCTTTTTTATGTATTCTATTACGTAGCTTCCGTATTTAGTGTTTTCTACGGCGGCTATTTTCAACGCCTCAGTAGGGTTTTTAATATATTCGATTGCTGATCCATCGCTTTTTAGTGCATGCTTTATTACAGCCTCACTTGGGTTGTTTATATACTCAAGTGCGAAGCCACTATCCTCAACCATAGCAAGCTGAACCTTCTCAGAAGGTGATTTAATATATTCAAAAACATAGCCCTTATCGGGGTCTTGATTTTTTATTGCTAGTAATTGCAGTTCGTCACTTTGATTCTCTACGTCTTTTATAGCTCGTGGATTTTTTGCGATTTGTGCAAACAATGGTTTATCTGCATAATTTTTATCTAATACAAGTTTGAGTAATTTTAAAGGCGCATCAATCCTTTTTTGAATATCTTTCATGAGCTTTGGCATATCAAAGATGTACTCTGACTCTCCCTCATGAACTTCATTTGTGTCATGTTCACAAACATCACCGTAAATAGGCTCCTCATCAGCACCAGCTCTATAATAATAGTTTTTAAGTGCTTTTCTTAGCGTTCCCCAGGTCTTGCTGTAATCATCATCAAAATCATCGGTATAATCATAGATGACATTGCCTTTAACGTAGGTGTTGTGGTCACTTTTAGCGACTACCATGGCACT
>JALWMR010000089.1 GCA_027083815.1 Thiotrichaceae bacterium
TACGCCGAGAATTATTGATCCAAGCACAATAAAAATCAAAGATAAAGGTGGAATCAAGGCAAGAAACACATTGAGGAAGAAGCGTCTATCATATTTTCCATCATAAGGAACGGCTGGTGCAGCTTCTGGTTTTAACCATGCATATACAAAAATATACAACATATACAGACCCACCAGTATTAGGCCTGGTACTAATGCACCCATAAACATATCACCAGCACTGGCTGAAACCACATCGAAATGAGAGGGCATGGAAAATTCGCCGGTGGCCTCTTTATACAGAGTTTTACGTAGCGTGTTGGCCTGGTCGGCAGCATTAGAAAGTTGGTCGGCTAAAATAATTAATACGATAGAAGGTGGTATGATTTGCCCAAGCGTGCCGGACGCACAAATCGTGCCGGTTGCAAGAGATTTGGAGTAATTATTACGCAGCATGGCGGGCAATGAGATTAGGCCCATGGCAATTACCGTTGCACCAACGATGCCTGTGGTTGCAGCGAGTAGGGCACCCACAAAGACAACCGATATGCCAAGACCGCCGGGGAGGGGGCCAAATAACTGCGCCATGGCAACCAATAAATCTTCGGCAATTTTGGAGCGCTGTAACATGATTCCCATAAAAATAAACAAGGGAATGGCAATCAGTGTATCGCGCTCCACCACCCAGTAGAGGCTTCTAAAATTAGTTACTCCGGCACTTAACCACTGGGAAGGACCATCTTGTGCAAAATAGGCACTGGGATCCCCCGTGAAAAGATAACCTGTTGCTGCGGCTAAACCAACACTAATAATGGCTGAACCGGGCAAAGCAAAGGCAACCGGAAATCCTGAAGTTAGCGCCAGAATCATTAAAATAAAAAGGAGAGCAAGGAAAAACAGTTCCATCAGTGTTCTCCTCCACTTGGCATCTCTGCACCATCTTCGTGTAACAGATAGGCGCTACTTTTTAAGAAAATACTGATAAAAACCAGAGCCATTGAGACGGCATAGATAATTAAAAATGCAGCCATCAGGTATTTTATATACATCCCGTAACCGCTTGAGGTAACTTCAAAGCTTAGAATAGGTGCAATTAAGCTACTTTGTTTGGTACCCATGCCGTAATGTAAAATAGTCCAGCACACGGGTAAGCCCAGTATTATTGACCCTATTGCATTTACCCATGCCTTCTTTCGGTTTGAAAATTTAGCATAGAGAACATCGACCCGAACATGGCCATTTTCAACCAGTGTGTAAGCCGCTGCAAAGAGAAAAAAGGCGGCATACCAGAAACGTACCAGGTCGCCCATAAAAGATTGTTCATAGGAAAAAACAAAACGTGTAATTACAATCGTAAATTCGGCAAGAACCACCAGCAAGGCAAGCCAGATAAAGCCCAGGGATTTACTAAACCAGGCAATAATTAAAGACAAAATCAATATGGGGTAATGAAGAATTATGCCACGTTGTATCGGCTGATTTAGTGATTGAGCCAGCTTCTCGCCAAATACACCGTCTAGTAACTCTTCAACTCTCAGGAAGGAAACAACAGCATCGGCAAGGCCTACCAGAAAAACCGCCCAGAAGGCGGCTCTTACAATAAAGAAAGAAATTCTTTTGTAGACTTCAGCATCACCGCTCAGAGAATTGGGTTTTCTTTTAATCAAGAAGGCAAGGATTAAAAAGCTTGCAGCATACATTGCTAAAAGCAGTATTCCTTTGGTTTTTTGAGTACTTTCTAATGTTGAGTCAGGATTAAAAAATGATGCAATGACTGTGCTTAAATCGGGCCAGTCATACCAATAAATTAGAAAACGACTGGCAAGATATAACAATACCGTTGCCGCGAGAAAACTGGCAAACAGTCGCATTAAAAAGTGGGATTGATAGGATGTTGAATTGTTTTGAGAGAGAGTCCCTGTGGCTGCATTCATTCTTTGACTTAGAAACCCGTTGTTAATTAAAAGAAATTTTGCTTAACCTATTTCAATGAGAAAATAAGCTATGCAAAAGTGCTTTTTACTGATTAATTTTAACAAGATTGGCAAGGCGTACATATTAACGGAACCTTGACGGTTCCGTTAATAATATTTGATACTTGTTAGTCTAGTTGATTAAAATTTGATTATAGTCCAAGCACACGGTTACGTTGTTGTACGTAAGCCTGATCAGAAATTTTTGCCCAGCTGCCGACATTTGCACGAGCAGCTTCAAAGCTTTCGTGAATTTCTTTGGCAAGTGGGCTATGCTTTTTAACATCTTCAAAGACTTTATCAGCTGCTTCGCCGAAGGCATCATAGATTTCATCACTAAAACGACGTAGCTTAACGCCATGCTCTTTAATTAAGGATGCTAAAGCCTCACCATTTTTAGCATTGTATTCTGCCATCATGACATCATTTTCCGCTGATGCGGCGGCTTCAATAATACCTTGTTGAGCTGGTGTAAGGCCATCCCACCACTTTTTATTCATACCTATGGCAAGCATGGCTCCTGGCTCGTGCATACCAGGGTAGTAGTAATATTTGGCGGCTTCATAGAACTTCATGATCTTATCATTCCAGGGGCCTACCCACTCAGTTGCATCAATCGAACCTGAGGTCAGGTTTTCATAAATTTGGCCGCCAGGGAGAGTTACAGGGGAAGCGCCAAGCTTGGACAAAACGTCGCCACCTAAGCCGGGGATACGCATTTTAAGGCCTTTAAAATCTTCGGGAGAGTTCATTTCTTTACGGAACCAGCCACCCATTTGCACACCTGTGTTACCGCACATTAAACCTTTTAGGCCGAATTTTCCTGCCAGTTTATCCCAGAGCTCCTGACCGCCACCAAAACGAATCCATGCGTTCATTTCTGTGTAAGTTAGTCCAAAAGGAACAGATGTGAAATAAGCGTATCCGGGATGCTTACCCTTCCAGTAATATTCAGCACCATGATATATCTGTGAGTTACCAGAGGCTACTTCATCAAATGAATCAAATGCTTTAACGCGCTCGCCAGCGGCATAGTATTTGATTTCCATGCTGCCACCACTCATTTTATTGACCCTGTCAACAAAACGTTGTGCACCTGTACCCAGGCCTGGGAAGTCTCTAGGCCAGGTGGAAACCATATTGATTTTCATTTTCTTTTCGTGTTTGGCAGCGATTGCCGGTGCAGCTACTGTTGTCGCAGCAACCGCCGCCGCTCCACCAAGTGCGCCTTTTAGTACGTCACGTCTTTCCATCTATTCCATCCTCTTTTTGAATTTATTACAGGGTAGTATTAATCATCAGTGATTATCAGTTTACACATATGAGGGTAGCCTAAGAATCGCACTTTTTCATCAGTAATTTTACGTAAACTCTACTAACGCCTAAGTCTTTGTTATCAATCGTATTCTTCCTGCCTGGTCTTAAGCAAGTGCTAATCTGGTTCTCCTTTATATATAATTGAACTAAAAATCAATTCGTGCTCTAAAGTTTGATATTATCTACAATTTGTATGTTTTATAAGCAAAGGAACATATTTTGAATGTTAAGAACTTGACTATAGTATTGCTGGTGCTGAGTTTTTTATTCGGTGCTACAGCTTGTACAAAATTTTCTACACAGCGACCTGACCAGGGGGTAAGTACGGTCAAACCGCCAGGAGTAAGCAAAGAATCCTTTTGGCGACAACGTCAGCATTATTTAGCTCGTAAGCCATCATGGAATCTAAAGAGCCGGATAGCATTACGTTTTCGTGATGACCATTGGACATTTGGTTTAAATTGGGCGCAAAAAAATCCACAAATGTATGTGATGCAGATTAATAATCCGGTGACGGGGGCTGTTGTTGCCAAGCTGTCACGTAATAAACAAACGATATCTTTGTTATCTGATAATGGACGGGTCTATCGGGATACTGATGAAGAGCGGCTGCTTAAACGTCAATCGGGTGTTATTCTGCCTTTAAAAGGGATGCAACACTGGGTGCGAGGTTTGACTTCTCCCTTATATAAAATTGATAATCTTGTTTTAGATGCAAAGGGGCGTCCTGTAAGTATCCATCAAGCGGGATGGAAAATTAGTTATTCGAATTATCTTAGTGGTGCATACAATGTGATGCCACGCAAAGTGGTGATTACACGTGATAAAGATAGTGTGTATTTAAAAATGATAGCAAAACAGTGGCAGGGTGTATGATACCTTCTAATATTTGCTGTTTTTCTGTTAATGTTTTTTGACAAGGTATAATACCATAAAGCTTATTCTGCCAGCGCCAGCAAAGCTTAATCTCTTTCTGCATATAACAGGACGGAGAGATGATGGCTATCATAATCTACAAACTGTTTTTCAGTTGTTGGATTTTGCCGATCGAATTACACTGAAGCGAAATGATAGCGGACGAATACGCAGATTAAAGGGTCTTGAAAGTGTCCCCGAAGAATCTGATCTTTGCATGCGCGCTGCCCGGCTCTTAAAACAGCATGTAAAGCTCCCTTGGGGGGTTGATATATCCATTGAGAAAATATTGCCTATTGGCGGTGGAATTGGCGGCGGAAGCTCTGATGCTGCTACTGTTATGCTTGGGCTAAATAAGATATGGGGATGTCAGCTAAAGTTGTCACAACTAGCGGCTCTGGGTTTAGAACTAGGTGCTGATGTGCCTGTTTTTATCCATGGTTATTCAGCGTGGGCAGAGGGCGTTGGTGAACAGATAACACCAATAAATTTACCTGAAAACTGGTTTTTGGTCATTTATCCTAAAATATCTGTATCAACGGCTGAAATTTTTAACGATCAGGCATTGACACGCGATTGTGAACCGATCAAAATAGCGCGCTTTCTGAAAGGCAATGATTTTAGTCAGCTTTCGAATGTTTTTGAGCCTGTTGTAAGAGAACAGTACCCACCCATCGCAGCAGCTTTGGATTGGTTATCTCAGTTTTCAGAAGCACGTTTAACAGGTACTGGAAGTTGTTTGTTTGCATCCTTTGGGTGTGAAGAAGATGCTAATCAGGTGTTAGAGAAACTACCTAATAAGTGGCAAGGATTTGTTGCAAAGGGTGTTAATCAATCACCATTATTAGCCTTGATTTAAAAAGAAGTTTTTGGGGCGTCGCCAAGTGGTAAGGCTCTGGGTTTTGATCTCAGCATGCGTAGGTTCGAGTCCTACCGCCCCAGCCATATTATAATTGGCGTGTTATGTTTTTAAATGATAATTAACATAACACGCCAAATTTTATCTCCTTTATCACTCTAAAGAGATCGATCATGTCAGACCTAGACAGGATGATGGTTTTCACCGGAAACGCCAACCCGGAACTCGCTCGGGAAGTCTCTGAATTACTAGACGTTCAGTTAGGTAAATGTACCGTTACACGGTTTAGTGATGGTGAATCTCATGTTGAGATTCTGGAAAATGTTCGCGGTAAAGATGTTTTTGTGATTCAACCCACCTGTGCGCCAACCAATGATAACTTAATGGAGTTATTAATAATGGTTGATGCTTTGTATCGAGCTTCATCAGGCCGAATCACAGCTGTTATTCCTTATTATGGTTATGCTCGACAAGATCGTCGAGTTCGCTCTCGTCGTGTTCCCATATCAGCAAAATTAGTGGCAGATATGTTATCCACGAGCCGTGTAGACAGGATATTGACTATAGATTTGCACTCCGATCAAATTCAGGGCTTCTTTGATCTGCCGGTTGATAATATTTATGCCTCGGCGGTGCTATTGCGTGATATAAAAGAAAAAAGTTACGACAATTTGGTGATTGTATCGCCCGATGTCGGCGGTGTTGTACGTGCCAGGGCAATGACCAAAAGCCTCAATGATCCTGGCTTGGCTATTATTGATAAGCGCCGGCCTGAGCCAAATGTTTCTGCGGTGATGCATATTATTGGAGATGTTAAGGATAAAACCTGTGTATTGATTGATGACCTAGTCGATACTGCGGGTACATTATGTCACGCTGCCACAGCCTTAAAAGAACATGGCGCAACCCGCGTTATTGCCTATGCAACGCATCCGGTGTTTTCAGGCCCTGCGATTGATAATATTAACCAGTCAGAGCTGGATGAAGTTGTTATAACAAATTCAATTCCATTGAGTGATAAAGCCAAAAAATGTGCTAAAATTCGCCAGCTTTCTGTGGCCGATATTCTGGCTGATACGATTTCTCGTATTAACCTTGAAGAATCGGTTAGTGATTTGTTTGCTCATGTGGTGCAAGAGTAATTTGAGAATTATGTCGTAAGCACTTGATTGCTTACGATTTATGACGTGCAAAACTTGGTCGCGGGTTTTGCATTTTTATTTTAGAGCAGGAAATAATTCCAACGCTCTTTTGTTTTTTGGAGACAATTATGTCAACTACTTATAAATTAGATGCAGAAATGCGCGAAGACTTGGGTAAAGGTGCGAGCCGCCGCCTACGTCGTGAGCATAAAATCCCTGCAGTATTATACGGAGCAGGTCGTCCGGCCTGGTCTTTAACACTGAAAGAAAATCAATTAATGCGTAACCTTCAGGAAGAAGCGTTTTATGCAGCCATTATTGATTTAACGCTTGAAGGTAAGACACAAAAAGTGTTTTTACGTGATTTACAACGTCACCCGGCTAAACCCTTTGTATTACACGTTGATTTACAGCGCGTAAGAGATGATGTTGAAATGACGGTTGTTTTACCGCTTCACTATATTAATGAAGATATCGCCAAAGGTGTCAAGATGGGCGGTGGTCAGGTTATCCGTAATGCAGTTGATATTGAAGTGAGTTGTTTGCCGGGTAACCTCCCTGAGTTTATTGAGGTAGATTTGATTGATCTGGATTTAGGCGAATCGTTACACTTATCCAGTATTAAACTTCCTGAGGGTGTTGTTTCGACGCAGCTATCTTATGGTGAAGATCATGACCAGCCGATTGTTTCTATTGTGGCGCCAAAAGCTGTTTCTACAGAAGAAGAGGAAGCTGACGCTGGAACTGAAGAAGAAAGTGGCTCAGATGATGCTGGAGAAGCAGACGCTGAGTAAACTGTGTCTGACTCAATCAAGCTAATTATAGGTCTGGGTAATCCGGGCGAGAAGTATTCCAAAACCCGGCACAATGCCGGGTTTTGGTTTATTGACGCGCTTGCAAATCGCTACTCTGCCAATTTTAAAACAGAGTCCAGGTTTTCAGGTGAGATTACTAAGGCGACGATAGAGGGTCAGTCAGTTTGGTTGCTTAAGCCAATGACGTTTATGAACCGGAGTGGTTTGGCAGCGCAGCAACTGGCCTCTTTCTATAAAATTCCAGCCCGGCAAATTCTGGTTGCTTATGATGAGTTAGACTTGCCAGCTGGCACGGTTCGCTTTAAAACTGCTGGAGGTCATGGCGGTCATAATGGTTTGCGTGATTTGCATGCTCAAATCAGTAAAGATTATCATCGTTTGCGTTTTGGAATTGGGCACCCAGGCGACCGCAATAAAGTTGCTGATTATGTTTTGTCGCGGCCTAATCAGAATGATGAAATTGCCATTCAGTGTGCAATTGATAAGGCACTTGATTCAATAGACCTGATTGTTAAGGGTGATCTGCAAAAGGCAATGAACAAATTGCATACGGATTAGTTTTTTGGGCTCACCCGTGATAAATCGGGTAGCCGAGTTACAGCTTAAACCCTATCGGGGCGAGGCGATGGCTGGTCGAAGAACTATCCAGAGAGTGCCTTAAGAGAGCGGCTTAAGAAGGAACAGATCAAGTAAAATCGGGTTAATTTTATCTGGTTTTATCAGTCTATTCCTGGCAGGTTGTTGAAATTCGCTTAAGCGAGTGCGAGACAAGGAAAAATCGACCGAAAAAGCGCAGTTTACTGGAGTAAATGAGCATTTTGAGGCCTATTTTAACGCAGTACCGTGTCGTCCAGGTAGAATTTCAACGGCTTTCTAGAAAAGCCGTAAAAAGTAGGGGGGTGTACTTTTACACTCCCTTTTTTAACCTGAATTCGTGTTTTACTCCGGATAACAGGGGATAATGTTAGGTTTAAGGAAAGTATTATGGGTTTTAAGTGCGGTATTGTTGGTCTTCCAAACGTAGGTAAATCAACTCTCTTTAATGCATTAACCAAAGCAGGTATAGCGGCCGAAAATTATCCGTTTTGTACCATTGAACCCAATGTGGGCATTGTTCCCGTACCCGATCCTCGCATGGATGAGCTTGCCGAAATTGTACAACCAGAGCGTTGTCTGCCAACTACGATGGAATTTGTTGATATAGCCGGCCTGGTTGAAGGTGCTGCATCGGGTGAAGGGCTGGGCAATAAATTTTTATCCCATATTCGGGAAACCGATGCGATAGCCCAGGTGGTTCGCTGTTTTGATGATGATGATGTAGTGCATGTGGATGGAAAAATTGATCCATTGTCTGATATTGAAACCATTAATACTGAGCTGGCGCTTGCCGATTTAGACTCTATTGAGAAAGCCGTTGTGCGGGCAACCAAAGCGTCCCGTTCGGGTAATAAAGAGGCGAAAGCACAACTGGCTATCTATGAAAGAATTCAGGCGCATCTGGCAGAGGGGCATTCAGCCCGTTCGTTAGGTTTGGATACAGAGGAAAAACTGGCTGTTAGAGAACTGCAGTTAATCACTATAAAGCCAATTTTGTTTGTGGCGAATGTCGCCGAAGATGGCTTTGAGAATAACCCTTATCTTGATGCGGTAAACGAAGTTGCCAAAAAAGAGAATGCTGAAGTGGTTGCCGTAAGCGCAGCGATGGAGGCTGAAATGTCAACGTTAGAAGATGATGAGCGTAATGAATTTTTGGCAGAAATGGGCTTGACTGAGCCTGGCTTAAATCGTGTTATCAATGCCGGTTATCAACTGCTTAACTTACAAACATTTTTTACGGCGGGTGTAAAAGAAGTGCGTGCCTGGACGGTACAAGAAGGTGCTACCGCACCCAATGGCGCCGGTAAAATACATACCGACTTTGAGCGTGGCTTTATTCGTGCAGAAGTCATAGCTTACGATGATTTTATCAAATACAAGGGCGAGCAAGGCGCTAAAGATGCAGGCAAGTGGCGACTAGAAGGCAAAGACTATATTTTACAAGAAGGTGATGTGGTTCACTTCAGGTTTAATGTTTAGGTTGATGCCAGAAAACGCTTAAAAAGTACGGGGGTGTACTTTTTGAATCATTAAAATAGCTTTAAATGAAGCGGTGAGTGCTTTACATACGTTGGTTGAGCGTCACTTCCCCATTGTGGAATGATATTTCCCCCCATTTTAGCGGTATTTTTAATTTAATGCCTTCATCAAGTCATTTAAAAGCCCTGCAACCTCTCCTGTCATTAAGCTAAATTCTATATCAAGGTGCTCCTCATGGGTTTGTGGGTCATTGTCTTTTAGTTGCTCTTCGAGTACATCAAGAAATTTAAGTTTTTTGATTTGTAGGTCTTCGCTTAATACAAAGCTGATTTTTTCGTCCCATTCCAGAGCCAATTTTGCAGCGTATTTACCTGCATTTAGGGTGGTTTGAACTTCATCAAGCGTCAGGTCATGCTGTTTAAAGGAGACGCTGCCTTTATCTTCCCCCTGATTTTTTAATTCGCATTCATAACCCAGCACAAAAGGTGAAGGTGGTTTATGGCTGCTTAGCCATTGTGTCATCGCTGTTGCGGGTGAAACCTCTGATTCAGGCAAGGTCACAGGAAGGCTACCCAGCGTTTTACGCAACAGTTTAGTAAAGACTTCAGCGCGTGGTGCAGAGGGCGTGTTAAGAATAAGCCAGCCATTTTTAGGGTCAATCCAGGCATCAATTTTTTGAGTGCGGGTAAACGCGCGAGGTAATAATTCGTGCTCTATATCTTCACGTAACTCTTTTTTCTCTCGGGCGCTGACTTTGCGACTATCCTGTGCTTCGATGTCTTCTACTTTTTCCTGTAGTGTTTCTTTAATGACAGCGGCAGGTAACAGGCGCTCCTGTCGTGCCATGGTCAGCAATATATAGTTATTAGCGGCGTGTGTCAGTGAGCTTGTATTATTGCCCAAAGGCGCTACCCAGCCCATGCTTTCACGCTGTGTAGCCGAGCAGGGCGCAAAGGGTTTTTTGCTTAGTTCATCATGTAATTGTTGTGCGTTTAAGCTGAAGTCTTTTTCAAATTTGAACAGGTATAAGTTTTTAAACCACATGGATTATTGCCCCAATATTATTTTTTAGGCGAGAGAGTATGCAGTAAATTAGTATCATGAGACAATGTTATTTTTAAGTATTAGGTTTAGCACATGACACAGGAAGATTTTCTGGAGAAGCTCAATAACAGAGCGGATGAAATTGATTTTAATGAACTGATAGAGCTTATTGATCGCAATTATGATTTTAAGGAAACTGCCTTTAAAAACGGTGACTTATATAATGAGGCAGGGCAAAACTCGGGTTCTTGTAAGCTATTTTCCTTTGCCAGGATTCATCAGTTAAACGAGCAACAAGTACTAAGCTGTTTTGGGCAATACTATCGTGATGTGCTGGCAAATCCCGCTGGTGACGATCATCAGAATATTCGTAATTTTATGGACAATGGCTGGGCGGGTATTGAGTTTGAAGGTGAGGCATTAACAGAGTTAAAGTAGCTTGCTGATCTGAGTTATTTAAAAATACTTCACATAGAGACCTTTGCATGAGAGTATGTCGATAGAAAAATTAGCGTAATTTTCCTGGTTTTTTGTAGATTTGAGGGGAATAGCAGGGCTATTGACCGAAAATATACGAAAAAACAGGGGAATTTAAGCAATTTTTATCCGCCATATCTCTCGTGCAAAGGTCTCTCATAATTAGTGTTACAACAAAATGGCAAAAAAGTGGGGGGGTGTGCTTTAATAGTATTTTAATTAACTAATTACCTGCCTAGTCATGCCTTTTTCGCAGTTTTTGTTTCCTTTGCCACGAATATATATATCAGCCGCACACAAATCGTCTGGAAAGACGACTTTATCCATTGGCTTATCTGCTGCACTTAATAAACAAGGTTTAGACATTCAAACCTTTAAGAAAGGGCCAGATTATATTGACCCGCTCTGGCTGTCGCAGGCAGCGGGCGGACGTTCTTGTCATAATCTTGACTTTAACACGATGTCTGATGATGGCATTTTAAGTGCGCTGGCAAGCTATGGACAAGATGCCGATATGAGCTTAATTGAGGGTAATCTGGGCTTATATGATGGGGTAGCGCTGGATGGATCTGACAGCAATGCTGCATTGGCCAAGCTGACACAAACTCCGGTAGTTTTGGTTATTGATTCACAAGGGATTACCCGAGGGGTGGCGCCTTTATTGCTGGGTTATCAGCAATTTGACTCTGATATTAATATTGCTGGCGTAATCTATAATATGTCGGTAGGCGGTCGTCATGAAGCCAAGCTGCGTGCCGTAACGGAGGAATATACTGATATTCCGGTATTGGGCGTTGTGAAGCGTAATGTGCTGATGGAGCTGGATGAGCGGCATCTCGGTTTAAAGCCGGTTAATGAAGGGCAGGGCGCTTTAGAGAAAATTGATGCCATCAAAAAACTGGTTGCTGAATCGGTTGATTTGTCTCGTATAATTGAAATTGCCAATTCTGCCCCGGCACTGGTTTTTGATGAGAATCCCACGCAATCTGAGACGCTCAAGATCAATAAAAGTAAACAAGATATTAAACTTGGAATTTGTCAGGATTCTGCATTTGGCTTTTATTATGCGAGTGATAAACTGGCACTGGAACAAGCTGGAACAACATTGGTTCCGATCAATACACTAAGCGATAAGAGGCTACCCGATGATCTGGATGGTTTGTTTATTGGTGGTGGTTTTCCTGAAACGCATATGGCTGATTTGGAGTCCAATAAATCCATGCGTGAAAGCATTCGACAGGCAATAGAAGCAGGTTTGCCTACTTATGCTGAGTGCGGTGGTTTAATGTATTTGTCACAATCTTTACACTGGAATGGGCAATCTTCCAGGATGGTTGGTATTATTCCGGCACAAGCGCACATGTATAAAAAGCCACAGGGCAGAGGTTATGTTAAGCTTGAAGAAACTGCAGCAATGCCCTGGAACAAGTTTGTAGCGTGTGATGATGAGTATACTGAAGGTGCTGGAGATCAATTAACCAGACCATTACTGATTCATGCTCATGAGTTTCATTACTCTCAACTTGTCAGTGATCCGAACAATGAAAAGACTGACCTAACGAGCATTCTGGAAGAAAAGGGTCGTTTTGCCTATAAGGTACATCGAGGTGTTGGAATAACAGGCGGTAAAGATGGTTGGGTTTATAAAAATTTGCTGGCAAACTATGCGCATATGCGCGATACCGATCGTTTTCACTGGGCGCGACGTTTTGTAGAATTTGTACGAAAAAAGAAAAAGGAAGGACGTAATCACAATGATTAAGATTTCAGACGCAGCAGCAAAACAAGTAGCCATTTCATTAGAGCAAATGGGTAGTGACCCATTGCCTTTAAGAATTGCCATTAAAGTGATGCCAGATGGTTCATTTCATTACAATATGGGTTTTGACGATCATACTCATCCAGGCGATAAGACCTTTACCGAAAAGGGTATTGAACTGGTAGTTGATGCAGCCTCAATTCCTTTGCTTACAGGTATGACCATGGATTTTGTTGAGATTGACGGTAAAAATGAAATTATTTTTCTGAATCCAAATGATCCAAACTATAAACCCCCTGTAGAGGAATAAAGTTCACAGCATGTCACATCTACCAGGCATTAAAATTCCTTTAGAAGTAGTCCAGGAAGAAATTTCTGGGCGGCTACAGGGGGGTAATAAAGATGAGGTAGATGTAGAGAAACTCCCTCCAGAAAAAAGTGCAATGGATGCAAATAATAAGCTGACAGAACCCATGATTAAGTTTCCATGGGGTGCTCGTCTGGTTTTATCGTTGCTGTTTGCGCTTTTTATTGGTATCGGTGCAACCTATTTTTGGGCAATATCTTCAGATGAAGTACCAACCTGGTTAGCCCCCGTAATGACTGTATTATGGTTGGTGGCAGGTGGCGGAGTTTTGCTGCTATTGACGTGGATGTGGAAACAATTTAGCCGTTTTAGCAATGATCTGTCAGTGTGGGCGAATCAGTTACTCAGCGGTGATTTAGCGACACGTATGCCGATTCGAGTTGAACGCTGTCCTTCCCGGGGTATTCGCGAGCATATAAACACCATAGCGGGTGATTATGAAAAGCTGGCGGCGCTACAAAAGCAGCGTTTATCCCGCCAGGCCAGACATATAGAACAAAAGAAATACTATTTAAGTGTGCTTTATGATGTCGCATCCTGCATTAATAAATCACACAACCTCGAAGATCTGCTGCAACGTTTTTTGCATACTTTGACAAATGTTGTGGATGCAAAAGCGGCAACTGTTCGTCTACTTGATAAAAATAATGAGATGCGTCTGGTCGCTAGTATTGGTCTAAGTGATGAGATTATTAAACTTGAAGACACCTTACCAGCCCCGGATTGCCTTTGCGGCAAGGCATTGGATGACGTTAATGTCATGGTTAGCTCGGGAGTAAAACAATGTGGCTTGATCGTTGGCAGTAATTTTTTTGAAAGTGATGAGGATGTGGAGATGCTGGCTATCCCGCTTCAGTATCGAGGCAAAACTCTGGGCGTCTATAATTTGTTTGTTCACCGGAGTGAGCAGGATTTTCTGGAAGGTGAGCATGAGTTATTGGTCAGTATTGGTCAACATCTGGGTATGGCCATTGAAAAAGCGGGCGTAGAAGAAGATGCTCGTGTACTGTCTATTATTGAAGAGCGTACCCGTATGGCGCATGAGCTACATGACTCACTGGCTCAAACTTTGGCCAGCTTGCGCTTTAAAGTACGCTTATTTGATGATTCAATGAATCAGGGTAATGAAGAAGTTATTTGGCATGAACTGGAAGGTCTGGAAAACACCATTGATGATGCATATGCTGAATTACGCAGTTTAATTACTCACTTTAGAGCGCCAATTGATGGCAAAGGTGTGGTTCGCTCTGTTGAACGCTTAACTGAGCGTTTTCGACAAGAAACCGATTTGGATGTGTTTTTCTACCATAATTGGGATTTGGAAAACTTGCCAAGAGATAAAGAAATTGAGGTCGTGCGCATTGTGCAAGAGGCCCTGGCCAATATTAAAAAGCACGCTAATGCTGAAAATGTTCGCATTCTTATGAGCAGCACCAAAGAAGGACATTGCAGTGTTCTGGTCGAAGATGATGGCATAGGTTTATCGGTAGACCGTTCTGCACCAAATCAGGAAACGGGAGAACACATCGGCTTATCAGTAATGAAGGAGCGTGCCGAACGAATAAATGGTGAAATACTGTTTGAATCTGATGAAGGTGAGGGTACACTGGTACAACTTAGTTTTGATGCTTCTGTCGAGGATAGCGGTGTGACTCTCGGTGATTCAACAATACATTTGAAGCAAAATACAGTCCCAATATAACTATGAATGAAAAAATCCTACTAATTGATGATCACACTTTGTTTCGTGCAGGACTTTGCGACTTGTTAACGCGTCGCAAGATTGATGTGGTGGCAGCTGTGGGAAGTGGCCCGGAAGGACTTCAACTGGCTGCTAAGGAAGACCTGGATATTGTGTTACTGGATATGCGTATGCCGCAAATGGATGGCATTAGCGTGTTAAAAAAGCTTAAAGAAGAGCACCCCAACTTGCCCGTTGCCATGTTGACAACCAGTAGCGATGAAAATGATTTAGTGGGCGCTTTACGAAATGGTGCTCAGGGTTATTTGCTAAAAGATATGGAGCCGGATGATCTGGTTGTAGCATTGCGCGATATTATTTCGGGTAAAACTGTGGTTGCCCCTGATCTAGCACCGGTACTGGCCAGTGCAGTTCAGGGTGATAATCAAAGTAAAGAAGAAGAGAAGGAAGACCCTTTCGCCGTGTTGACACCTAGAGAGTTTGAGATTTTAACGTTATTGGCCGAGGGGCAAAGTAATAAAGTGATTGCTCGCAACCTGGGCATATCGGATGGAACCGTTAAATTGCATGTTAAGGCTATTTTAAGAAAATTAAATATTAGCTCCAGAATTACGGCAGCCGTGATGGCTGTTGAGCATGGTGTCAAAAAAAGTCCGGTTACCATGCCCCCAAAAAGAACGATATAGTTTACCACAGGAATTTTTTACAGTTATGCAACAAAATGTCGAAAAAGGTGGGGGGTGTTTTTTTGACTAAATGCTTAGATTGTTTATTGCCCTAAAGCTTTAATTAAATATCACACGCACAAAAAAGCGAGCCTTAGGCTCGCTTTTTTGGCAGAGATTGCTCTCCGCTGCTATCAACAATACCCCCGTAAATTTGATAGCAGTCATCGTGTTAGCCCAAAAATCAGCTCCCCAATAAATTGGCCGATCCATGGTACGGTGACAATTTTCAGCGGTTAAAAGAGGAAACCCTTAATAGGTCAGATTGTTACCTGACCCGTATTATTATTTTTAGGAGTCCAGGAACTTCCTCAATCAACAAAAGCCACACACAAACCCCTTTGAAAAGTGACTTCCTGCTGAAGTTGTTAAATAGAATACGTTAATGTGCCTGAATCGAAGCTGAACGGGTAAAAAATTAGTCAAATATTTTCTGATAATTAGAAAAAAACAATAAATATCAATCGCTTAAAAAGTGGCGGTAATTAGGATAAATTTTACTTATTGGCCTTTTTTAGAAAAAGAGAGGGGTCTACCGCATTTCCGTTAAGGTAAACTGACCAGTGTAAATGTGCGCCAGTTGCTCTTCCTGTTTTACCTACCTTGCCGATAATCTGACCTTTTTTTACTTGTTGATTCTTCTTTACATTGATTTTGCTTAGATGAGCATAAAGGCTGAGCAGCCCGTTTCCATGATCCAGATAGATGACATTGCCGGTAAAAAATAAGTTACCTGTATAAATTACCCGGCCTGCCTCGGCTGCTTTAACAAGACGACCTTTTGGGGCGGCGATGTCCATACCACTGTGTGGGTTTCTTTTTTGTTTATTGAGAATTCGCCTTAAGCCAAAGCGACCGCTATCTCGTCCTGATGTAGGGCGGATAAAGTTAAGGTGAGGAGGGGTATTTGAGAATGTCTTCCTTAGTTTTTTCTTAAGAAAGAACTCTCGCTCAATTCTTTTTTGTGACTTTCGATTTGGATTGACCTTGTTTTTATTGCGAATGGTTAAACGCTGCGTTCTGTAATTAAACCGTTTTACCTGAAAGCTTTTATAATGCGTTTGTTGATTCTTCTCTTTGATGAGTAAACGATGCGTTCCTGGTTTTGCTTTTAGGGAAATACCGACAATAGCCAGCCAGTTGTGTTTACCTTTTATAAGAGCAACGGGATCTTTTTTGTATGTTACGTATGGTTTGTGCTTATTTTCTGGAGAGACGGCAATGATGGCGACACCGCCAGGCTTTAAACTATTTCGCGGAAAAGCCTGTGCGGTATTTAAAAAATTTACACAGAACAAAATAAAGGTGATAAGTTTAATCATTTTCTTCATGTTGGGAATGCTAACACCCCATCCGGCAAGATTATAGATATAAGGCTGTATAAGATGTTAAATCTAGCTAAAAAAATGGAACACATTGAGCATTTTCATGTGATGAAAGTGTTACAGCGAGCCAAACAACTAGAGAAAGAAGGGCGCAGCATCATCCATATGGAAGTGGGTGAACCTGATTTTGCAACACCAGAGCCAATTATACGGGCAGCCAACCAGGCGCTGGCAAAAGGCATGACAAAATATACACCGGCGATGGGCATTATGCCGCTACGTAAAAAAATTGCTTCTTTTTATCAATCGCGCTACGGGGTTAATATCTCACCGCAGCGGATTATCATTACGCCGGGGGCAACGGGTGGTTTGCAACTGGTATTAGCTGCGCTACTAAATTCTGGCGATGAGGTTTTATTGCCTGACCCAGGTTACCCTTGTAATCGTCATTATGTGAGCCTTTTTAATGCGTTACCCGTTGCTTTGAATGTTGATGCGGATAATAATTTTCAGCCGACTCTGGATAGCATCAAGCAGCATTGGTCAGAAAAAACACGTATTCTGATGCTGGCTTCCCCGGCTAATCCGACAGGCTCTATTTTGAACCTTGATGCTTTAAAGGAGTATGCTCAATTTATCAATCTGCAGGCAGAAGAGGAACACCCTGCTGCTTTTATTGTTGATGAAATTTATCACGGCCTAACTTACGGCGCTAAAACAGACACCGCGCTATCGCTGGAAAATCACCAGAATTTATTTGTTATTAATAGTTTCTCCAAATACTTTGGCATGACCGGTTGGCGACTAGGTTGGGTTGTAGCACCAGAGCGCTATATGGAGGCGTTGGATCGGCTTGCCCAGAATATTTTTTTGTGTGCGCCTACACCCTCACAATATGCTGCCATTGCTGCTTTCGACAGGGAAAGTATTGATATTATGGAGCAACGGAAGGCTGCTTTTCAGAAGCGTCGTGATTTTTTATTGCCCGCGCTAAAAGAACTGGGCTTTAAAATTCCGGCTACACCAGACGGTGCTTTTTATCTCTATGCAAACAGCCAGACTTTTTCGAATAATAGTATGAAACTTGCTTCAGAAATACTTGAAAAAACAGGCGTTGCTATTACTCCAGGGCAGGACTTTGGCAGTAATGAGCCAGACAAGCATGTGCGTTTCGCCTACACAACTGGGTTAAACCAGCTAGAGGATGTTGTTAATCGTTTAAAGAAATATTTGGCACCTTAGTAGCCTGCCAGAAATGTAAGTGTAATTTAGGTAATTAGGTATTTTTACGGATTGTTTCTAGTTTCTCAGTTGTATTAAATCAGAGCTTTCATAACGTACATGGCAATATTCATTGGCCTACCACTTCGGGATAGTAATATATTCAATAGTGGCTATAAAATATTCTCATGGAAATATGGCTAAAGTGGTAGATAGAGAGGCATTTATTATGCTAATGTCGAACCACAACAAGAAATGATTCTTGCGTAAAAGTTATGAGAATCACGAGGTTAAAGTACTAAACCCCTTTATATAGCATATAGTGCTTTAACATATTAACCACCAAAGATAGTAGATTGAAGCTTTCCCCCATTGTTTAGACATCTTTGTTTAAACATATAATAATGAAGCTCACTCAACTATTGATAGACACTATTGGAGAGTGATCTATGCATACTGAACAATCAGCCCCCGTTGATGTTCCTGTTTTTGATTCCGCTAAAACTGATGACTCCACTAAAAAGGAGCCAGCAAAAACGCAAACAATAAGTTCTTTCTGGCAGTCAGAAAAAGCAACGACTACCCCATTAACAAAAGAAGAGCTTGCCAAAATTGCGCCCAAATCAAAACGAGTCTCACGAAAGGAACTGGATGCCATTCAAATCTATCTCAAAGAGATAGAGTTTTCACCATTATTGACCCCGGAAGAAGAAGTTAAATACGGTCGTCTTGCCCGTCAGGGTGATTCGTTGGGGCGTCAAAAAATGATCGTGTGTAATTTGCGCCTGGTCGTGAAAATATCACGCCGTTATATGAACCGAGGATTACCTTTGCCTGACCTGATTGAAGAAGGTAATTTAGGTTTGATTCATGCTGTTGAAAAATTTGATCCAGAGCGTGGTTTTCGCTTTTCCACTTATGCAACCTGGTGGATTCGTCAAAACATTGAACGCGCCTTGATGAATCAATCAAGAACCATACGCCTGCCAATTCATATCAATAAAGAAATTAACCAGTATTATCGCAAAATGGGTGAACTGACGCAGAAAACCGGCATAGAACCAACCATTGCGGAGGTTGCTGAAGCGTTGGGTAAGCCTGCTGAAAAATTACAGAAGCTATTGAATTATGGCGAACGAGTAAGCTCCCTGGATATCAATATCGGCAAAGAAGGCAATAATCCGCTGGTTGATTTTGTCTCCGAGGAGAGCGAGCAAGAGCCAGATGAAGCGATTAACGATAAAGCTGTACAAAATTCGGTAGAAAGCTGGTTGCATCAGCTGGACCCAAAACAACAAGAAGTTATTGTAAGACGTTTTGGCCTACATGGTCATGATAATTCAACCCTGGCTCAGGTTGGTGAGGAATTAGGCCTAACTCGCGAGAGAGTACGTCAAATTCAAATGGAAGCATTACGTCGGTTACGTAGAATTCTTGAAAATCAAGGGTTTACCGGTGATGTTTTGCTAGGTAGCTCATAGTCTTAAGGAATATTAGCTAAACTAATCTTTATAAAGTACACCCCCCCACTTTTTTGCCATTTTCTAGACAAAATGGCAAAAAAGTGGGGGGGTGTACTTTCTGTTTTACTATTTCGTGTCTGAATAATTAATCTTAGTACTCCAACCACGTTAAATTGGCTGTATCCGTCAATATAATGTGGTTGGAGTACTAGCTTCTACTGCTTTTAAT
>JALWMR010000090.1 GCA_027083815.1 Thiotrichaceae bacterium
GTTGTACACCAGCTAATCCACTTCCAGAAGGCACTAATACACTAACCGTCAGTACAACAGATACAGCGGGTAATACGATAAGCGATACACTCACAGCAACAGTTGACACAACACCGCCAACTATTACAGGTAATAACGTTGGACCAACTAATGATGTAACACCTACTTTAACAGGTACGACTAATCAACCTGATGGTAGCACTGTTACCGTTACAGATAACGCGGGTAACCCGGTTTGTTCGGCACTTGTTTCCGCTGGTCAATGGAGTTGTGATCCTGTTGTTGCTTTACCAGAGGGAGATAATCATCTTACGGCAAGTACCACAGACCCTGCCGGTAATACAAGCTTTGCTCCAATAATAGCAACTATTGATGTCACTGCACCTGCATTGACAGCCAATAATGCAGGCCCGACCAATAATACAACACCGCCTTTAACGGGTACCAGTGATCAGCCTGATGGCAGCACGGTTACCATTACTGATAGCAGTGGCAACCCTGTTTGTTCTGCCATTGTTGCAGGGGGTGCATGGACGTGTACACCAGCGAGTGATTTACTTGAGGGGGATAACAACTTAACTGCTTCAACAACGGATACAGCAGGAAATACAACGACAGCACCGCTTGTAGTGACGGTTGATACTGCAGCACCAAGCTTAACGGCAGATAATGTTGGCCCAACCAATGATACAACACCAACATTAACGGGTACTACCGATCAGCCTGATGGTAGCACGGTGACCATTACTGATAGCTCGGGTAACACTGTCTGTACTGCCGCAGTAGCAGGAGGAGCATGGAGTTGCGACCCACTTAATCCATTGCCTGAAGGCGCTAATGATTTGACTGCAACTACAGCTGATGATGCGGGTAACGCTATCTCAGCAACATTCACAGCGGTTATAGATACAGTTGCGCCAACACTTACAGCGGAGAATGTAGGTTCTACGAATGATACGACACCGACCTTAACAGGTACCACTAACCAACCTGATGGAAGTACGGTTACCGTAACGGATGGTTCGGGTAATACTGTTTGTACTACTACGGCAGCTGGTGGTGTGTGGAGTTGTGATCCGGTAACAGATTTGCCTGAAGGTACTCATAACCTTACCGCGACAACAAGCGATACAGCCGGTAATACTACGACAGCACCGTTGTCCGTTACTATTGACAGTACCGCGCCAGAAATCACGGCAAATAATGTTGGCCCAACCAATGATGCTACGCCTGTACTAACAGGTACAACAGATCAGCCTGATGGTAGCACTGTAACAGTGACAGATGCGTCTGGTAATACCATTTGTACGGCAAATGCCACTGGTGGGAGCTGGAGCTGTGTTCCTGGTACAGATTTACCAGAAGGAACCGGAAACTATGTCGCCACTACAACAGATGTTGCAGGCAATGTTAGTACAGCGCCCTTTACGGCAACGATTGACGTAACTGCACCAGCATTAACTGCTGAAGATGTAGGGCCAACCAATGATACAACACCAACATTAACCGGTACTACAGATCAGCCTGATGGTAGTGCTGTAACGGTTTTGGATAATGATGGCAACACAGTATGTTCTGCAACGGTTTCAGGTGGAGTGTGGAGTTGTAACCCTTCAAACCCATTACCGGAAGGTGAGACTGCGCTTACTGCAAGTACCACTGATCCAGCTGGAAACACAACGACAGCACCTGTAACAGTAACGGTTGATACAGCTAATCCAAATTTAACGGCAGAGAATGTTGGTCCGACAAACGATACGAAACCAACACTGGCCGGTACGACTGATCAGCCAGATGGTAGTACAGTAACGGTTACTGATGCCTCGGGTGACACGGTTTGTAGTGCCGTTGTGTCAGCAGGAGAGTGGAGTTGTGATCCAGTTAACCCATTACCTGAAGGTGATACAACATTAACTGTGAGTACAACTGATACATCGGGTAATACCACCAGTGTTCCTGCAATAGTGACGGTTGATACGACAGCCCCTGGCTTAACGGCGGAGGATGTAGGCCCAACCAACAATACAACACCTGCGTTAACAGGTACTACCGATCAGCCAGATGGTAGCACGGTGACTGTCACAGATGCTTCAGGTGATACTGTCTGCAGCGCAACGGTTACAGGAGGCGCATGGAATTGTGACCCATCTGCTCCATTATCAGAAGGTGATAACGCGTTAACGGCAACTACTACTGATTCTGCAGGTAATACAGCAACGACAACGTTTGTTGCAAATATTGATACGACAGGTCCTGTTATCACGGCAAATGAAGTTACTACTGGTAATAACACGACACCAATATTAACAGGAACGACGGATCAGCCTGATGGTAGTACGGTAACGGTAACAGATAGCTCAGGTGGAACGGTTTGTACTGCTGTTGTTTCTGGTGGGCTGTGGAGCTGTACTCCTTTGCAACCACTGCAAGAAGGTGAGAACAATCTGACAGTTAGCACAACTGACCCTGCCGGGAACACTGCGACAACTTCGATAACCGTTACGGTTGATACAAATGGTCCTGCTTTAACAGCAAATAGTGTTACGCCGAGTGAAGATAATACACCGACCTTGACAGGTACTACGGATCAGCCTGATGGTAGCACGGTGACGGTAACAGATAGTGCTGGAAACTTAATTTGTACTGCTGTAGTTTCAGGTGGATTATGGAGTTGTACACCAACAGCACCACTACCCGATGGAACTACCATGCTAACAGTGAGTACAGCTGATTCAATTGGCAATACTACAACCGTTCTTGTGCCCGTAACAGTACTTGTAACGACTGATACAGGTGGACCAACTATAACGGCTGATAATGTAGTGCCTGGCAGTGATAGTACTCCGACTTTGACAGGCACAACTAATCAGCCAGATGGTAGTACAGTAACAGTTACAGATAGCAATGGTAATACGGTTTGTACAGCTACTGTTTCAGGTGGTACCTGGGGTTGTACACCAGCAAATCCATTGCCGGAAGGTACAAATACGCTGACAGCAAGCACGACTGATTCAGGTGGTAATACCACGACTGTTTCTGTAACGGTAACGGTGTTGACGGGTGATACAGGTAAAAAAGATCCTGTCGTAACAGCAGATGATATAACTTCAACAAATGACACCACTCCAACGTTGACAGGCACAAGTAATCAGCCAGATGGTAGTGTTGTAACAGTTACAGATAATTCTGGTAATACGGTTTGTACTGGCACTGTTTCACAAGGTAAATGGAGTTGTGATCCTTCAAATGCATTACCTGAAGGTAAAAGCAACTTAACAGTAAGCACTACTGATTCATCAGGTAATACTACTACCGTATCTGTTAGTGTCACCGTAGGTGCTTCTGATTTTGATGGAGATGGCATACCTGATTCTATTGATTTAGATGATGATAATGATGGCATCCCTGATCTTGTTGAACAGGCAAGTGCACAAAATGGTGGTGACACAGATGGTGACGGTACTCCAGATGAACTGGATCTTGATTCTGATGGCGATGGGATTCTTGATCTACAGGAAGGTGGCCTGACATCTGGGCAGATTTCTAGCCTTGACAGTAATAATGATGGCGTGATTGATGCTCCAGTCGGTGCTAATGGTTTAGCTGATGCAATTGAAACAGATGATACGTCAACTGCAGGACAGGACTTTAATAATGATGGGGTCGTTGATAAGCCAGTGGATACAGATGGTGACTCGTACCCAGACTTCCAGGATTTAGATGCCGACAATGATGGTATTAATGATTTGGTAGAAAGTGGCAGTTTTGATCCAGAGCTTATTGATAAAAACAATGATGGTGTTGTTGATGACATCACCCATGATAAAGATGGCGACGGAATGCCAGATAGTATTGACTCTACACATTCATCAGTAGGAAGTGACATTATTCAACCGCTAGATTCTGATGGTGATAAACAAGCAGACTATCGTGATCTTGACTCAGACGGTGATGGTATCTTTGACTTGATTGAAGGTGGTACAGTAGATCCGGCTGTCGTAGATACTGATCATAATGGTAAGGTCGATAACATTACTGATAGTGATCACGATGGTGTTCCGGATGTGGTTGATAGTAATATGACATCCTATGGAAGCCCACAATCGAAAGTAGTTAACACCGATGGTGATAACGTTCCGGATTATCGTGATCTGGATAGTGATAACGATAGTATTCTGGATGTTATCGAAGCGGGTCATCAAGATAACAACAAAGATGGCTTATTTGATTCAGACGGTAAGCGTGTTGTTAAACTGAAGGATAGCGATGCTGATGGTATCCCTGACTACCAGGAAATTGATAGTAACAATGATGGCGTTAATGATATTGATAGTACACCTGATTTTGCACTGGATGCCGATAAAGATGGCGCTATTGACAACATAGAAGACCAGGATAAGGACGGTATTCCTGATGTTGCAGATAATAGAGTTTCAAAGCATGGTGATTTAGGTGGCGATAGTAATGAAACACTTGAGACAGCTGTTACCGGCTCGGGATCGACTACTCCGATGGGAATTCTGATGTTAATGTTGCTTGCAGGATATAAGAGGTTTAGAAAGATGAAAGTTGTTAAACACCTGTTGCCAATGCTTTTGGTTGCTGTGTTCACTTTGTCAGGCCTGACGGTCAGCAGTGATTTGCAAGCACAGGAAGTAACAGCATCGACGCAAATGAAACAGGATCAAGAGACAGAGAATAGATGTTCTACCCAGCTTGTGCTGGATAGGGGGTTTACTCCCTGTAACTATGCTGCTGTTGGATTTGTATCCTCAACAGTAGACCCTGAAAAGCAGGCAGGAGGCTGGAGTACGTCTGATAATAAAAGTAATGGCTTTACTATTAGCGTTGGTCGTCACTTTAAGCCCCACTGGTTTGCAGAACTGAGTTATACCGATTTGGGAGAAGCTGAATTAAGCAATATTGCCCCAGGGATCACTAACAAGGAAAGTATTTCATATAAAGTACCTTCATTACATCTAGGTTATTTATTTAGAACACCTGAAAAACAACTTAACTTTTATGTAAAAGGTGGCTTATCTGCAATCAAAAACTCAGCGAGCTCTTCGGTAGTTCCGTTTAAAAAGAAATCTACTGTCCAGACAACATTTGGAGCAGGCTTGCAATGGAAACCAAAAAAGTCAGGCATGTTTGTTCGACTAGGAGCTGATTTTTTTGACCGAGATGCCTCCGCGTTTGGTTTATCAGTAGGCTATGAGTTTGGTAACACTAATGAGAATGCTAAACGCTAGTTTTTTATTAGCCAATAGATAAGTGTATTGCCCGCAGAAATGCGGGCTTTTTTATGGCTGTCAATAAATAACATCAAAATTCCTGGGGCAGACTAAGTAGTAAGTTGAGCAATGCGAGACAGTATTGAGGCGCAGTCGAATAAAAGCTATAAAAAAGTAGGGGGTGTATTCAGAGCTGCCTATTACTATTTTATGACTTTCTAATGAGCTTACCCCTATAGGGATATTCAGTACTGCGTTGACTTGGGTATACTGCCCATCATTAATAATTTTAGACTAATCTTTTTACCGAATTTAAGAGGAAATGGCAATGAACCAGGAATATTACGATGCAGTCGTAACAATGGAAAAAGCAGGCGTTGATCCTGAGTATCTTCAAGGCTGGCAGGGTGGTTATCTTGTAAACCCAGAGCGTGAAGAGCAGCGTTTAACAGAAGCTTATGAAGCCGGTTATGCCGATGGTGCTGAGCACAATATGGAAGGTTATAAAGATTGGATTAAATAATTATCAATCTTGATATTACCTTGAAAAGCGGGCCTGTCCCGCTTTTTTAGTGCCTGCTATTACCCAAAAGATGCTGGTTATTAGGGCAAAAGGCAGTTAAATCAGACAAAAGCCATAAAAAGGTGGGGGGTGTACTTTAGAGATATTAAATATGATCTAAAAAGTACACCCCCCACCTTTTTATGCATTTTGTAAATGCACCCTTACGGGTATAGTTGTCGCTACGCTCCAACATTGTCTCGCTTTCAGCTCGGCTTGCCTTTTTTTCAATCTAAAGCCTTATAGAACAAGCCTTATTCGGGCTTGTCTCTTAATAAAACATGCCTTGAATCCAACTCTGCCTCGCCAACATCCTTGATTTTATCTTCAACCAGACCAACCGATTTGATCGTTTTCTTAAAAAGCGCATAAAATTCGGGCATTAGCACCTGCTGGATGTAATCAAGTGCCCATTTTCGATCATGTGGCCCAAGTACATCGGCAATATTTGTTCCAAATTCTCGTCCCATGGAAAAGCCCGGTTCATCTTTTTCGTCATTCCATTTAGTCACGGAATACTCTTCAAAGCGTCTGTTTAGCTTGTCAATAAAAGGGGTTCGATAATCGCCGGGCCCAGAAAAGTCACGCGCATTGTCCTGCACATGGTCAGCCAGCTTTTTGGCGTAAAGACTAATAAGGGTTGCGCGATCTTCATCACTTAGCGTTTCATGCACAATACGGTCAAGTGCCTGAATCATAAAGGCCATGATTTCCTCAAGCACCTCAATGCGTTGCATCTGGGTGTCTATTTGAAAGTCTTCATTCTCAATTTCTAGCAACGTCTGCATGCCGATTTTCCAGCTATTAAAGGCCAAAACGCCAACGGCATCTTCTACCGATACATCGCGCTCTTCCTTGCTCCACTTGGTTTTAATACGAATTCGCATATGCTTAATTGCCTAAATTGATTTAAGTGGAAGAATTATAGTTAACTGGTAGGGAAAAGCGAATTTATCCACAACTCTTGGTAGTATTGCAACATGAATATTATTAATACACAGAAAATTATTGAAACGGTACAACACAATTGTCATATTGCAGATGCACGCCATGCGGGTGATTACACCTTATGTGTTTACCTGTTGAAAATGCGCGAAATGTACCGCTGGGAGAGGGGTATTGATTTTAATACCTTGCTAACAACGGATGATGTAGGTGATTGGTTAACCGAGCGGGAAGGTTTATGGGATGAGGTCGAAGAACAGGAATATAAAGACCTGCTCATAAAAGATCAGCCCTATGAGCCTTTTGATAATGCGCTCATCAATACTCTACTTGAGGAAGAAAATCTGGTTTATAACGCGGGGTTGGGTATTCGATGTCGCCCGCACTTTTTTGTTGCTGACTTGCAGGAACGTATCCAGCATGATGAATATACGGTGTATATTTCAGGTAAGGAGCATGCTCGCGATATGGCGGCACCGGCGGCAATGGCACAGGAAAATAATATTTTTATACGTCGTGAATCCCTCAGGCGGGTTATCTGGGAAATTCTTGATGATGCCCGCGTTGCTAATCTGGACAACCCCTTGACGCGCGCCATGCAGTATTATCCCTTTGATAACGATATTGTCTCGGCTTTGGAAGAGATGACCGAAGCCGAAATTAACTATGTGATTGAACATGAAATTGGTGAAGTCAAGGCAGGGCAAGCCCTGGGTGAACACTGGAATGATATGCTGTCTCATTACAGGCAAACACAAGCCGAGATTATGTTAAGAGCCTTGAGAGATCATCTCGCAGATTCGCTAACGACCTTGCCTGCCTTGCTGAATAATAACAACGCTGCTTCTATTCATTTCTATTTTGGTAATATGACCGCTATGCGTAAACACCTGGCACCGGCGCATTTAAGTGCTTATGATAAATGGCATGAAACAGGTGATTTGACTGCGCTGGAGCAGCTAGCCGCCAAATCGCAGCAGCATTGGCAGAAACTGGCGGATGAGGTTAATGATTTATACACTGCCTCATCTGATGCACAGGCGCTAGAAGCATTAATTACATCCAGTAAATTACTGGGCTAAAAGATAGAGGTCATGTTATGACGTTTGTATCGACGTTAAAAACTGGGTTAAAAACAGGCGCGTTTCTTGTTGTTGCTTGCTGTATACCCAATGCACTTTATGCGGATAATGCAAATAAAAGTCAATATGAAAGTAGCTATACATCGATTAATGAAGCCGATTGCCGTTTGCTTGAATATATAGAAGAGGGCGAATCCAGTGTCTTTTTGTGTCCTCCTTTTAATGATATAAAAGTGCAGCTGCTAGAAGGTGATTTGCGTCAGAGCATTAACCTGATTCGTAATGGAAAGGAATATCCATTAAATCTGTGGAGTACCGGTTTTAGTGAGTTGGGAAAGCTCATTGAATGGCGTTATAAAAAGAAAACCCCGCATGAGCCTGTCGGCTTGATTGTGCGTTTAAATATTTCGCAAGGTGAGGATGCCCAAAAAAACCTCTCTTATTTAATGGTTAGCAAAATAACTTCCAGTAAAATCTGTTTGATTGGCAAAATTGCGCCAAAACCTGGCGAAAATCAAAATATGAAGGCGCGTGATCTGCTAGATTCATCTCAGTCCAAGCTGTGCCTGGATGCCCCGGAAATGGTATTAGATGGTCTGGTTTTTCGCTCAAAGGATAAACTTGAGGTGGGTATGCGACCCAACAGGAAGCCAGCAAAACGGCAATGGCAGCTTTCGTTTAAAGGTAATTATGTGCAGTGGCAGCATGCCGATATGGTTGAATCAGGTACGTTTAAAATGAATGATAACGGTGAGATTAAGGCGCAATTCGGCTCCCGACATATTTCTGCTGCCTATGATGGCCTGGAGCTAATGAACTGGGACAGTGTTCTATATAAACTTGTTAAGGGTGGCAATAGATAATGAGAGAAGTAAAACCACATAGTTTTATATTTGAAGTAAAAAATGCCCTTCCGGATTTTATCTGTGATGAGATGGTTGAGCGTTTTGAAAAAAATCAGGCAGACCAATACGAAGGTCGTGTAGGTGCTGCTATGAATAGTAATACCAGCCTGAAGAAAACCACTGACTTAATAGCCAGCGGCAAGGAACACTGGAAGGATGTTGATAATAACCTGTTTCGTTCTCTGGCAATGGCACTTAAGGAGTTTAAACAGATTTACCCTTATTTTGCCGATATGAGCCGTTTCAAAGACATGGGCTACAACCTGCAACGCTATCGCGAAGGTGAGTATTATCACTGGCATGTGGATGCGGATAATATCGCTCTGGCACCGCGACAGCTTGTGGCACTCTGGTACTTAAATGATGTGGAGGCCGGTGGTGAAACCGATTTTATTTTTCAGGATGCCAGTGTGAAACCTGAAAAAGGAAAGTTAATGCTGTTTCCCCCTTTCTGGACGCATGAACATCGTGCCGCCGTTGTTGAAAAAGGGGTTAAGTATATCGCTACGACATGGATTACCTTTCGTTAAGGGAGTCCTGATTAAGTCGGTTAGAATTTAACACAGAAAAAATTGCTGCTATTTTTCACGAAGAGAGACGTAATAGTTATTCTATTGCGTCGATCTTCGTGGAAAATAGCGGCGATTTTGGCAAGCTAAAAATAATTGGACTTGATCAGGACTTCCTTAAGGAGAAAAGGCTTAAAAAGTAGGGGGTGTACTTTTATATCCTTTTTTAACGTGTTTCTAAATCATAAAGGGTCATATCACCTTCAAGGTTCAGGTGCATGGCATAGGCATTAGGCACACGGGATAGAATATAGGCTGCCATCAGTGTACCCGTTTCCAGATTCCCGGTCTCAAGCGCAGTGAGGATGCGATCCGAGACAATCTGACAACGTTGTATCTGGTCTGGCTTTTCTACCCAGGTGCGACTCATTTGGTAACCCTGATCCATGTCTTTATCAATCATATCGAAGTAGTCTTTGGCTTCTTCAATAATTTCGTCGGGAACATGTATGTCCTGCTCATTTTCATCAATAAAAATTTTCAGTATCATGGTGTTCTCCGTGTATATCTTCAGCTAGGCTGTACAGGGTACTCGAATTTCAGTATTAAAAAAACCTCTTTAAATCAAGGTAAATTGAGATATGTTATTAGCAATAAAGAATGTATTAAACCAGAATCAGCTAAAGGTTATCCAGACCTTGCTAAAAAATGCGGATTTTGTCGATGGTAAATTATCAGCCGGCAAAGAAGCAGAAAAAGTTAAACATAATATGGAGTTGTCGAGTCAAAGCCCCTTGCATGAACAGCTAAATCAAATGGTGATGACCTCTTTATTGCAAAACCCGGAATATCAAGCATTTGCACTACCATTAAAAGTTGCAACCCCGTTTTACGCCCGCTATACACAGGGAATGACTTATGGGTTTCATGTGGATGATCCGGTTATGGGGCCAATGAATGCGCGTTATCGTACTGATGTATCCACCACTGTCTTTATGAATGACAATTACCAGGGGGGGGAACTGGCAATTAAGACAAGCTATGATGTGCAAAAAGTAAAATTAGCTGCGGGTGATGCCATTGTTTACCCATCTACAAGCTGGCATCAGGTTGAGGAAGTGACAGAAGGTGAGCGTCAGGTAGCCGTCATTTGGGCGCAGAGCATGGTGAAAGACCCGCTAAAGCGTGAGCTGATCTATGAGCTTGGGCAGGCACGCGAAATTCTATTGGAGAAACAAAGCGATGCAACTGAGACAGGGTATGTCAGCAGTGTTTATGCGAACTTGCTGAGACGCTGGAGTGAAATTTGAATGCTTAATCAGAGCTTCCTTAAGAAGAGGAAACAATAAAGCCGCTGTTAAAAGCGGCTTTATTGTTTAAAAATAGGTCTAGTTGACTATTTCCAAAAGTTAACTTCTTTGGATGCCAATTCGCGTACTTCGTTAGTTAATTCCTGATAGCGCTCGCGGTAAGCTTTCCACTCGCCTACGTAATAATCTTCGGCATCAAATTCGCCACTTTGCTCGTATTTGATAAACTTGGCTTGCATATCAAGCATTTCTTGAATGAGTTCTGCTTTATTGCTCATTTGAGGTCTCCAGTAGCAAAAAATAGTAAGTTATATATGGTCGGGAAATATACCTTTGCTGTGTGCTTAGGGGTATACCTCCAAAAGGATAGGTTAATAAGTGTGTACTTATTTACTTAGTATAGGAGGGGGTGACAAGTAGCCAAGATTATGCCATGTTTGCCTCATAAATCATTAATTATACTGTTATGAGGTAAAAAACATGTCAATTGAAGTCAATGGAAAAACAATTGAAACGACAGATGCGGGCTACCTGGTTAACTTAAATGACTGGGACGAGGAGGTCTGTAAGGTGTTGGCTGAAATAGAGGGTATAGAGTTAACTGATAAGCATATGGATGTAATTGCGTTTTTACGTGATGAATATATTAATAACGGTGGTAACCAGCCAATGGAGCGTGCTATCACTAAGCATATGGCAAAAGTATGGGGTGAGAAAAAACTAAAGGGCAAAGATTTATATACACTTTTTCCACGTGCGCCAAGTAAGCAGGGTTTAAAGGTTGCTGGTTTGCCTGCAACAACCCGTAAAGGTGGTTATTAATAGAACAGAAAGTAAGCAGCAACGCTTAAGGAGAGCCTGCTTAATCAGGCTCTCTATATATGTCGAGTCGCTGTTTGTATTAAATCCCAGTATTTGGTGATAAATAGTAAACATCGGGTTCAAGGGTTAGTCACCTGTTTCTGGTGTGTTTTCAGTTTTAGTCTGCGCCTGCTTCGTTTTTTCGGAAGTGCTTTTTGTATCGATATTTTTCTTTGTTGCTATCCTACGTTTTGTGGTTGTCGCTTTTGGTTTTGCCTTGGGCTTTTCTTCCTTTGTGGCAGCAGTGCTATTCTCAGGCTTTTCGGTCGTTTTTTCTTTACTTGCACGGGTTGCTTTTTTCGGGGTAACTTTTGTTGTTCCGGGTTTTGCTTTGGATTTAGTAGCTGTGGTGTTTTTTGACACCACTTTTTTTGTTGAAGCTTTACTTTGAGTACTGCTTGTTTTTCTTTTTGGTTTTTGTATTTCTTCTGTTTCTTCATCTGGCTTTCTGCTTGCACTGGAGCGGCTGCGAGTCGTTGTTTTAGTGGTTTTTTTTGTAGTTGTATTTTTAGCCGCCTTTTTTGGAGTTGCCTTTTTTTCGGAATCAGCTTGAGCACTTTTGTTTTCTTTATTGGCTTCTACATTTTTTGTATTCTCTTTTTCAGCTGTTTCTTCTTTCGTTTTGCTTGCAGACTTATTGGTACTCTTCTTCGGATCGCTTGAGGTGGAAGATGCTGATTTTGAGGTTCTTCGACGCGTTGTGGTCGTTGTTGGTTTGTTATTAGCTGATGTTTTTGTTGATGCTTTTTTGGATGAGGTCTGTTTTACGGTTGTAGTGGTACTTGTCTTAGCATCGCTAGCGGTACTTTTAGTAGTAGTGCTGTTAGAGGCCTTTTTCTCATCTGTAGTTTCTTTTTTACTACGGCGAGGTGCTGATGTCTTACTTGTTTTGACAGTGGCGGGAGCAGCAGTAAAAGTAGCCGTTTCACTGCTTTTTGCATCAGTGGTGTGCGGTTCGGCTGTAAAGGTAACGACTTCAGATTTTTTCTCGGCACTTGTGCTGCCTTTTTTATTATCTGTTTGTACGTTCTTTGGAGTGGCAGGAATTTTTATTTCAAGTGGTGTTTGTTTATCAACAGTCGTTTCTGGCAGATTTTCCTGTTGGGGTAGCTTAGTCTGGGTGCTTGTTTTGCCCGACATAGTTTGATTTGTTTGATTTGCTGCCTGGTTTACAGGTCTGTCAGTAGACTTTGCTGCTGACTTGTTTGTTTGTGGCGTGTTTGCCTTTTTCTGTGCAGTGTTTTGTGTGTTTTTCCGGGTATTTTTGTTTGTAGTTCTTTTTGGCGCTGGTTTGTTACTTGTTTTAGTTTGTGGCGACTGCTGCTGATTTTTGTTGTTTTCGGTGTTGTCATTTTTAGCACGATTATTTTGTTGTGCCCGAGTTTTGTTATTGTTGTTACGATTGTTTTGATTAGCTTGATTTTTATTCTGTTGATTATTCCGACGGTTATTTCGGTTATTTTGATTACGCTGGTTGGTGTTTCTAGAACGTGCGTTTCTATTACGATTTTTATTTGTGGGTCGTTTTCTAGTTTTGGGCTTTTCTTCAATTACCTCTTCAGCTTTTTTGCTGCCAAATAAAGCACTAAAAATACGCGTAACAATACCAGGATTTTTTTCTTCAATTATTGCCTGAGGCGATGGTGCAGGGGTGCTAGGCGTTACGTTACTTACTGCAGCAACTTGTACATCCTGTGGAGTAGATTCTTTGGTGCTTTCTATTTGCGCCTCGGGCTTGGTGACCCGTTTATAGCTATTTTGCGGGTTATCAAGGTCGTCTTCTTTATAGCGAATTATTTCATAATGTGGTGTATCCAGATCAATATTGGGTAAAACGGTCAGTTGTAAATTGTGACGTGCCTGTATTTCAGCTAAGGATTTTCGCTTTTCATTTAAAATAAATGTGGCAACCTTTACCGGTGTTTGTGCAACAACCTCAACAGTATCACTTTTCATTGCTTCTTCTTCCATTAAACGAAGAATGGAAAGCGCCATTGATTCAATACCGCGGATGGTGCCTTGACCACTACAGCGAGGGCAAACAATCTGACTGGATTCCCCGAGCGATGGGCGTAGGCGTTGGCGTGACATTTCAAGCAGGCCAAAGCGTGAGATGCGACCAATTTGAACACGGGCGCGGTCAATTTTTAGTGCATCTCGTAAACGCCTTTCAACGGCGCGCTGGTTTTTATTGGGCTGCATATCAATGAAGTCGATCACAACAAGTCCACCTAAATCACGTAAACGCAATTGTCGAGCGATTTCATCGGCCGCTTCAAGGTTGTTATTAAGAGCCGTTTCTTCGATGCTGCGGCCTTTTGTGGCGCGAGCTGAGTTAACATCAATAGAGGTTAATGCTTCGGTATGGTCAATGACAATAGCGCCACCAGAAGGTAAGGTTACTTCGCGGTGGAAGGCTGATTCTATCTGGTGTTCTACCTGATAACGGCTAAATAATGGAACGGTATCGGTATAATGTTTTAGCTTTTTCAAGTTGTGTGGCATGACCGCATTGATAAAGTCATGTGCCTGCTGATAAACGCGGTCATTATCAATAATAATTTCGCCAACATCTTTACGGAAGTAATCGCGTAAGGTACGAATAATGACATTGCTTTCCTGATAGAGAAGGGCGCCAGGGTCGGTCTTTACATTGGCTTCTTTAATGGCCGCCCATAGTGTTTTCAGGTAGTCCATATCCCAGGTGAGTTCTTCTAGTTCTCTGCCCACGCCGGCGGTACGAACTATTGCTCCCATGCCACTTTCAAGCTCAAGCTGTTCTAGAATTTCTCTGATCTTGTGGCGGTCTTCGCCTTCAATACGGCGGGATACGCCACCAGCACGAGGGTTGTTTGGCATTAATACCAAATAGCGACCAGCAAGGCTGATCTGTGTGGTTAGAGCTGCGCCTTTGTTGCCGCGCTCTTCCTTATCGACTTGAACCAGAACTTCCTGACCTTCTTTTATGACATCTTTTATGGAAGGACGCCCACCTTTGTCTGATTTCTTTTTGTTTGTTGGTTGGTAATATTCTCGTGAGATCTCCTTATAGGGTAGAAAGCCGTGACGTTCGGCACCATAATTGACAAAGGCAGCTTCAAGGCTAGGTTCAACACGCGTGATAACGCCTTTGTAGATATTGGCTTTCTTTTGAGCGCGAAAAGGGTGTTCGATATCAAGGTCGTAGAGGTATTGACCATCTACCATTGCAACGCGGATTTCTTCTGGTTGTGTTGCGTTTATTAGTATTCTTTTCATAGGGTTAACGTTTCCTGTTTTATTCCCGGATGTTCCGGTTACAGCTCACGTTTACCAACACTAGAGACTCGTCCAGTTAATTTACTGGGCGAAAAGCTTGCATTATTACTACTTAAAATATCACTTAAAACTTATAAGTAATTACGAGCAAGCATACACATTTCTCTTTAGGTGATGTGTATGTATTACTACACCTATATAAGAGTTTATGAAAGGAAGAGGATTAGTATAAAACCCTGCAAGCCAGTCCTGATATTGTTTCAGGTTAATTATTAAACATGTGTTCTTTTTTATATCTGAAGCGTTTGAATTTCTCAAATCTCCAGAGATTAAATCTTGTCTGATTAACGCTTCAGCTTACTAGCATATCATTAGCCGACTGAAGTGATTAAGCAGGGTTGGTAGGAGCTGCGTCCTTATTATTTCTACCCGTTTGTCATTTCGACCAGATAGAATCATTTAAAATCTACCCAAGTGAAAGCCTTTTGGATTCCATTTTGAGTGTAAATCGGTTTGATATTACCTAAAATATCAAGCCCCTAATGATAACAATGGTGTTACTTATAAGCAATATGTATTTCTTAAAAGGTCATCCTGATTTTACGGCCAGTTCTAAATATAGCATTGTTAAAGTTGCACTCCTTCAGTGTAGAATCCCCCCATGGAAGAAGATCAAAAGCAATTAAAAAAAAAGTCGGTGAGATTTGTAACAATTACATCATCACACGCTGGGCAACGCATCGATAATTTTTTAATGCGAGAATTAAAAGATGTACCCCGCTCTTATATTTATCGAATTTTAAGAAAAGGTGAGGTGCGTGTTAATAAAAAGCGCGCAAAACCTACGCTTAAATTAAATGAGAATGATATTGTTCGGATACCCCCCGTCTTTTTGCCAGATAAAAAAGATCCTATGCAGGCCCCTGATGCCTTTTTAAATACGTTGGAAAAGGCAATCCTTGCGGAAGACGATGATTTAATTTTTATAAATAAACCATCTGGGATGGCGGTGCATGGTGGTTCTGGGATACGTTTTGGTTTAATTGAGTCGTTTAGACAACTTCGTCCTGATCTTCCTTATATTGAGTTAGTTCACCGCCTGGATAAAGAAACTAGCGGCATTGTGATGCTAGCAAAAAACAGGCAGACTTTACTGGATCTCCATGCAATGATGAAAAGTAATGAAATATGTAAGCATTATATGACATTGGTAAATGGACAGTGGCAGGGTGGAATTAAGCATATAAAAAATTATTTGCAAAAGTCTCGTGGCCAGGAACAAAAAGTACAGGTTATTGAAAGGACTAAAGAAATAAAAGGAAAGAAATCTGAAAGTATTTTTGAGCCTTTAAAGGAGTTTAAGGATTCAACATTACTCAAGGTTGTATTACTAACGGGAAGAATGCATCAAATACGCACTCAATTACAAGATTTGGGCCACCCTGTTTTAGGTGATACACAATATGGTGATTTTACCAAAAACCGTGACTATAAAAAAAGGTTTGCACTTAAGCGGTTGTTTTTACACGCTTATCATCTTGAGTTTACCTTATTGGGAAGTGGCAAACATTATGATATAAAAATTCCATTAGCTGAAGACCTCCAAACTGTTATAGATCAATTGGAAGGCACGTATTAGAAGCCAAATCTACAATCCAATTTAAGAAAAAATATACATATGAAAAAATATTCACTGCTGGTATTTGATTGGGATGGCACCCTGATGGATTCTAAAGCCCAGATTGTTAATTGCATGCAATTAACCATTGTTGAGTTAGGGCTTGAACCACGAAGCAATCAGCAAATCATCAATATCATTGGTCTTGGTCTCGAAGAAGCAATCATCAAATTGTATCCCTCGCTGGATCAAAAAATGGTGAAGCTAATGGCGCAGACCTATCGGGATTACTATCTTTTTAAAGATAAAACACCCAGCCCATTATTTGAGGGTGTTGTGGATGTTTTAGATAACTTGCGCGATAGTGGCTATGATTTGGCAATAGCCACGGGTAAATCAAGACGAGGTCTGGACAAGGGTTTAACGGAAACAGGTTTGCATGATTATTTCCCGATAACACGCTGTGCCGATGAAACCCGCTCAAAACCACATCCACAGATGCTTGAGGAGATTTTGGTTGATTATAATACGGATGTCACACAAGCCTTGATGATTGGAGATAGTGAATATGATTTGCAACTGGCGCAAAATGCGGGTGTTGACGGTTTTGCAGTAAGTTATGGTGTACATGGATTAATACGCCTTTTAAAACAAGACCCCGTCGGGTTTATTGATGAGATAAATCAATTGCCAGATTGGTTGAAAAAACATGCCTAAATATAAAATGAGACCTTTGCACGAAAGATATGGCGGACAAAAATTGCTTAAATTTCCCTGTTTTTTCGTATATTTTCGGTTAATAGCCCTGCTATTAACCTCAAATCTACAAAAAATCAGAAAAATTACGCTAATTTTTCTCTCGCCATACACTCATGCAAAGGTCTCAAAATGATAAAGTATTAGTCCTAATGTTTACAGACCTAAAAAAAACACAAAACACCTATCTATCACTATCCAAAGCTATGGAGAATTTGCAGGCAGAACAGCCAGAGCAGGCAACCATAAACAAGGCGATAGAACGTGGCTATTTTATACCGGAAGAAGATGATTACCTATGGTCTTTGGCTTCTCGTTATCTCAGTATCAGACACGGCTTTTGGGGTCTTATCAATGATATGTCATCGCATTTTTCGGATGATATTAAAAATGTACAAAGTCTCAATGATTGGCGACATTTTTTATTAGGTTATGCCGCATCATGCCAGGCGGTTAAGATGGCACGGTTACTGGTTGATGAACTGGCCAGACATAAATTGGTGCAACGTAAGATTAATGAAGGCTCTCCACCAAATCATGTACCGCGCAAAATATTTACACATATATTTCAATCGCTAAGTGATACAGATAACGCCATTAAGATGCAATATATGATGAACTTTGTTGAAGATAATCAGGCGTTTATCAAGACACTTGAAGATGATGAATACGTAGGCTGCATTGTTAAAAGCCTGCCCCAACTTGAGCAAACGTTACACAGCAGCCAGTTGGCCTTCTTAAAGTTGCGACTCAAGTATTTATGGCATTCGCTGACCCGTCGGGGTGCTGTTGGCAAACAAATCACCTCTTTTTTTATTTTGGAAAAAGCCGGTCGTGTGGTGGCGGGTATTGGCGACCATGAAAACAAGCGAGTAACGACTGATATTGTTAAACAACTGACAGAAATCTTGCAACCGGGCGATGTCATAATTACGCGTCATGACTTTGTTGCGAGTAATCTGTTCTTGCCGGGGTATTGGCCACATGCCGCCTTGTATATTGGCACTGAGATGGAACGGAAAAAACTGGGTTTGCAAGTTGTTAAAAGCATTGAAGAACGTTGGTGCGGTCAAATATCAGTACTGGAAGCCAAAAGCGATGGTGTTTTATTTCGTCCTTTAAGTGAAACATTGGCAGTGGATGAATGTATTATTCTTCGCCCCCAGCTTAGTCAAAAAGCACTTGTGGAAGGTATAAGCCGGGCGATCCAGCATGAAGGTAAAGGCTATAACTTTGATTTTGATTTTTTTCGCTCGGATCAACTGGTTTGCACCGAGGTGATTTTTCGAGCCTATGATAATCTGGAAAATATTCAGTTTAACTTAATAGAAAGAGCAGGGCGCCTTAGTCTTTCAGCTGAAGATATACTGGATATGGCTTTAGAAGGTCGAGGTTTTGATGCAGTAGCTACATTTGGCTTTAAGGGCTGTGAAACAACGGTTATAAATGACAATAGTGTTCTGGATAGAGTTAAAAGTACTTATAAAAGTATATAAAAGTACACCCCCCACCTTTTTATGGCTTTTCTCCCGGTAGCGTTTGACAGGGAAAGCTACCGTAGGTCGTAATCATTTTTTTTCTTATCTAGAAATGCGTTAGAATCGCGTGATGCGAGAGGGTAGTGATAGAAGCAGGTGCTTTTTGTCTTCTTTCTAAAAAAATCCAAAAATAAAAAAAATAAAGATGAGTCTATTAAAAAGGAAAGTTAGTTTATTGTCAGTTATTTGGGTGGCTATTTCAGTGTTTATACTGGGTAGTGCCATTTATTTTCTGGCGGGCGGTTTTTCGCAGACTAACTCGGACAGTTCTTTAAATACTATTGTATATAGCGACGACTATACCTTAACGCTTACCCCTGAAGAGCAAACCTGGTTAAGAGAACACCCTGGCTTGCGCCTGGGTATTGATCGTTCATTTCCCCCTTTTGGCTCCATTACTGAAGACAATAACTACATTGGTTTTACTGCAGACTATATGCGTTTGCTAGAGCATCGATTGGGTATAAAGTTTAATATTGCTAAAGATATTCCATGGAAACAAACGCTCGAACTTGCCAAGGAAGGCAAGCTTGACTTGATTGCTGGTCTAGTGAATACCAAACAGCGGCAACGCTTTCTTGACTTTACAGCCCCCTATGTCATAAATCCGACCATAATAATTAGCAATGTTATGAAGAATGATTTTGTTGGTTCAATTGATAATTTGGCAGGGAAAAAAGTGGCTATTCAAAAAGGTCACTATACTCAGGAACTTTTAGCTAAAAATTTTCCGGAAATTAACATTATTTCAACAGCCAGTATAAAAGATGCTTTAAGAATGGTC
>JALWMR010000091.1 GCA_027083815.1 Thiotrichaceae bacterium
AGATACGTCTGGTTAAGTGGATCGGTTGACCCAATAGATAGACCTACACCATGAAATGTGACGGGATAATCTTGCCTGAATTGAGTCAGGTAGTCTCGTTGTGTTGTTCCTTCAATTAAATAGTTGTCGCTGAGGACTTCGAACCAGGGAACATCAGGTTTGGTCTTTTCTATCTCATCAAAATGATCCAGTCTCAGACCAATACCACACCCTTTAATTTGTTTGTGAGTCATATTATTTGTCTTTTTCTTGCAAAGCTTATGCGTGATAACGAGTTTAACAGCTCATGTTGTAATTGGATAAGTATCAGAAATAAAAATGCCTCCAAATGAGGAGGCATTATAGAGCATAGGGTAGGTTAGCTTTTCTTTTTGCTTGGCTTTACTGTGCCACCAACAATTTTGTTGCAAGTACCTTCTGGTACGTATACCCATTCTTCTGCGTCACCATCTTCTTTAGCTTGACCTGCACAAGCATGTTGGCTTGTACCGCAATCATTTTTGCCAGCTTTTGCAATACCCATACACTTTTCCATGCCGGGTTTACCTGCTAATGCAGCGCTTGATACGGTTACTAAGCCAGCTGCCATTGCACTTGATACTGCCGCTTTTAAAAATTTTCTTCTATTGTCGCTCATGTATAACTCCTAAGGTTTTATTGATAATGTGAGTTGGTATAAATCAAACATCACAGTGATATGACCAAAGTCACATAATAAGATTCACAAGAAATTGAGATTCAACTAACTTGTGTTGGCTTATACGGGAGTTTAAATGATGCGGATGCAAATTATATAGAGACATTTATTTTACTGTTGTGATGATATGTCCCTTTTTGATCTTTTCACAAGTTCCAGCAGGAAGCCACAACCAGTCACTTTGATAGCCATCATCAGTATTTAAGCCCGCGCAGGCATGTTCTGCACTGGCACAGTCATTTAATCCTGCTTTTACCACGCCGGCGCATTGTACTTTATTTGTATTAGCGCTCATTTTTGTGGTCTTAGGTATTTCATTTGCAATAGTAGTGTTTGTTGCTGTTAGCAAGACGATGGAAATAGCACTACCTACGATAAACTTAGAGGAGATGGTTTTTCTATTATTGTTATTTGGCTTCATTTTAAACTCTTTGTTGTTTTAAGACGTTTTTCAAAAATTTATATCTTGAGACCTTTGCACAAAAGATATGGCGGATAAAAATTGCTAAAATTTCCCTGATTCTTCGTATATTTTCGGTCAATAGCCCTGCTATTACCCTCAAATCTACAAAAAATCAGAAAAATTGCGCTAATTTTTCTCTCGCCATCCTTTTGTGCAAAGATCTCATCTTTTATGAGCAACCATTATAAGTACGTTGGGACATTGCTGTGTTTTAAACACGCTAACACTCTTAACCAGTGTGTCCTTAAACAGTGTCTGCTTAAGTTATTTAGAAACAACCTCTCCGTCAACCAGTTTTTCGCAAGCACCTTCAGGAACATATATCCATGCTACCTTCTTGCCATTAATTGTAGACTTTCCATCTTCTTTGCCAGGGGCAACGATTCCTGAACACTTTTCCATCTTAAGAGGTTTTTTGGCAGAATATGCTGTTGATGAAAGCGATAAAAATACGCTGCTAAAAAGAAAAATAGTGATGTTTTTTTTCATGGGGGTCAGTCCTTCCTAATTATTTTTTATTTTTTTTGGTTAAGATTAATGGTGTTTTGTTTAACGCCTGTTTTACTTTTAACAGAACGTAGGTGAGTTCCGGCAATTTTTGCGCAAGTGCCAACAGGTAGCCAGATATATTCTTCATAATCACCATCTTCATAGGCGAGCCCAGCACAGGCATGTTGGCTGGTAGGGCAATCATTTAAACCGGCTTTCACTCTACCGGCGCATCTTTCGAGGCCATTCTTTATAAACTGGGCAGAATCTCTTTCGACTTCTTCTTTTGTTTTTACGGCATGTGCAACGTTAACGATACTTAGTGCGATGGCGGTAGAGATGCTTGCTTTTATTATCACCTGTTTCTTCATTGTTATTTATTATCCTTATTAATTATTTTTATTCAGTACGGGTTAATGTTCAAATTAATCTATCATAGGCTTTATTAACTTAAGCTTAACAAAAAATCTAGAGCACAATTTATTCCTATAAGGTATCCTTAAATCCTGCTACTAAAAGGGTTTACAGATGGATATTGTTTATATTCGTGATCTTAAAATTGATGCTGTTATCGGTATTTATGAGTGGGAAAAGCGTATACACCAGCAAATAAATGTTAACCTGGAAATGGGCTGGGATAACCGCAAAGCAGCAAAATCTGATGATATTGAAGATACTCTAAATTATAAAGCGGCGGCAAATCTGGTTAAAGAATTGGTAGATAAAAGTGAATTTGAACTGGTTGAAGCCCTGGCAGAGCATATAGCAAGCTTGTTGTTAGAAGAAATGAATATCCCCTGGATACGAGTAACCCTTGGTAAACCGATGGCAGTTACCGGCTCAAAAGAAGTGGGTGTCAGCATTGAGCGCACTCGTACGCCCAAGACGGAGGTGTAATTCCATGCTTACCGTATTTGTAGATATAGGAAGCAATATTGATCGTCGTAAAAATATTCAGTCTTGCGTTAATCAGTTACAACAGGATTTTCCTGGTATTCTTTTTTCCAAAGCCTATGAAAGTGAGGCTTTTGGCTTTGAAGGTGACCCCTTTATTAATCTTTCAGCAGGGTTTGAAACTGATTTATCCTATCAGGCATTAAAAGATTATTTTAAAGAACTGGAAAACAAACATGCGCGCAAACGGGATAACCAGAAGTTTATCTCTCGAACCCTGGATGTGGATATTTTATTGTATGGCGATGAAATATTGCACCCAGAGCATGACGTACCTCGTGCTGAAATACTTAAATTTCCCTTTGTGTTATTTCCTTTGTCTGAAATAGCTGGCGATATAATACATCCCATAGAAAATAAAACGATTGGCCAGATTGCACAGGAATCGACACTGGCTAAAAATGCTTTGACTGAAGTAGCAGATTTCCCCGTTCTGGCCAGCTCATCAACCGATAAGCACAATTATAGCGGGGCAGGGATAAAAGAGACGGTTGCTGTACAAATTGATCATATTACTGTCGGTGGTGATGCCCCCATTGTGGTGCAATCCATGACCAATACCGATACTGAAGATGTTATCCGAACCGTCAAGCAGGTTGCCGAGCTTGCCAGGGCAGGTTCTGAACTGGTTCGCATTACAGTGAACACTTTAGAGGCCGCACAGGCCGTGCCCGAAATTCGCCAGCGTCTGGATAAAATGGATTGTCATGTTCCGTTGGTAGGTGATTTCCATTTTAATGGTCACAAGCTGCTGGCTGCCGTTCCCGAGTGTGCCAGGGCTTTGTCAAAATACCGTATTAATCCGGGTAATGTGGGCAAAGGTAATCGTGGTGATGAGCAATTTGCCAGCATGATTGAGTTTGCCATCAAATATGATAAGGCAGTGCGGATTGGGGTCAACTGGGGCTCACTGGATCAACAGTTGCTGGCTAAAATGCTGGATGATAACTCTAAGCTGGATACCCCACGCGAACTTGCCGATGTACAACATGATGCACTGATTAAATCAGCACTGGACAGTGCTGCAAAAGCTGAAGAAATTGGCCTGCCGCATAATAAAATCATTATTTCCTGTAAGCTGAGCGGTGTTCAGGACTTGATAAAAACTTATCAGGAACTGGCTCATAAGTGTGACTACCCTTTACATTTGGGTTTGACTGAAGCGGGCATGGGCAGCAAAGGTATTGTAGCCTCAACAGCAGCTTTGGCAGTGTTATTGCAACAGGGCATTGGTGACACCATTCGCATATCGCTGACCCCCGAACCGGGTGCCCCGCGCGAAAAAGAAGTCATCGTGGCGCAACAAATCCTGCAAACAATGGGTTTTCGCTCCTTTACACCACAAGTGGTTGCCTGTCCGGGTTGTGGTCGCACCTCAAGTGATTATTTTCAACATCTGGCGCAAGATATCGAGCATTATTTGCATGAGCAGATGCCCGTCTGGAAAGATCAATATCCTGGGGTTGAAACCATGTCGGTCGCCGTGATGGGTTGTGTCGTCAATGGGCCGGGGGAGAGTAAACAGGCCAATATTGGCATCAGCCTGCCGGGTAGTGGTGAAAAACCAGTTGCCCCCGTGTATGAAAATGGCGAGAAAACAGTGACTTTAAAAGGCGACAAGATTGCACAGGAATTTCAGCAGATTGTTGAAGCTTATATACAACGGCATTACGCTTAACCTCGCAGAGCGAGGCGTAGCCGAGTAAAGCCATAAAAAGTGGGGGGGTGTACTTTATACTATTAAGAGAGGTGCCCTAGCAGGCTGTTGAAATTCTACTTAGGCGGCACGATACTGCGTTAAAATAGACCTCAAAATGCTCATTTACTCCAGTAAACTGCGCTTTTTCGGTCGATTTTGCCTTGTCTCGCACTCGTCTAAGCGAATTTCAACAACCTGCTATAGCGTGTTTCCCTTGCTATTTTTCGTATCTGGTTATCATACATGCAAAAAAACAGACTAGAAAATATCAAAATCGTACTCCTTAGACCTTTCCATCCCGGTAATATTGGTTCAGCTGCACGTGCTATGAAAACAATGGGCTTAAACCGGCTTGTTTTGGTCAATCCACGTCAGTTTCCCTCAGATGAAGCCACTAAAATGGCCACAAGTGCCGATGATGTTTTGAAAAATGCCCTTATCGTTGATGATTTATCTGAAGCTATCGGAGATTGTAGCCTGGTGATTGCCAGCACAGCACGTTCACGCGGATATGACCTACCAATACTTAGCCCGGAAAAAGCAGCCAGGCTGTTAACACAAAGCGCCTCTAACACGTTAAAACCGCAAACGGTTGCGCTTGTATTTGGCCCAGAACGCACTGGCTTGATTAATCAAGATTTGGAATACGCTACCCATCGGGTAACAATACCTACCAGCCCGGACTACAGCTCACTCAATTTGGCGGCCGCCGTGCAGACATTGTGTTATGAAATATGCAAAGCAAATCAGCTTCAATCAGAAAGAAACGAAGCTACGCGCTTATT
>JALWMR010000092.1 GCA_027083815.1 Thiotrichaceae bacterium
ACAGATGAAAACCCAGTTTTAGCATGTGCACTAAAGTTAACAGCCGATCGTGAAAAGGACCCTGAAACAGCATAACCCTGAAATAAGGACGAAACGATATTTGCCAGGCCCTGTCCAACTAGCTCCTGATCTGCCGAGAGTCGCTGGCGGGTTTCCTGAGAGAGCGCTTTAGCAATTGAGATTGCCTCAACAAAACCCAGTAAGGCAATAACCGCAGCCGGCATTATCAAGTGCTTGACCTGAGAAAACTCTACTTGCGGAATTTTAAACCCGGGCAACCCCCCGATAACCTGCCCAACTACCGCACCGCCCTTATCCTCATATCCGAAAAAATAGGAAAGCAAGGTACAAATCACCACCGTCACCAAAATATTGGGGATTTTAGGAGTAAACTTTTTTAGCAATATCAGTAGTAAAATGGACAATATACCCATCCCCAAGGTTACTACATGGGTTTGCGATATATCCTGTATTAAATGCCACAGAGTCTCATAATTATGAGCGCCGCTGCGACTCGCAATACCCAGTAGCTTACCCAATTGTGAACTGGCAATAATCAAGGCAGCTGCATTGGTAAAGCCAAGTACAACCGGATGCGACATAAAATCAACCAGCACACCCAGGCGAAACAGGCCCAATGATAATTGCAACACACCTGCCATCATAGCAATGATAGCAGCATAGGCCAGATAAGCTTCAGGAGTAAGCGCCAGGGGCTGCAAGGCTGTTGCTGTCATCAGTGACACAATAGCAACCGGGCCAGTTGCCAATTGCCGGGACGAACCAAACAAGGCCGCCACAATCACCGGCAAAAAAGAGGCGTACAAGCCAACATAAGCAGGTAAACCAGCAAGCTGGGCATATGCCATTGACTGTGGTACCAGCACCAGTGCAACCGTTATTCCGGCGATGATATCTGCCTTTAAGGTTTGAGGTTTTTTTAGCTCTGGCAACCAGCTTAAAAAAGGCAAAAAGGCCACGCCAAACCTGCCGCTGAATGATTCTTGTGTTTTTTGCATGAAGCTATCTTACCTATTAACAGAAACAGGGTCACTAGAAATTGCTTTCTAACAGAATCCTGGAGAAATAAGCGAAAAAGGTGGGGGGTGTACTTTTAATAGCTTCTCAAAGAAGCCCAATGGTATTTTAATCGCTAAAAAGGACAAATGAACATCTTAGAGAACGCCACCCCCCTACTTTTTTGCCTTTTTGTCGTCGATTCACTTGTTTTACCTTTATTTTGAGGCACATAATCGCGATTTTTACCAGAAACTAATCACGATCATGGCTTTAATTAACGGCTTACATTTTAATAATATCCGCGGTGATATCTATGGTGGTTTAACGGCTGCAGTTGTTGCCTTACCCTTAGCCATTGCAATGGGTGTAGCATCGGGGGTGGGTGCCATTGCCGGTTTATATGGTGGATATGAGTGATGTATCACTCATTGATTTTACTTCATCACGAGCAGTTGAAGATATTATCATTGCCACCAAAGAAAGCGGACGCCAAGTATTAATGGTCGGCGCTAATGCTGACGTTTTTGAAACTCTGGAAAAACAAGGGATTTTAAAACATCTATCTAATGAGCACATTTTTGAAACACGTCTAAGCGCGCTAAAAAAAGCAAAGGAATTTATTCAACCGTAACCGACTTAGCAAGATTACGCGGCTTATCCACATCAGTACCCTTAAACACCGCCACATGATATGAAAGCAACTGTAGTGGTATCGTATAAATAATGGCGGCAATGCTTTCGGGCACTTCTTCCATTTCTATTAAGTGAATATTATCCTGTACAGCAATCTGAGCATTTTTATCTGCAAATAGATAAAGTACGCCTCCGCGAGAGCGAACCTCCTCCAAATTTGATTTGAGCTTTTCCAGAAGTTTGGTATTGGGTGCAACTGCAATAATGGGCATTTCGCTATCGACCAATGCCAATGGCCCATGTTTAAGCTCGCCGGCTGGATAGGCCTCAGCATGAATATAGGAAATTTCCTTTAGTTTTAATGCGCCCTCCATGGCAACCGGATATTGATCCCCACGCCCAAGAAAGAGAGCATTATGTTTTTCAATAAACTGCTCAGCCATTTTCTCAATAGCCTTATCATGCTCTAATGATTGTTCCAGTAATGCGGGCAGTTTCTTCAGGTCAGCGACCAGGTGTGCAATTTTTTCCTCACTCTCACCTTTGGCCTGCATCAACAAGCCTATTAATAGCTGTAAAGCAACCAACTGTGTTGTAAATGCCTTCGTAGAAGCTACGCCAATTTCTGGCCCAGCAACAGTTAGCAATGAAAAGTCTGACTCTCTCACCAAAGAACTTTCATCAACATTGCAGATGCTCAAGCTGGCCAGACAGCCCAATGATTTTATTTTCTCCAATGCTGCCAGGGTATCGGCAGTTTCCCCGGATTGGGATATGGTAACGAATAGCATATCCTCTCTGGGAGCTTGTCGACGGTAACGGTACTCACTTGCCACTTCTACATGACAAGGAATGTCGGTTAAACTTTCCAGCCAGTAACGAGCAATCAGGCCGGCATGATAACTTGTTCCACAAGCTACTATCTGCACCTCTTTTACTTTGGCTAAAGACTCAAGCACATCATCACCTTTGATGCATTGCTTGATGGAATCACGCCCTAATCGACCTTCTAGTGTATTCTGTACGGCTAGTGGCTGCTCATATATTTCTTTAAGCATATAATGGCGATATTCGCCTAATTCAGATTCTAATGAACATGCCTGTGACTGCTTAATCTCGCGCTTTGCCTGTTTACCTGAACTATCAATAATTAATATTTCATCGCGTTTTATGGAGGCAACATCTCCATTCTCAAGAAATATAAACCTGCTTGTAACAGGCAACAAGGCTTGAACATCAGAACCCAGAAAGTTTTCTCCCAAACCCAAACCAACAACGAGTGGACTACCTTGTCTTGCGCCAATTAGTACATCTGGATGCTCACTGGATATCACCCCCAAGGCAAATGCACCTGTTAACATTGCAATAGTTTGCTTTACCGCATCAAATAAACTAACGCCTTTGGTTAAATTAGACTCGATTAGATGAACAATAACTTCCGTATCGGTTTCAGATTCAAACTCATAGCCTTTGGCTTTTAAAGAACCTCTAAGTTCTTCATAGTTCTCAATAATGCCATTATGAACCACAGCGACTCTATTGTTACTTAGGTGCGGGTGTGCGTTACGCTCTGCTGGCTCACCGTGGGTTGCCCAACGCGTATGTGATATACCCAAAGTACCTTTTTGAGGTTGCTTTTTTAGCTTTTTTTCAAGCTCTATCACTTTGCCAAGTGCACGAATACGCTGAATACTATTATTCTCTACCAGTGCTACACCCGCTGAGTCGTAACCCCTGTACTCCAAACGGCGTAAGCCTTCAAGCAAAATCTCGGTAACGGGTCGCTGTGCAATAGCTCCAACAATTCCACACATTATTTATTCTCCTTGTTATTTTTTTGTGGCTTCTGCCAACCCTTGATTGTAACCTGCTTTGCTCTAGATAAGGTCAATTCACCTAACGGGGCACTTTTGGTAATGGTTGAACCCGCACCTATTGTGGCATCATCTCCTATTGTTACAGGTGCAATCAATTGTGTATCAGATCCGATAAAGACACGATCCCCTATTATGGTTTGAAACTTATTGACACCATCATAATTACAGGTGATTGTCCCGGCTCCAATATTGACGTTTTTACCCATTTGAGTATCACCAATATAACTTAAATGACTAACCTTGCTACCTTCACCGATAACAGACTTTTTAATTTCAACAAAATTGCCGACTTTAGCACCTGAACATATTTTAGCTTGGGGACGTATTCTTGCAAACGGGCCGATATCACAATGATCCTGAATGTGAGCAGATTCTATAACTGAATTAGCTTTTATTGTTGTATTATCACCAATAACAGAGTTTTCAATCACGCAGCCCGGTTCAATACTGACATTATCACCAAGTGTCACATCACCTAATAAAACAGTATTTACATCAATACAGACATCGTTTCCTGTCTTTAAATTACCACGAATATCCACTCGAGATGGATCGAGCAAAGTAACACCTTGTAGCATTAACTGTTCTGCCTGCTCTGCCTGAAATGCCCTCTCAAGTGTTGCTTGCTGAATTCTATTATTTACACCTTGTACCTCGAACGGGTCATCACAAATCACAGCATTTACAGTTTTACCTTCTTGTACAGCAATTGATATACAGTCTGTCAAATAATATTCACCCTGCTTATTATTTGGTTTTACTTTTTTCAACCAACGTTTTAAGTCAATACCCTTTGCTGCAATAAAACCAGTGTTAATTTCTTTGATGGTTCTCTGTTCATCAGTGGCATCTTTTTCTTCAACAATGGCAAGTATTTTCCCATCGCTGGTACGAACGATACGACCGTATCCAAATGGGTCATCCAAAATGGTTGTGAGCACACTCAAGTCTGACGTTTTTAACTTGTCGGCGAGCAACTGTAAGGTCTGAGACTTGATTAAAGGGACGTCACCATAAGCAATAATGACAATAACATCATCATCAATCAAATGAGCTGCCTGGGAAACCGCATGACCTGTTCCCAGTTGCTCCTCTTGCAAAGCCCAGTAAATATTATTACTTTGAATTGTGCCACGAACCTGATCACCACCGTGCCCGTAAACAATGGCAATTTTCTGAGCATTAAGTTCAAAGCAACTATCAACAACATGCTGCAACATTGGCCTTCCCCCAATGGTATGCAGTACTTTTGGAAGAGACGAATGCATGCGAGTACCCTGACCGGCAGCAAGTATTATAGGAAAAAGTGACATAAGCCTACGCGAATTTATTTTTAGATGGCTAAATTATAACCAATTACATCTTTTTTCTATATAAATAATACGATGAAATGCATATAACTGTAGACAAGACTATAACGAGGAAAGTTTTATTAAGAAGAAACTGACTAAGTGTTAATATGTCTTACATTTAGGCTTATAAGCTGTCCTCTGAGCTCCCCAGCGGTATTCGAGTGGCGCATGAGGATCAGAGATTACTTTCC
>JALWMR010000093.1 GCA_027083815.1 Thiotrichaceae bacterium
TGTAACCCTGATCAACGTAGGCAAACTCAGGGACAACACCTGTAAATTTTTCCGCTTGTTTTAACGCATCCAATAAGGTGTGTCCATCATAAGGGTTATTTGTTAGAGACTGAGCACCAATGACCCATCAATTAATCCAAGCTATAAACCGTAATCATGACACACACCCTCACTGGTTTTAAGTTGTTTTTGCTCTAATTTCTGGTTTCTTGTGACTATATCCTGGTATAACTACACCCTCCGCATGGTTTTGATTTAATCATCAAAGAAAAACATACATTTCATCTGAAAAATAATAGTTTCTTAATGAAATACGTTATTCTTTAGAAAAATAAAAATAATGTATTCAATCAATCGCTAATATCTAAATAAAACTTTTTTAAAGATAAGCACTTAAAAATAGCCTTTTGACACTATTGCCCGAAAGAATAGAAGACAAGTAAAGTATATGCCAATAGAAAAACTGTCCAATAAATTAGCTCAAGCAGGGTTACCCCTGTTCTGGCAATATTTTGTTGCAGTACATTTTTTATTGAACTTGGTATTGTTTGTTGTAACAGAACCTTTCTGGGCCTATTTGATTACAATCATTCTCAAGCTACTAACTGTTGTAGGAGTTGTCGCGGGGTATGTTACACACAAGCGAAAAGCCTACCCATGGCTATTTCTGGTGATTGCCGTTGCTGTTATTGCCACAAGCGTTATTCTTCAATCGTTTATTCATTTTGGCTTGTCTATCAACGCGGAAATTCCCTACTGGATAGAACAAGCTGGTATATTTTTTATCATCTTATTTGGTATCAATATTTTATTGCTTTTTGAAATCAGGAATAATTTACAAGGGTTTACGCTCGATTACACTCTATTAGCACTTTCACTGTTTTCTTTAGTTTTTCTTATATCACCTGACTATCTAAACACCTTCCTTAATGAGCAAACAATATTTGAACAAATGTCTTTATTGCACCTTATTGTTGCTGCAGGTGTCACAAGCCTTGTTCTTTTATATATAAGCTTGATTATATCGTTTCATTTAAAAGATGTAGTTCTTACTTTGCTTGTCTTATCGGTAGCAATTCATTTCATTATTGATTCATCTATTACTTTCAATCTGATTGAGAATACCCAGTTTAGTCAGCGATTCTCTCTCACGCTTTATCACCTGGCGGGGAGTTTCGCAATAATTACAATATTTGTAGAAAATTTAGATCTTAAATTTGTACACCGAACAACTAATAAAACCAGTATCTTCTTTTTATTAGTTGCCAGTACCTTTTCATTAACTGCTGTTCCACTAGGTATTATTTACCGAAAGGTTCAAGGCTACCCAGAAATAAATGGATTACTTCTGGCTAGTGTGAGTCTTTTACTCAGTTTAATTGTTATTTTTCGTTTTTCCTTTCTGATTAGAAACTCAAACCATCAAAAAAAGAAACTGCTCAATATTGCACTGAAAGATGATCTAACAGGCTCAAGCAACTATCTGGGTTTTCAAGAGCACTATGAGCTCACCGTTAAAAGAAATCCTCTTTTAATCATGATTAATATAGAAGATTTTAAATCCATAAATGATTTATACGGTCGCCAATTTGGTAATAAAGTATTAAAAAGCCTGGCTAAACGCCTGCAATCACAAAAAAATATCACCATGGTTGCCAGAATCAATGCTGATACTTTTTTGATATTACTAAAAGCAAATACAGATAATATTAAGCACCAATATATAAAACTCCATAATGAACTTGGTGTATGGGATATCATTGAAAAACAACGTATCGCCGTACCCTTGACGTTTGGGGTAAGCTATAACGACCAAAAAATTAATGTAGAAACCTTGTTCAAGCAAGCTGAAAAAGCACTGTATATAGCCAGACAAAAACGGCTTAGCTATATCTTATTTTCTGATGAACATATTACCAAAGAGCTTCACCGCCAGGAGCTAAGAGGTATTTTACAACAAGCCATTGATTACAATTATCTTCCAGTTCACTTTCAACCGATCTATGATGTAGAGGACGGCTCACTAAAAGCGATTGAACTGTTAATCAGGCTTCAATCAAAAGAGCATGGCTTACTCCTCCCAGGGCAATTTCTGGAACAAGCTCAATCCTATGGGTTGTTAAACTCCCTAACACGCGTGTGCATTCGCATGATTGCCAAGAATATTGACGTGCTTCCAAAAGTAACAATCAACATTAATGTACCCTCATTTATTCTTGATAATATAATTCTACTTAATGAGTTTATCAATAGTTTCAATGAGCTGAACCTTTCAACCAGGCGTTTTTGTATTGAAGTTATGGAAGATGACAAGATTCCGGCTGAACATTTGATTGATGCCGTATCACGTTTAAAAAGAGAAGGATTCAGCATTGCAATGGATGATTTCGGAACAGGTTATTCCTCATTATCCAGACTTTCAATGATACCTTTTGATACGGTTAAGATAGATCGAAGTCTTTTACTGGCTGCCTCTGAAGGCAATAAAGCTATTTTAGAAAGCGCCATCAGACTTATCAAACGTTTAGGAATTGGGGTAGTTGTGGAAGGTGTTGAAACGATGGAGCATTTAAAACTAATTCGGCTTTTAGGTGCTGATTCGGTACAGGGCTTTTTATTGTCCAAACCAATAGATATTTCTAAAACAACGAAATTGCCTCTTAATGCAGCAAATATAATTGATGCCTTTTGATTAAAAAAGTTTTAACCAACTGTCCTGTACCGAGGCATTGAATTACTACTATTGTTTTTTTACATTCAACTTTCTTAAATCTTTACGTAGCACCTTACCTACATTACTTTTTGGTAATTCTTTAACAAACTGGATTAACTTGGGGCATTTGTACCGCGTCATTTCTTCATAGCAGAAATCTTTCAGCTCTTGTTCCGTCAGGCTTTCATCTTTTTTCACCACAAACAATTTTACAGTTTCACCTGATTTTTCATGAGGCACGCCAATTGCACCTACTTCCAGCACTTTAGGGTGTGAGGCAACCACATTTTCGACTTCATTAGGGTAGACATTAAAACCTGAGACAATAATTAAATCTTTAAGACGATCAACCAGCGTAACGAAGCCTTTTTTATTGATAACAGCAATATCGCCAGTATGCAACCAAGCTTCGTCATCAAACACATTGGCTGTTTCTTTGGGGCGGTTCCAATAGCCTTGCATGACTTGCGGGCCTTTTACACAAAGCTCACCTGGCTCATCAAAACCAAGTTCATTACCCGATTCATCCTTAACACAAACCTCGGTTGATGGTAGTGGCAGGCCAATATTGCCCGAAAAACAAGGGTTATCGGTTGGGTTAATGCAAACACCAGGAGACGTCTCAGTTAAGCCATAGGCCTCAATTAATGCCAGACCGGTTACCTCTTTCCATTCATTGGCAACGGCCTCTTGTACCGCCATTCCGCCACCTAATACCAACTTCAAATGAGAAAAATCGACCTTATCAAAGCATGGGGTATTTAACAAACCATTAAATAAGGTATTAACCCCCGCTAAAAATGAAAAAGGCTCCTGACTTAATGTTTTAACAAAGCCGGGCATATCACGTGGATTGGTAATCAGAACGCTTTTTGCACCGATCAGAATTGCAAAGGCATTCACCGTTAACGAAAAGATATGATAAAGAGGCAAAGCCGTAATGAAGATTTCATGGTCATCGGTTAATTCATTATGCGCCCAGGACCGCACCTGTAATAAATTGGAAATCATGTTTTTATGCGTCAGTGCAGCCCCTTTGGCAACACCGGTTGTGCCGCCCGTGTATTGTAAAAATGCTAAGTCCTCATGCGACACATCAGCATCTTCAAATGGCAGGGAGTGAGCTTTTTTTAAGGCATCATTAAACCCTATCGTGGATGCAGGCAATTTAAAGGGTGGTACCATTTTCTTAACATGCTTAACAACGAAATTAACCAATAGAGATTTAGGAAAACCAGCCAAGTCACCAATTTGTGTGGTAACAATCGTGTTAATTGTCGTTTTATCCAACACGTCCTGAAGCGTAGCCGCAAAATTTTCAAGGATCACAATAGCGGTTGCACCTGAATCGTTTAACTGATGCTCCAACTCACGTTCCGTATACAGGGGGTTGGTATTTACAACGATCAAGCCGGCTCGTAAAGCACCAAATAAAGCGATGGGATATTGCAGCAAATTAGGCAGCATAATGGCAATTCGATCACCTTTTTTTAAACCGGCTACCTGGGTTAGATAGGCTGCAAAATCTCGCGTCATAGTATCAATATCATTGTAATTCAGAGTTTTTCCCAGATTGGAATAAGCTGACCTTTCTCTGTATTTATTGACGCTTTGTAAAAACATATCCCCTAGCGAGCTGTATTCTTCCGGGTCAATAGTATGTGGAATCCCTGGTGGATAACTGTCTAACCAAACCTTTTCCATCTACTCCTCCTAGCTTTTTGTTTTTTCATTGTTACTTTCAGTTTTCTTTGATAATGCATGCAATAGAGCCTGTTTAAAACGTGCTACTATTTCACCTGCTGATTCGATTTTATCTACACCTGCAACACTCTTTCCCGCCTGCCAGAATTCTTTTGTAGCATCCTCATCATAGGAGGACTTTCTTAATTGAAAGGCTGATCGTAAGGTATAAAACATGCGCATCCAGTGTTTTCCCTTTGGATGCTTTAATAACCAGCTCGCCAGTTTACCCGGCTTTGTCCCTTGCTCTTTAATATAGCCTGTATTGATAATAGATACCGGAATTCCGGTTATTTTTTCGCTCAGCACAATATCATCGGCATCGGCATTTACAATGGCTTCCTTATAACTTACGCTGCTATTGCACTCTTTGGTTGCAATAAACCGTGTCCCCAGCTGACAGGCGTCGTAGCCTAGCTGCATGGCTTCAATATAGGCTTCTTCATCACCAATGCCACCAGCACACACCAGGGGAACATTAAGATCCTTCAGTTCTTCAAAAAGCTGTTCTTTGGTTTTTGCACCCGCATGTCCTCCGGCTGAATTATTAACCGCAAC
>JALWMR010000094.1 GCA_027083815.1 Thiotrichaceae bacterium
GTTTCTGATTCACCCGACCAACCTGCCTCACGGGCTTTTTGAATGGCTGCAGAATGAATCTGACTATGACGTTTAGCAATTTCATCTGGAAGATGGCTGACCAGGCAACCATACTTATCCCACTCGGCATTAACCTTTTGTAATAAAGCGTCAATCCCGGCTAGGTTCCATCCCTCACATGTTTCTGTCTCGGGTAAAAGTTCAAACACCCAGGCATCTCTGATAATTTTTCCAATAGTTGTCATTCCACCATTGATATCATTATTGATGCCGACATAGGTATCGGGTTTATTCATGGGAATCTCCTCGTGTTATCAAAAAATGAGGAGGATACCCGACCATCTTACCGATGGTCGAGTATTTCCTTATTGTGTACTAACTAGACGGTTTTACCTCGGTAAATAACCATTGCTGCGCCAGCACACTGGGCAAAGTTATCAAGCCCTAAAAGGCGAACATGATTGTCTGGATGTGCAGCTTTACATGCTTCAATTTCCTTTAGCACAACATCAACATCTGTTTCACCAAACATAGGTAGTTTCCACATATACCAGTAGTTTCCACCTGCATTTTCTGGCTCGGTATGCTCAATTACCGGGTTCCAGCCTTTATTTAAAATATATTCAATCTGAGTGCGAGTATTGTCTGATGACAATGGTGGCAAATAAGAAAATGTTTCAAATTTGCGACTCGCCGCATTACCTAAACTTGACGGGTAATCTTGCACGTCACTCATAGTGTTTCTCCATAATAATTTGTTTAAGAACGGTTATTACTTGTGCGATACATCTAGCTTGTCCACGGTATCAAATTCGAACTTGATCTCTTTCCAGGTCTCCATTGCAGCAGCCAGTTCCGGGCTGTGCTTTGCAGCATTGGTAAGGATATCTTTACCTTCTTTTTCAAGTTCACGACCCTGGTTACGTGCTTCAACACAAGCTTCAACCGCGACACGGTTAGCAGCTGCGCCAGCGGCATTACCCCATGGATGACCCAATGTACCACCACCAAACTGTAGTACTGAATCATCACCGAAGATACTAACCAGTGCAGGCATGTGCCATACATGAATACCTCCAGAAGCAACCGGTAAAACACCTGGCATAGAACCCCAATCCTGATCGAAGAAAATACCACGAGAACGATCTTCTTTCACATACGAATCGCGCATAATATCAATCCAGCCCAGAGTTGCATCGCGATCACCTTCAAGCTTGCCCACAACCGTACCAGAGTGGAGATGATCACCACCAGACAAACGCAGGATTTTGGTCAATACGCGGAAATGAATACCGTGATGAGGATTACGATCCAGTACCGCGTGCATAGCACGGTGAATGTGTAACAGCATGCCATTATCCTGACACCATTGTGCTAGCTGTGTATTTGCTGCCCAACCACCCGTAATGTAGTCATGCATGATAATCGGTGCACCAATCTCTTTTGCATATTCAGCACGCTTCATCATTTCATCTGATGTTGGTGCTGTTACGTTTAGATAATGACCTTTGCGTTCACCTGTTTCAGCTTCTGCTTTCTGGATAGCTTCCATTACAAAGTCAAAACGATGCCTCCAACGCATGAATGGCTGAGAGTTTACGTTCTCATCATCCTTGGTAAAATCAAGACCACCACGAAGTCCTTCATAACAGGCGCGACCGTAGTTTTTAGCAGAAAGCCCCAGTTTTGGCTTGATAGTACAACCCAGAAGAGGACGACCGTATTTGTTTAATAAATCACGCTCGACCTGAATACCCTGAGGTGGACCATTACATGTCATAACATAAGCAATTGGGAAACGAATATCTTCAAGGCGTAAGGCACGCAGTGCTTTAAATCCGAATACATTTCCTACTAATGAAGTCATCACATTGACAACTGAGCCTTCCTCAAAAAGATCAATTGGGTAAGCGATAAACGCATAGAAACAGGTATCATCACCGGGCACGTCTTCAATTGCGTATGCGCGACCCTTGTAGTGATCAAGATCAGTTAACAAGTCTGTCCATACAGTTGTCCATGTACCTGTCGAAGATTCTGCTGCAACAGCTGCTGCAACTTCTTCACGTGGAACACCGTCTTGTGGAGTTACTTTAAAACAAGCCAGAATATCCGTATCTTTCGGGGTATATTCGGGCATCCAATAAGTTTCGCGGTATTCTTTTACACCCGCATCATATTGCTTTGCCATGGTATCTATCCTTTAAAATAGAGTAAAAAATAATAATAATAAAAATTACCTAACAGCTGGATGGCCAGCTCTAGTTGACGGATAGTTTGCAATAATTCACTCATAAGCAACACTAAAATATACCACCCTGATTAGTAAGAAAAAATTAGCCTAGAACTAAGTTACTGATTTAGTTTAATTATGTAATTTATTATTGATAAGGTTGATTGCATTGTTCTAATAAAAAGGATAACAAGGAGTTTTAGTTTGTGGAGCAAGCCATGCATCGTATTACTCTTAGGCAAATACATATTTTTGAGACCGTAGCGCGTTATCAAAGTCATACAAAAGCAGCAGCTGTGATTCATATGACGCAACCTGCAGTATCCATGCAAATGAAGCAACTCGAAGATAGCCTGGGCATCAAGTTATTAGAAAGACATGGAAAATCAATCACATTAACTCGTGAGGCGGAGGCACTAAGACAGTACACTGGCAATATCATGCAATCCTATCGTGCACTTGAAAGTTATGTTGATGACTTAAAGGGCCATGAACAAGGTAACCTGGTTATTTCAGCCACTACGACAGCAAATCACTTTATATCCAGAATTCTATCCAGGTTTTCAAGACTTCACCCCAATGTAAATTTAAGCCTGGATGTTACCAATAGAAAAACGATTCTGACACAATTAGAGTATAACGAACCTGATCAAGTTATCATGGGGGAACCCCCTGAAGGGATGGATTTAGATTCAGAAATTTTTATGAATAACCCGCTCGTTATAATTGCCCACCCAGATCATCCATTGCGTAATCAAAAAAACATATCATTAAATAAGATTAGTAAAGAAAAGTTTGTTAGTAGAGAACCAGGATCGGGAACCCGAATTGCCATAGAGCGCCATTTAAAAAAATATAATGTCAATTGCAATAGTGGCCTGGAAATGACCAGTAATGAATCATTAAAGCAAGCCGTGGCTGCTGGCTTTGGTCTTGGTATCGTTTCACAACATACAATTGAATTAGAACTAAAAAGTAACTATCTGTGCATTTTGGATGTTGAGTCATTTCCTATTCTACGACATTGGCATCTTGTTACCCGAAAAGGAAAACCTGTTTCTCTTATTGCATCTGCCTTTAGAGATTTCTTATTAGAAGAGTGTAAACAACTTAACTAGAGTTAATATAAGATCAAATATACCTTATTCTGACTCATCCAAATCGACAGCTCTATGAAGTTGTGCAATTTTTTGTTCTTGAGAATAAATGTCACTATTTGTATTTTTTCGTTTATCCAGCAACTGTTGAGCGTAGTTATGAAATTCAATCTGCGCCCTTTTCATTGTCTCTAACGCCCGATCATCATAATAGAGAAACTCGTAATTTACAGGGTCACTCAGGCTGAATCGCTGTTGCGGTTCAAAATTTTTCCAGACGAATTCAATATGAGTACGACGATGTGCATAAACAAAATTAACCTCCTTTGCGTCGATAATAGCCTGATACTGAATGCTTCTAACAGGAACGAAAATACAGGACTCTCCGCACTGTGAAAAAAGGGTACGCATAATATTGTAAGTGCTAGCAGGTAAGGTACGTTGTTCTCTACCTATAAGCTCACCTGTCAGAAAATATTCCATATTTTTACCTTAAATTCTTCTCAAGTATGGCCAAATACTAATTCTATCAGCTTATACTCTCCCTAGCTTATTGTCTATTTCGCTAGTTGATGACCTATGCCCAGTTACGATACTAAAACCTTACTGCCTATCACTCTATCAGGATAAATAAAAGTACACCCCCCTACTTTTCTGCCCTTTTCTCAAGACTAATCAAATAAATGCTTTTATAATCGCCAGGATTCTTATTTAACAAGCAAAAAACACATGAACCCCGATCTTTCGCGATTAAAGCCTTATCCTTTTCAACGTATTGCCGAGCTTTACAAAGGTATAGAACCTGCTGACAAGGCCATGATTACATTGGCGATTGGTGAACCTAAACATGCAACACCAGCGATTATTCTTGAGGCGCTTGAGCAAAATCTGTCTGGTTTAGCCAACTATCCATTGACCAAAGGCAGCGAGATTCTGCGTGAGTCAATTTCCAACTGGCTAACGCGACGCTTTAAGTTACCTGAAAATATACTAGACCCTGATAAACATATTCTTCCCGTCAATGGCACGCGTGAGGCGCTGTTTGCCTTTGCTCAGGCAGTGGTTGATCGCAAGCAAAAAAATGCTAAAATTTTAATGCCTAACCCTTTCTACCAGATTTATGAAGGTGCTGCTATTCTATCCGGTGCTCAAGCTGAATATTTGCCATGCACCGAAGAAAATAACTTTAATCCTGACTTTGAAGCGGTAAGCCCACAAACCTGGGATGATTGCCAACTCCTTTACCTGTGCAGCCCGGGCAATCCTACCGGAGCAGTCGTAACTGAGAAACAAATTAAAAAACTCATAGAACTCTCTGAAAAACATAACTTTATTATTGCCAGCGACGAGTGCTATTCCGAAATATATTTTGATGAAAAAAATCCACCCGTCGGCTTGTTAGAAGTTGCACAAAAAGTAGGCAATACGAATTTCAGAAATTGCGTGGTGTTTCATAGTTTATCCAAACGCTCCAATGCGCCCGGATTACGCTCCGGCTTTGTTGCTGGTGATGCCAGAATTCTTGAACAATTTTTGCTATATCGCACCTATCACGGTTGCGCTATGTCACCACCCGTTCAATC
>JALWMR010000095.1 GCA_027083815.1 Thiotrichaceae bacterium
TTAGCACGAATCCAGGATGGCTTGCGCTTGACCTCGGTGCTTGGCACAACCTTAATGGGGATACGCGCAACCTTTTCTGCACCACGGTATTTTACACCTTGAATTTTGCTTGCTTGTTTAGCATTTTTTGTCGTCGCTTTTGTCGTCATTTAATCTATCCAGCCTATAATTGAGTGAAGTATAGCAACAAAGAATCAATCCAATGAAAAACCTTTACCAAATTAGTTTTTATGTACCAGAAAAACACTGTGAGGCAGTAAAACAGGCGATGTTTAATGCCGGAGCCGGCAAGTTGGGAAATTATCAGGAATGTTCATGGCAAGTTGCGGGGCAAGGACAATTTAAACCTCTTGAAGGCAGTCAGCCTTTTCTGGGCAAGAAAAACCAGTTGGAACAGGTCAATGAATTTAAAGTTGAAATGCTATGCGACGAAAAAGCATTAAAAACAGTCATCGCCGCTTTACTAGAGCACCATCCCTATGAAGAACCCGCCTATTTTATCGTAAGAAATGAACTGGGTGTCCTTTAGATTACTACTGTTGAGAAAACGACAAAAAAGGTGGGGGGTGTACTTTTTAAGATTAAATATAATCATATATAAAGTACACCCCCCACCTTTTTACCTATTTTCTATGGTGTAAGCCTCTTAACGACGACGCACGACCCTTACCGCCGGTCCAGATCTGTTCATGCCGTCGACACGAACGCAATCTGCATGTTTGTCGTATTTTACTTTGCGTGTAAAGCTTTTTGCCTTGCCAGAGCGCGCAATACGAGTCTTTTTTGTAGCTCGTTTAATGATGCTTTTTTTCTTGTAAACTTTTTTTGCTTTTACGGGTGCTTTTGTACCAGGACAGTTAGTACGATAATAATATCCGGCACGACGTTTATAATTGACATAAACATCATGCGCTGCCCAGCCTCTAAAACCGCCGGCATAAGCTCGATCAACTTTAACAGGTGCGCCACACATATTCATGTGATCCACTTCTGGCCATGCATAAGCTGGCAAAGTTAATAAGCTACCGATTAATAAAAACAGTGAAAGCAACCACTTTAACGTCAATCCTTTCATTTTCATGTCTCCTTACACGTCAAAAAATATCTATTTTTCTGAAATAAATAAGAATTAATAGAGGTGTCATAAACCCAAGCTTGTTATCATAGCGCAATAAACCATCGGTATTTACTAAATGTTTGGTTTTGCTTAATATTTAACCTCTCTGATTTATTGCTCGCAGCACCAGGCGATTACAAGGACGATTCATATGTCGAACTCACAGGATTCAGCCAAGCAAGTTAAACAACAAGCCAAGGAACAAACGACCCACTTTGGTTATAAAGAAGTGCCCGTCGAAGAAAAGGCAAACAAGGTTGCCGATGTTTTTCATTCGGTGGCAGATAAATACGACATAATGAATGATTTAATGTCTGTCGGCATCCATCGTTTATGGAAGCGCTATACCATTGAAACGTCTGGTGCAAAAAAGGGCGATGTTATTCTTGATTTGGCCGGTGGCACGGGCGACCTTACGATTAAATTTTCTCGTATCGTTGGTGATAAGGGTCTGGTTACACTTTCCGATATTAATGGCTCAATGCTTGAAAATGGCCGCGAACGGCTCGTTAATATGGGGATTGCCGGAAATGTTGAATACGTGCAAGCCAATGCCGAGTGTCTACCCTTTGAGGATAATACCTATAATATCATCACCATTGCCTTTGGCCTTAGAAATGTCACCGACAAGGACAAGGCACTGCGCTCCATGTACCGTGTTTTAAAACCAGGTGGCAAACTGATGGTGCTGGAATTTTCCAAACCCGTGGTACCGGGCTTGAAACCCATTTATGATCAATATTCATTTAAGCTTCTGCCCTTAATTGGTAAACTGGTTGCCAATGATGAAGACAGCTACCGTTATCTGGCAGAATCAATCCGTATGCATCCCGACCAGGAAACCTTAAAAGGCATGATGGAAGATGCCGGTTTTGAAAAATGCACCTACCACAATATGACCGGTGGCGTGGTTGCGCTACATACCGGCTATAAGCTTTAAAAGGGTTTTCCCATACTATGCAAATCCCTATTGCGCTTATAGGCCCGATTGAAACTGCAATCAATGCCTGGCTAAAGCTGGATGAAGATACCCTTCCCCGCTTTGCATCACTAAATGGCAAAATCATCCGCCTGCATATTACCGGGCTTGATTTAAACCTTTATTTTTTACCTTCGCCCTCAGGTATTCAAGTAATGGAAAACTATCCCGATGCTGATCAGGGTGGCGTGGTTGATGCAACGATTCACGGCTCGCCAATGGCACTAATTCGTTTGGGCACATCAGGCAACGCGGGCGAAACGCTGTTAAAAAGTGATGTTGAGATTGACGGCGATATGCGCGTCGCAGAAAAATTTAGCGAGATACTGTCTGAAGTCGATATTGACTGGGAAGAACTGTTATCAAAATTGGTGGGCGATATTATTGCGCATCAAGCCGCTCAGGTGGCTCACAATGTGTCAGGCTGGTTTAAGGAAAGTGCCGAAGCCATGAAAATGAACACTGCAGAATATATCAGCGAGGAGGCCAGACTAACACCGGCTGAAGCTGAGGTGAATTATTTTATGGATCAGGTTGATGAGCTACGCATGGGGGTTGATCGACTAGAAGCACGAATCAAGCGCTTAAGCAGCAATGAAGATGATAAGGATAGCAATAATTAACAATGAATTTCTTTTCTCAGTTAGCCCGTTTATATGAAATAAACCGTGTCCTGATTCGACATAATCTGGATGAGCTGGTCTACGCCATACCAGCCTTTCGTCCACTCTCATTTATCTATCATCTATCGCCCTGGAACTGGAATAAAAGCAAAAGGGGTAATCGCGCTCCAAAGCCCGTTCGGATTCGCCGGGCGCTGGAAGACCTTGGCCCTGTTTTTGTGAAATTTGGCCAGGTGCTGTCAACCCGTCGTGATATGTTGCCGGATGACCTGGCAAATGAGCTAGCCAGGCTGCAAGATAATGTGCCGCCTTTTTCTGGTCGGGAAGCGCGCGCCATAATAGAGAAATCACTGGGAAAACCAACCTCTGAGCTATTCAAAAGCTTTGATGAAGACCCGCTGGCATCAGCATCCATCGCACAAGTGCATACGGCTACACTGCATGATGGCAAGGAAGCCATTGTTAAAGTGGTTCGCCCCGGCATAGAACGCACCATCCGCCATGACATCGACCTGATGTTATTAATTGCCAAAATGATTCATAAATTTAGTGATCTGGGCAAGCGTTTACGCCCAGTCGAAGTGGTCACCGACTATGAAAAAGTTATTTTTGATGAGCTTGATCTGGGTCGCGAGGCCGCTAATGCCAGCCAGCTAAGACGTAACTTTGAAGGTTCGCAAGACCTTTATGTACCTGAAGTATATTGGGATTATTGCACTCAAAAGGTGCTGACCATGGAGCGTATCCACGGTATTCCAATTGGTAACACACAGGCACTCAAGGCAAAAAACATCAATATGAAAGTGCTTGCCGAGCGCGGTGTGGATATCTTTTTTACGCAGGTCTTTAAACATAATTTCTTCCATGCCGATATGCACCCCGGCAATATTTTTGTAGAAGAAAAAAACCCGGATAACCCACGCTATATTGCGGTTGACTTTGGCATTATGGGCACTCTGGAGCTGGACGATCAGCGCTATCTGGCTGAAAACCTGCACGCCTTTTTTAATCGTGATTATAAACGCGTTGCCGAGGCGCATATTGAATCTGGCTGGGTGCCCCCCGAAACCAAAGTCAGTGAATTTGAGGCCGCCATTCGTACCGTCTGCGAGCCTATCTTTCAGCTGCCCATTAAGGATATTTCCTACGGCAAATTGTTACTGCGTTTATTTCAAACGGCGCGCCGTTTTAAGATGGAAGTCCAACCACAACTTATTCTGTTACAAAAAACCTTGCTCAATATTGAAGGTATGGGACGTGAACTCTACCCGGACCTTGATTTATGGGATACGGCTAAACCTTTCCTGCAACGCTGGATGGATGAACAAACCGGTGTTCGTCACTTGTTTAAAGGGGCAAAAAAGAATCTTCCCAAGTTACTTGAACAACTACCCGATATGCCCGTGATTATCAATGAAGTAATCAAACAGGCTCATGATAAGCAACTCAACCTGCAATGGGAGTCAAAACAACTTGAAGAAATCCGCAATGAAATGGCGGCTGCAAACCATCGTAGCCGTTTTGTAATGGCTGGCTCCGCACTGCTAATATCGGCTATTTTAGCCTCAACACCCCTATTACCAGCCGTTGCAAGCTTATCGCCCATCAGCTGGATAATAGCGGGTATTGGAGCTTCTTTACTGTTTTACGGACTGTTTAAAAAATAACCGTTAACACTCCATATCAAAATCAGATTCAATCAGGTGGTTGAGTAGCTTTTCAGCTTGCTGATGTCCCTGCTTTTCAGCCAAATCTAACCACCTTAATGCTTCATCATCATCTTCGGTAATGCCGTTGCCATCCAGATACATGACACCCAGCCAATATTGGGCATCAGCACTGCCGCTCCTGGCTAATTTTAAATACCACTGTGCAGCCTCAACTTGCCGATTGTAATCGTGACTTTGTCGATACAGACTAGCCAGCTCGCTGGACAGTATCTGATGGCTGTAATGATAAGATCCCGAATTGTCAGTGGTATAACGGCTTTTCTCTCCTGCATCGCTTGCTTGATAAACCAGTAGCATAGGTAACAGTGCACAAAACAGCGGAACATGTACAGCTCGTGAGAATTTACTGAAGGCAAAGCTGGAAGCTTCCTGTTTATTATATTGGATGCGTATACTAATAAATATGGCAGATTCAGAAAGGACTTCAATTTCATGCAGGTTATTTTCA
>JALWMR010000096.1 GCA_027083815.1 Thiotrichaceae bacterium
CTACGTATACGGCACGATACTGCGTTAAAACAGACCTCAAAATGCTCATTTACTCCAGTAAACTGCGCTTTTTCGGTCTATTTTGCCTTGTCTCGCACTCGCCTAAGCAAATTTCAACAACCTGCTAGGGCGCATCTCATTAGCTTCGAGAGTATATTCACTGGTGTTTTTGTGGGATAGAAATACCATACTAAAACGGAACTGGGTAACGCTTTATAACACGGCTTATGTCATTTAAAACCTCTTCGGAAAGCTCCAGATGGTAGGCTCCTATATCTTCTTTCAACTGTTCTAGTGACGTGGCTCCGATGATTGTGGAGGTTACGCCATTAAATTGATACACCCATGCCAGAGCCATTTGTGTTAAAGAATGACCGTGCCGTTTTGCCACGCCATGATAAGCTTCAATTGCCTCATGTGATTGGCTGGTATCACGGAAAATACCGTTGCGTTGTGCCATGGTCCAGCGGGAGTTTGCTGGTTTTGCACCATTTCGATACTTGCCCGATAATGCTCCGCCCGCCAGCGGCGACCAGGGCATATAGGCGACATTATTTAATACGCAGGTTTCGATCACATGGGGAGAATCAGTTAAATGCAATAGATTAAATTCATTTTGAATAGATACCATTTTGGGGAGGCTATAAATTTCAGCCAATCGCAAATATTCATTGATACCCCATGGCGTATCATCTGATAATCCGCAATAACGAATTTTACCTTCTTTGACGCAATCATTGAGCGCGTTGAGAATTTCTAAATGCTCTTCTTTCTCCCTTTCAACATTAATTTCAGCGTAATTAACGTCTTCTGGCCAATGTTGAGAAAAGTGTGGTTGTGGACGGTTAGGCCAATGCAATTGGTACAAATCCAGATAGTCCGTTTGCAATCGCTTTAGTGATGCATTCAATGCTTCTTTAACCGTTTTACCTGTAATGTTTCCGCCATCTCGAATCCAGGGAAGTCCTGGGCCAGCTATTTTTGAGGCAAGGATAATGTTTTTGCGTTTATCCGGGTTATTTGCAATCCAGTTCCCAATGTATTGTTCGGTTAATCCATAGGTTTCTGGTTTGGGTGGTACGGCATATAACTCGGCGGTATCGATAAAGTTAATACCCTGGTCAAGTGCATAATCAATCTGCTGAAAGGCTTCTTCCTGTGTGTTCTGGCTGCCCCAAGTCATGGAGCCAAGGCAAACTTCGGAGACCTGTAAATCACTGCTACCTAATTTTATAGTTTTCATCGTTTCTTACCATCAGCTATTTTAATTTATGTATTCTAACTGGATACAAACACGCTTATCTATGAAAAGAGTAGTATAGATTGAGAGGACAATACTGAGAAAATACATTAATCCTCAACAAGGGTTATTACATTATAAATTAAGTGACACTATTAATCAGTGTCACCTTATATAGACAGGCATTTTCATTGAATTAATAACATTGAATGTAGCACAAAAGGGCTAAAAAACCGGGGGTGTACTATTTTTACCGGGATTTGTGTTTTGCTTCCATCATGCACAGCAAAGACCTGTAGGACAAGCGTTCTGGTCTGCGTTATTTCCTGTAAGTTGCTATTCGTATCATCAAATTCAACCATCGACTGGAAACGATAAGCTTCGGAAAGGTTTGAGCGAACTGCGAATTCTGCCAGACCCGGTGGCAACGGCTTGCCATGATCAGTCGACATGAAAAGATCTTTAACGTCTTTTGCCGAGCCGGAGGATCCTGTAAGAGTACTATCGACCAATTGCTGGGGCGGATAAATACTGATTGGTTCTTGCAAGACGACTTTATTTGCGGCTTACATGGTGGTCTGTACTGTGTTATCAAAGACTTTTTTTGTGGTTTGCCATGTCAATGATGATTTTGCCGTTTTCATGGGTAACTTTTTCTTCTTTTTTGGAATGCCGTTAGTTGTATTACCGCCCAGACAGTTCAGATTAATGCGGATGGCATCAAGGTAGATGGCTTGTTTGAACCGATAGCATCAACTGGGATGCTATTCAATCATTTGACTTTGCCGATGAGTATGTGATGGTCGGGCGGGTAGGCCTGATGATGCCTCGAAAGTTACAAAAGACGTTGGTCATTAAGGATACACTGGGTCGTCAGCTTATAATAAATGAACCACAACTAAAATCAATTAAGCAAGATATTATCCAGAAGCTTATACAGTTTGCGCCTGATAGATTAAGAGGGGAATATAAGGAACTTCTGGATGAGTGGTAGGGATAATTAGAAGGTTGTTGTAAGCCGTTTTATTACATTAAAGTCAAAGCATGTGTATGGATTATCAAAACACATCTGACCAGTTATGCGAATCATTTATACAAACTTTTAATAAAGCGGTACAAATCTGACACAGTCTTGAAATCAAAAAAGGCTTAACCGAAGCTAAGCCTTTGAAATAATGGTGCCGCAACCAAGAGTCGAACTCGGGACCTACTGATTACAAGTCAGTTGCTCTACCAACTGAGCTATTGCGGCGACGCGGTGCATTCTATTAAAGCTGCCTTCTTTACGCAAGAAGAAAACTAAAATAAAGCAAATAAAAACAAAAAATATCCGGCTGAAATTTCCCTCAGCCGGATGTTATTTTAGACTTCAAACGACGCTTATTATTATTGTTAGCCCGCCATATTATTATTATTCAATCTGTGGCTGTTCACTTGAAGTCGGGGGCTATTCTACGGGTTGTCGCTGAATTGAAACTGAACCAATTTAAATTGTTTTAGTCATGCTTAATTATTATGCATGATTTGTTCTTATTCATTTTATAACAAGCTGTTCCTGCTGGTTGTTCAGGTGTGCTCTGTTGTATGTACTAAACTTTAAGCATGACGCCTGATCAAATGATTATCAGTTCCATACTCGTACTGGCCCTGCTTCTATTTGCCTGGGGAGGGTATCGCTATGATTTGGTGGCGATGTTTTGTTTGCTGCTTGCGGTTTTATTAGGTGTGGTTCCTGAAAATGAGGCCTTTGGCGGTTTTGGTCATCCTGCGGTTGTGACGGTTGCGGCGGTGTTAATTATATCGCAGGGCTTGCAAAATGCGGGAGTAGTGGGGTTAATTTCAGAGCAGATAAAACGTTTTTCACCTGGTCCTTTAGCCTTGTTGGCGACTTTGACACTTGTTGTTACGATTCTTTCGGCCTTTATGAATAATGTTGGTGCATTGGCACTTATGTTGCCGATTACTATGGTAGCAGCTAAAGAAAATAATATTCCACCAGCGCGTTTACTAATGCCTCTGGCCTTTGGCAGCATTTTGGGAGGCTTGACCACGCTTATTGGTACGCCTCCTAATATTATTATTGCAGCTTATCGAGCTGAGGTCACAGGTGAAAAATACGCTATGTTTGATTTTTCACCTGTGGGCGTTCCTGTGGCAATTATTGGTCTTACTTATATTGTTTTTATTGGCTGGCGTTTAATTCCAAAGGGTCGAATGACTAAGAATGCTTCTCTAAATTTGTTTGAGATAAATACTTATCTTACTGAAATACAGGTAAAAGAAGCTTGTGATTGCATTGGTAAAAGGCTGAGTGAGTTGCCCATGTTTGAAGGCGCTGATCGCATAGAAATTCTGGGTGTGGCGACACCGAGTAGTTATGCGCGCAATGTTAATCTTAGCTACCGTGTACAGCCTGATGACATTTTGATTATTCGCGCTGATCCAACTGAGCTGCGGCCCTTTTTAGATAAGGAGGGGCTAGAGCTATTAAATAGCGCCACTCATATTTATGATGAGCCAGATCACCATACCACCATGTTGATGGAAGGCGTAATCACTCAGGATTCTCCACTGGTAGGGCGTGATATTCGCTATTTGCGACGCTTATCAGGTCGCTCAGTGGCTCTGGTTGGATTGGCTCGTGAAGGAGAGCAGGTGGTAAGAAGGTTGCGCCGTCAAACTTTTCATGCGGGGGATGTTATGTTGATGCAAGGTCATGAAGAGACCATTGATGAACAGTTTACCCAATTGGGGTTATTACCGCTGGCGAGTCGCCCACTTGATCTGGATCGACGACGCAAGGTGGGCATTGCTCTTTCGGTGTTTATCGCAGCTATTGTGCTGGCAATGAGCAAACTCGTTTCACTACCGGTTGCCTTTATTCTGGCGATTATGGTGTATGTACTTAGCGGCATTATCCGTGTTCGTGAAATATATGAGCAGATTGATTGGGCGGTTATTATTCTTCTGGCTGCAATGCTTCCTGTTGGACATGCACTGGAAACGACCAAAACAACCGAGTGGCTTGCTACTTCCTTACTTGATTTAGTCGGCACAGACTCTCCAGTGATTGTTTTGAGCCTGTTATTGATTATCACCATGTTACTCTCCAGCGTAGTAAACAATGCCGCAACCGCATTGGTGATGGCGCCGATTGGGGTGGCTGCGGCGCAGACCATGGGCGTGAGTATTGACCCTTTTTTAATGGCGATTGCAGTAGGTGCTTCATGTGCCTTTCTAACACCGGTTGGGCATCAATCAAATACACTGGTAATGGGGCCGGGTGGCTATCAGTTTGGTGATTATTGGCGTATGGGCTTGCCTTTAGAAATCATTATTGTTGTTATTTCGATACCACTATTACTTTGGATCTGGCCTTTATAGTACAGAGGGGTATTTAAGGAGAAAAGGGCAACCGAGCCGTAGGCGAGATAATGTTGGAGCGTAGCGACAACTACCCGTAGGGCGGTTGAAAACCGTAAAAAAGGTGAGGGGTGTACTTTTCTATATTATTATTTTGGCTTTGATACACCAAAAAGAAGGTTTAGAGCCACTGCTGTCCCACAAATATCCCACAAAAGCAGAAAGCCTGAATCCTTGTTGTATAATGTTTGTACCATCAAGCACTATATATAAGGAGTTCAGGCTT
>JALWMR010000097.1 GCA_027083815.1 Thiotrichaceae bacterium
ATGAGTAACAATATCAGGTAGAATATGACGATTTCGGGAGAATTCTGCATCAAGAAAGCCGGGAATGCTGTTGTTAAGATCACTGTGGACGATCAAACCCAGTGGATCAATTTTAAAGGTGCGAATAATACTGGGATACAGGCTTTTAAAATCGAGAACCAGTACATTTTCATAAAGTCCCGGCTGTGATTCCATAACATATCCGCCGGGGCTGTGTTGCGTGTTTTGCTGGCTACCAATGTCGGGGGCAACAAACCCTTCGCGATGCAGGCGAGGCAAATATAAATTATCAAAAGCAGCGGTTGAACCGCCCTGGCGGTCAATTGCCAAACCAGTCATTCGAGCGCGTTGCAGTGAGAAGTTAAGCAGATCGGTTTGTTTAAAAATCTCAGCAACCAGGCGGCAGTCTTCTACGTTATAGGCAGCCAGTTTAAGCGGGTCCTGGTGAAACATGCGACGAATTTCTGCCACCTTGTCAGCGCCATCGGTATTTATCAGTTTTTTGCGACCGAGTAATTGCTCGGCAACAAAATCAAGTGAAAAACTTTCAAATGACCAAAAAGCGCCACGTAAGCAGGTAATGCCATCCAGAACGACTCTCCCCGGTATACGTGGACCGCTTTGCATTGGTTCTAAAATGGCGCTACGTTGATCATTAGGGGTGCCACGGCCAAGATCAAAGGGAATCCCCAGTTTTTTGCATTTCCATTGTAAAAAATCAAGATCAAAGGCAATAACATTCCAGCCGATAATAATATCGGGGTCGTTTTGCCTGATCCAACTGAAAAAAGTGTTTAAAACACCTCTTTCATTGTCACACCAATGGATATTAGTATTATTAAAAGTACACCCCCCCACTTTTTTACGGATTTCATCCGCCCTTCGGGTTGTCGTCGTTCCTCCGACATTGTCTCGCCTGCGGCTCGGCTGTCGGTTTTCTCCCTTGTATGGCTTTGCAATAAAGATTTTCTCCGTATCATGGGTGGTAACCGCAATGGAATAAAGTTTGCCACGAAAATCACTGGTTTCAATATCCAGTGAAACCCACTTGAGGTCAGGTGAATAATCAACAGGCTTTAACTGTGGGTTGAGGTATTCCAGATAGCCATTGCGCTGTTTGGCTTGCCCGTGTATGGATAACGATGCCGTAATAAAGCGCTCCATCAAGTAGCGCTCGGTTGGTTTTATTTCAGATTCAAAAAGCTGTGTTTTGTCGTGAGCCAGATGATCCCGAAGTTTGGTTAGCTCTCGTTGTTGCTGAAAGTAGAGCGCATCAACATCATTATGTTCAAAATTCTTTAGCTTTACCGCTTTGCGTTTGACCGTATTGGGTAACTTGATTTGGTTGTCGCGGCGTATAAAACATACCGCTTGTTGACCCTCAATCACAATTTTTGCCGGGCCATTTGGTGTGCTGACCCAGTAAACAAGCTGGATACCTTGCGGGGTGTCTCGCCAACTGCGTGTTAGCAGAAATCCGGATAGTGGGTTATTTACTGGCATAAATAAATTTGCGGCGTTTGAATATCCTGAAAAAATGCAAAATAAGTCACATTTTATCCTAAAAAAGTTTGTTAGAATCCCAGTCTTTTATAGACACATAAATAATAAACGAAGGGAGCATTATGAAAACATTAAAAACATTGGCATCTACTACCTTGTTAACAACTCTGTTAACAACCGGGGGAGCAGCTCAGGCAGAAGGTTTCTTTTCAAAGCTGTTTTCGGCAAAAGATGGTGCTGGCTTTACATCATTGTTGTCGCACGTACCTGCTGATACAGCTTATCTGTTTGCTAATGAAAACGCTATTCCAGAAGACGTTATGAACTTCCATTTGAAACGGGCAAAGGAAGTTATGGGAATGATGTCCATTCTTGAAGACATGGACAAGGTAGAAAAAGGCTCTTCTGATAGTTTTTTAATGGCTTTAATGAATATTTACTCGGATAAGCTGGCTAATGGAAAAATTGAGGACATGGGTATTTCATTGAAAGCACATTCAATGATTTACGGTCTGGATATGACGCCGATAATGCGCTTAAGCTATGAAGATAAAGACAAGGTTATCGCCACCATGAAGGAGGCTGAAGAAAAATCGGGCTATAAACTGGAGCTTGCCAAATGCGGCGACTATGACTGCCTGGTTTCTAAACTGGATGCTGATAAAAGTTTTGTGCTGGCTTTTTTAGATAAGCAGATGGTGGGATCAGTTTATAGCATCGACGATAAGGATAAGATTTTTGACCACATCACGGGCAAGTCATCACCAAAAGAGGCTTATTCTGAAGATAAGTGGGAGGCCTTCCTAAAAGAAAATAATTACAAGGGTTATGGCGATGGTTTTATTGATTTAAAACGCGTTTACCAGGTTGTTAAACCAATGATTGCTGAAAGCATCAAGAAAGATGCTAAAAGCCCAATGGATGATAAAGAACTAGAAAATTGCATGGCCGTTGCTGAGGATCATGTGAACAACGTCCCTGAGATTATTTTTGGTACTAAAAATATGGAAACTCATAAAATGGATTATGAGTTGCTTGTCAAAACAGAATCAACGGTTAGCGCTACACTGCAAACGTTGGCGAATGATACCAATATTGCCAAACGACTTGAGAAACCTATCTTCGATTTTGGCTTAAATATTAATCTTATGAAATTGCGTGATGCATTAACCCAGTATTCGACCTTTTTAATTGAGTCAGGAAAAAACCATAAATGTAAATCCATTGACCCTAAAGAAATCCGTAAGGGTATGGGTGGTGTAATGATGGGTATGAATATGGGCTTAGGTCAAATCAAGTCGCTTTATGCTGCCTTCAATGATATAGAGCTTGATGAAAAAACAATGCAGCCCAAAAGCGTTGATGCGTTGGTGTCAATCGGTACAGATGATCCAGCAGGCTTATTTGGAATGGTAAGCATGATGGCACCACCGCTGATGGGGAAGCAGCTTCCTGCGGATGGCAAACCAATTAAACTGCCAGATGGTGTAATCCCGAGTAAAGGAATGCCTGTGCCGCCTATTTATTTGAGTCGCGGTGAAAAATCATTAAATATTATGATTGGTAATGACAAACCCAGGCTAAAGGACTACTCGGAAACAAGGCCAATTATTACGTTCTTTGGAATGGATGGAAAACGTTACTATGAAAAATTAGCAACGGTTATGAAAGCTATTCCTTCTCCTGATTCTGGAAAAGATAAAGAGCAAGCGGTTAAAATAATGGAAACCTTAAAAAATATGATGGGTGACTATCAGCAAGAAGTAACTGCCGATAAACGTGGTCTTGTTGTTAACTACCGTCTGAACTATAAATAGTTATAACGATGACACCTGCAATACGTGCAATTAAAAAGGCAGGTGTTTCTTATAAATTACATGAGTATCAGCATGATCCGGCCGCTTCTTCCTATGGGGAGGAAGCGGCTTTTTTTGGAGCTAAGCTGAAGAAAAAGGCTAAAAAGGTGGGGGGTGTACTTTTAAAGCTTGTATAATCTGACTTATGCATTTAATTATCCTGGTTTTAGTCATTATCGCGATCATTTTTGGCCCTCAATGGTGGGCCAGGCGTGTTTTTAAGCAATATTCTAAAAAACAGGACCATATTCCCGGAACGGGAGGCGAATTAGCACGTCATTTGCTTGATCGTTTTGATATGCAGCACGTAAAAGTCGAGATCACAGAAGAAGGCGATCATTATGATCCTGAAGGCAAAATGGTTCGCCTGTCCCCTGGCAATTTTAATGATAATTCCCTAACGGCTGTTGCAGTGGCAGCGCACGAAGTAGGTCACGCTATTCAAGATCATCAAGGTGATACTAAATTAGCTCTACGAACTCAATTGGTAAAGCTGGCGGATAAATTTTCCAAAGTGGGCTCAGTTCTCATGATGGTTATGCCGATAGCCATCATCTTTACACGTAGCCCATCAGCCGGGCTTATCTTTATGCTTGCTGGATTACTGAGTATAGCTGGTGCAGCCATTGTGCATTTAATCACCCTGCCAGTAGAGTGGGATGCCAGTTTTGGCAAGGCTCTGCCAATTCTGGAGGATGGTTATATTCAAGGAAAAGATGTTGATGCTGTTAAAAGGGTTCTGAAGGCGGCGGCTTTAACCTATGTGTCTGTTGCCTTAATGAGTATCTTGAATGTGTGGCGCTGGGCAGCAATATTCTTGAAGCGTTAACCTTTTTTCTTGCGCGCGCGCGGGTGGGCGTCATCGTAAACCTTTGCTAGATGCTGAAAATCAAGGTGGGTATAAATTTGTGTGGTGCTTATATCAGCATGGCCCAAAAGCTCTTGTACTGCTCTTAAATTGCCGGATGATTCCAGAATATGGCTGGCAAAAGAATGGCGCAATTTATGTGGATGGATATGTTGCTCTAAACCTTGTTTTTTACGCCAATAATTAAGTCGTTGTTGTACCGACCGGGTGCTGATGCGAGTTCCGCGTTTGCTCACAAATAAAGCAGGCTCATCGGTGCTGGCGATAGTATTTCGATTATTTAACCAGCGTTTTAATGCATCAATAGCTTTTGAGCCAATGGGTAATATGCGAGTCTTGTCGCCCTTTCCTGTCACGCGCAATAAGCTTTCATCCAGGTCAATATTGTCTATATTCAAGCTAACCAGCTCAGAGAGTCGTAGCCCGGAAGAATAAAAAAGCTCCATAATTGTACGATCCCGAATTGCCAAAATGTTGTCATCAGGTATTTCCAGAAGCTGGGTTAGGGTATCCGCATCAAGCGTGTCGGGTAATGTGCGGGCTGATTTCGGCGCGCGAATATCAATTGCAGGGTTATTCTTTAATTGGTGATTACGTACATGAAACTGAAAAAAACTGCGCAATGACGAAAGCTTGCGTTGTAGTGTTTTTCCGCCGATGCCTTGTCGGTGAAGCTGGGCGATCCAGTTGCGAATGTGCAGGCTGTCAGTTGTTAGAATAGAGGGGCAAGCTTGTGAGATTAACCAGGTGTTAAATTGATTAATGTCGCGCTTGTAGGCGGATAAAGTATGTTTGGAGTAGCGCTTTTCATGCTCTAAATAATCTTCAAATTGTTTTAGAGCGGCGTCTGCATTCATCAGCGTTACAGAAAGCGCGCCAAGCTAGTAGAGATTAGTTCACCTAGATGGCTAATAAACACTGTGCCCATGCCGGGATGAAAGCGGGTTTCATCTTCACTGCCTAATGCCAAAATACCAAGTCGCTCTGCACCACAAAGTGGAATGAGTGCCACTGAATTAATTGATTCTGCATTTTTCTTAAAAAGAAAGGTTTGTTGCTCTTCTTTCAAACGACCACAAACGGGTTTTCTATTTTTAAACAGCTTGTCAAACTGGTCTAAAATCTTGTTATCGGCAGAAACAAAGTGCATGGTATCGTCGCCGCCAATAATCCGTAGGGTGACGAAATCAGCATTAAAATCACTACGCAAGATATCCTGGCAGCAAGCGATCACGTCATCAATCCCCTCGGCGCGCATTAACTCTAGCGTGAAGCGTTGCAAACGAGTAACAATTTGTTCATTGCCGCGAGCGGTGCGAATCAGGCCATTTAGCTGTTCTTCAAGGTCGCGGCTTTTTTCACGTAAGATAGCGACTTGACGCTCAATGAGGGAGGAAGTTCCTGCGCCATGGGGCACTTGCAAGGTTTCCAGCAGGCTTGCATGACGTTGAAAAAAGTCAGGGTGAGAGTCAAGGTATTTAGCGATAACGGACTCGTCCATCATGGCATCTGCCATTATTGTATCCGTACTGATATCCTTATCTGATTTATTAGCGTTAGAGCTCATTAGCTATCCTTGCTGTTATATCGGTTACACGGCATTAAAGTGAGACCTTTGCACGAAAGATATGACGGATAAAAATTGCTTAAATTCCCCTGTTTTTTCGTATATTTTCGGTCAATAGCCCTGCTATTCCCCTCAAATCTACAAAAAACCAGGAAAATTACACTAATTTTTCTCTCGCCATACTCTCATGCAAAGGTCTCAAAGTGAAATTATTCCGTTGAATACACTTGCCGTAGGCCCTGTCATCATAACTGGATTTTGCCCGCCAGACCAGTGAATTGAGAGCTTTCCACCGGGTAAGTTTACATCAACGTTATTATCCAGCAAGCCTTGTATGTGCCCAGCAACAACCGCAGCACAGGCACCTGTGCCACATGCCTGAGTTTCACCCACACCTCGTTCAAAAACGCGTAAGTTAATCTCTCCCCGGCTGATGATTTGCATAAAGCCTACATTGACCGAATTTGGAAAATGGCTGCTGGCCTGAAGGAGTTTGCTAATTTTTTCAACGGGCGCAGCGCTAATATTTTCTACTGTGATAACGGCATGTGGGTTGCCCATGGATACGGCACCAAAGTCAATAGACTTGCCGTTAAATTCAAGATGATAGAGAGGAGCCTCATGCTCAGTAACAAAGGGTATTTGTTGTGGAGCTGTCTGAGGAATCCCCATGTCAACGGTGACCTCATTATTCTCTTTTACTTCCAGGGTGATTAATCCATTCTTTGTAATTACCGGGATTTTATCTTTATCTGTCAATCCTTCTTCATGGACAAAACGTGCAAAGCAACGCGCGCCATTACCACATTGTTCAACTTCATTGCCATCGGCATTATAAATACGATAGCGAAAGTCAGCGGTATCAGTATCAGAGGACTCAACCAGCAACAGTTGGTCACAACCAATACCGAAGTGGCGATCTGCAATAAAGCGAATTTTTTCGGTAGACAAGTCTATTGATTGATTGATAGCATCAATCACAACAAAATCATTGCCCAGGCCGTGCATTTTGGTAAATTTAATTTGCATACTTTTTAGTAGGCTTAAGCCTTGAATATGATGTAATAATGACCATATTATATGATGAATGTGCAATTTGGCATACAAAGATAGTGCGAATTGATGCTTTTGATGATAAAGTACCGCGCGCATATCAGCTTTAACTAATATAGAGGAAACGAAATCATGAGCGATTTTAATGAAGAACTAGACGCACGCGGCCTAAACTGCCCACTACCTATTTTACGTGCAAAGAAAGCAATTAATGGCCTTGAAGCAGGTCAGGTATTAAAAATTATTGCTACTGACCCTGGTTCAGTTAAAGATTTCGAAGCGTTTTGTAAGCAAACTGGCAATGAGTTGGTTTCAACTGCTGAAGATGGCGGCGAATTCACTTTCTTTATCAAGAAAGCCGGCTAATTACTCCAATTGAGTTTTTAGTTTAAAAAAGCACCTTCGGGTGCTTTTTTTGTGCCTATTTTATACTTAGAGACCTTTGCACGAAAGATATGACGGATAAAAATTGCTTAGCCGAGCAACGCGAGACAACAGCTTTAGCTGACCCGTTAGGGTGAGGCGTTGTTTGCCGAATAAATTCCCCTTTTTTTTCGTATATTTTCGGTCAATAGCCCTGCTATTACCCTCAAATCTACAAAAAATCAGGAAAATTACGCTAATTTTTCTCTTGCCATACTCTCATGCAAAGGTCTCACTTAGGTATTGTAATTTTAGTATGCGTAATGACCCCAAATTAATTAAAGCTTTCCTTAAGGATAAGGTACAACAACACTTATACCGAAAAGTACGTATCACTGAGTCTGCTCAGGCTCCTCGAATGCAGATTGATGGGAAAAGACTACTCACCTTTTGCAGTAATGATTATCTGGGTTTGGCCAACCACCCGGAGATAAGCTCCACTTTTAAAAAAGCTGCCGACAAATATGGTGTGGGTAGCGGTGCAGCACATCTTATCAATGGTCATTCTATAGAGCATCAGCAGCTAGAAGAAGAGTTGGCAGACTTTACAGGCCGACAAAAGGCATTGTTGTTTTCAACGGGTTACATGGCCAATATGGGTGTCGTGAACGCCCTCATGGGGCGGGGAGATGTTATCTTTGCCGATAAACTGAATCACGCCTCTTTAGTGGATGCAGCTCTTGTTTCCAGAGCGAAGCTGCAACGCTTCGCTCATAAAGATTTAAATGCCCTGTCTAATTTATATGATCGAAATACAGCTAATAATACAATGATTTTAAGTGACGCTGTTTTTAGTATGGATGGTGATATTGCTGAGGTTAACAGGCTTGCGGAACTGGCAGCCGTTGAACAGGCATGGCTGATGATTGATGATGCACATGGTTTTGGTGTTTTGGGAAAAACAGGTGCGGGTTTGCTGGAACAGGAAAACCTAAGTCAAAAAGATGTTCCAATACTGATGGCAACGCTGGGTAAAAGCATCGGTACGGCAGGAGCTTTTGTGGCAGGTAGCCATGATTTGATTGAATATTTAATGCAAACGGCGCGAACCTATATTTATACAACGGCGATGCCTCCAGCCATAGCTGCCGCTACACGAACTAGCTTGAAACTGATTCAGCAAGAAGTCTGGAGGCGAGATAAATTAGTCTCACATATTGAATATTTCAAACGGTCTGCGGCACAGTTAGGTATACAATTGTTGCCATCTGATACAGCTATTCAACCAATTTTAGTGGGTAGTACAGAACTAGCAGTAGCAATAAGCCAACAACTTGAACAAAAAGGTATTTTGGTTAGTGCAATTCGCCCGCCAACCGTGCCAGAGGGAACAGCACGTCTTCGCGTTACTTTTTCGGCAAGCCATACTGAGGCCGATATAGATTCGCTATTAATAGCACTAGAAGCAATAATGTGTTGAACATTAGAGTGCTATGATAGTCCATACACATTACTTGTAGTCAAACCCACGTCGATGAAAAAAGTAAAAATATTAGCAATCATTCTTATTTTATTACTGCCCGCTATTCTTTCAGCAGAAAAGAATAGCGCGGCTTCGTCTCCGGCAAAGACCCAAAAAGAAGCATTTACAACAGAGACCCTTTCTACGCTACTTACTTATGTTGAATTACAAGATCAACTTCGTAGGGAGATCAAAGCGTTAAAAAAACAGCTCAAGAAAGTAAGCTCTGATACAGAAAAAGCCGATATAAAGGCGCAACTAGAAAAAGCGCAAGAAAAGCTCAAAGGAACCACAACTAACCTCGAAAATATCGCTGCAGATACTGACCTAAGCTTATTAAGGGTTAACAAAACAGAGCCTTTTAATTTACAAAAAGAACTATTTTCTTTGCTTGAGCCCGCCTTAAAAGAGATGAAGCATGCGACCAGTGATGTTCGTCAAAAATCTCAACTGAGGGATAAGATTACTTATTTTGAGCAACGAGAGCCAATTGCAAAAGAAGCATTAAAAAATATTGCGGCGCTTAATCGAGTTAATAAAAACAAGAAAATTGCTCAAGCACTAAAGAAGATGAACCGCAATTGGTCGAAGCAATTAGTCTTTATCCAGAGCGAACTACAGGCTAAACGGTTGCAGCTTAACAAGCTGGAAGCGCAGGAGTCTTCTTTCGTTGATAAGTCAGAAAGCTTCTTTAAAGATTTTTTTCAACGCCGTGGATGGACACTCATCCAGGCGTTATTAGCCATTATAGCGGTGCTGGTTGTGTCACGCTTAGTGCATGCCATCATAATGCGAACCATAAAAGGCTATCGGGCAGAACATCGTGGTGTACAACTTCGCGTAATAGACTTGCTTCATCGTTTTATTACCTTTTTGCTGGTTATTTTAAGCCCAATGATTATTTTTTATCTGGAAGAGGATTGGGTGCTCTTCAGTTTGGGGATACTTTTTTTAATCGGTGTCGCCTGGACACTACGCCAGGCTATTCCTCGCTATTGGGGGCAGCTTGAGCTGTTTTTAAATGTTGGCCCTGTCAGAGAAGGAGAGCGCTTGATGCTTGATGGTATTCCCTGGCGAGTAAAACATATTAATATGTATTCGATTTTGGAAAACCCTGTTGCTGAGTTGAGCCAACGCGTTGATATTGACGACCTGGTTGATATGCGTTCACGCCCGGTTACTTTGCATGAGCCATGGTTTCCTTGTAAAAAAGGTGATTGGGTACATTTAAAGGATGGCGTACGCGGTAAAATTATCGGTATTTCAATTGAAATGATCCAACTTATTCAGCGTGGTGGTGCCGTATATACCTATACAATGGGTGATTTTCTTTCGTTATCACCTAAAAACCTTTCTAAAAGCTTCCGCATTAAAGAGAGCATTGGCATTAGTTACGCGCTTCAAAAAGAAAGTACCAGCAGTATTATTGAAATATTGCAGAAGTCGATCAATAAGCGCGCAGTGGATGAGGGCTATAAAGATTCCATTCAGAATATTCGTGTGGAATTTCAAGCGGCGGGTGAATCATCGCTTGACCTGGTTGTCATCGCTGACTTTAAAGGCAGTGTTGCCGATATTTATACCCGTTTAAGGCGTGCGATACAGCGCTGGTGTGTGGATACGTGCACAGAAAATGGCTGGGAAATTCCTTTCCCCCAGCGTGATATACACGTACAACAGGATCCGCATTCTAATGTAGGAGAAGCTCCTTAATCAGTGTCTCCTTAAATACTGTCATTGGATGGTTTGTCACCAAAAATCATCAAATGCATATGAACATAAAGCGCATAGGCTCTATTTTCTCTTATTTTGGCATAAGCTTGTCGCTCAGCACGATAGGATTCGGCGCGACGCTTGTAGTTGCTTACATATTGTTGCGTGGAAGCAATATAAGCAGATTCGCAGGCTTTATCATCACATGCCGCTGCACTGTTAGAAAAAGTGATAGCCATTATCACAGCTATTGTACTAAAGGTAATTTTGCGTAACATAGTTCTTCTCAATTATATTCTTAAGTCTTTAATATAATTTATGAACATTATTAGTTGAACTGGAAGTCGATTTATGGGGCATATAAGCTGATGATTATATAAGTGCCGATATAACTGGTTGAAAAATAGAGATAAGTGATCGCAAAAATTTTGCGAGTAGAGAAAAGGGGAAAAAAGGTGGGGGGTGTACTTTTTAAGCTTGTTTTAAAGCCTTAAGTGAGTTCTGAGGCCTTTGCATGAAGGTATGATGGATAAAAACTGCTTAAATATCCCTGTTTTTAAGTATATTTCCGGTTTTTTAGAGTATTACCAGATTATCGCGATGTATCAGTTCTTCGTCACCTGTATAGCCTAGTATTTTGCTTATTTGTTTGCTTGGCGTTTTGTAAAGTTGCTCAACTTCATGGTTGGCATAGTTAATCAGGCCACGAGCTACCGTTTTTCCTTCAGGGTTTTGGCAGTCAACAATATCGCCCCGCTTGAAGTCACCTTCGGATCTTTCTACGCCAATGGGAAGAAGGCTGGTTCCTTTTTTCTGAATGGCCATACTTGCGCCTTTATCCAGATAGAGAATGCCATTAGCTTGCACTTGTCCGGCTATCCATTGTTTGCGGGCGGTTATTTGTGCATTATCAGGGATTAATAAAGTGCCTAAATTTTCTCCCTGGGAAAGGCGCTGTAACACCTGATCTTCTCTTCCTGAGGCGATAACTGTAGCGCAGCCAGAGCGTGCGGCACGTTGCGCAGCGGTAAGCTTTGTCGCCATGCCGCCACTGCCGAGGGCAGTTAATGATTTGCCAACATATTGGTGTAAATCACTATTGCTGGCAGACTCTTCGCTAATAAGTTGTGCGTCTTTATGATGTCTGGGGTCTTTGTCGAAAAGGCCTTCTTGATCGGTTAAAATTACCAGTAAATCAGCTTCAATAAGATTGGCAACTAATGCTGCAAGGGTGTCATTATCGCCCAGGCGCATTTCTTCCAATGCTACCGTATCGTTTTCATTAATGATGGGTAAAGCTTTAAATTCGAGCAAGGCGTTCAAAGTATTACGCGCATTTAAGTAACGCCGGCGATTGCTCACATCGTCGTGAGTTAATAGGATCTGAGCAGCCTGAATCTGATGCTTTTTAAACTGAGTCTCATAAGCTTCAATCAAGCCGGTTTGCCCAATAGCTGCGGCTGCCTGTAGTTTTGCCAAATCAGTGGGGCGCTCTTTCCAGCCCATTCGGCTCATTCCTTCCGCCACAGAGCCAGAAGACACCAGTATGATTTCATGACCTTGTTCACGCAACCTGGATATTTGTGCTGTCCAGTCTTCAATTGCTTTGTAGTCTAAACCTTCACCGTCTTTGGTGAGCAGGGCGCTGCCAATTTTTATTACCCAGCGTTTTGATTGTTGTGTATATTTTGACCGCATCACGATAAATCCCTTACCAGTCTCTCCTTTTTCAGGAGGCTTCCTAAGTCCTGTTTTGAAGTTCGTCTTGTTCTTTTTGATAATCCAGTTCGTCAATATATTGCATAATCTGATAGCTTAGATCTTTAGTATTCATGCCGGTAGCTGCTGAGATTCTGAAGGCTTTTCCTTGCCAGTTAAGACGCTTAATAATGTCTTCGCATCGGGCTTCTTGTTCATCAGGTAGTAGTAAGTCAATTTTATTTAAAATAAGCCAGCGTTCGCGTGAGCCTAACTCGTCACTATATTTTTGTAGCTCATTTTCAATAACCTTAACCGATTCTACCGGGTCTTCATTCTCATCAATCGGTGCTATATCAACTAAATGGAGCAATAAGCTGGTGCGAGATAGGTGTTTGAGAAATTGAATACCAAGGCCAGCTCCTTCTGCTGCACCTTCAATCAGACCCGGAATATCTGCAATCACAAAGCTTTTGTATGCATCAACTTTTACCACACCAAGGTTGGGGTAAAGTGTTGTGAAAGGATAGTTGGCTATTTTAGGGTGAGCGGAAGATACAGCAGTGATGAGCGTTGATTTTCCAGCATTAGGCAGGCCTAGCAAGCCTACATCAGCAAGTACTTTCATTTCTAGTCGCAGGCTGCGAGTTTCACCTTCGGAGCCAGGTTTTGATTGGCGAGGCGCGCGATTTACTGAGCTTTTATAGCGCAAATTTCCAAGCCCATGAAATCCACCCTGTGCTACTTTAAGCATTTCGCCATCTTTGGTTAAATCGCCTATTAGCTCGTCTGTTTCATCAACATATACCATCGTGCCGATGGGAACCTGAATGATTTTATCTTCGCCTTTGGCACCGGTCATATTTCTGCTGGCGCCATTCTCTCCCCGGCCTGCTTCATAGAAGCGGATATGTCTAAAATCGGCTAGTGTGTTTAGCCCTTTATTAGCTTGTAGATAGACGCTGCCACCATCGCCACCATCGCCACCATCCGGGCCGCCATATTCAATATATTTTTCACGTCTGAAGCTGACGCAACCATTGCCCCCGTCTCCGGCTTTGGCAGTGATAATGACTTCATCTACAAATTTCATGGTATTACAACACTATTGATTTATGGGCAGTTTAACTCGCATTGACTGGCTTAGGAATATGTTTTAGGCAATAAAAAAGCCCCGACAAGCGGGGCTTTTTCAAAAAATGAAAATTTATGCCGCCTGAATGCTAACGTACTTTCTGTTTTTCGGGCCTTTTGTTTCAAAAACAACAACACCATCGGCCTTGGCAAACAAAGTATGGTCTTTGCCACAACCAACGTTAGTACCCGGATGAAATTTAGTACCGCGTTGACGAACGAGGATATTGCCAGCCAGTACTTCCTGTCCACCAAAGCGTTTTACACCAAGGCGTTTAGAAACCGAATCACGACCGTTGCGGGTACTACCTGCTGCTTTTTTATGTGCCATTTTGATAACCTCTGTAATCAGGCTGAGCATATTAAACGTGGTCAGCCTTGTATAATTCAAATAATAGGGTATTAGTCTATTTTTAAGCCGCGAAATTCTACAATTTGTAAGGTCCTTAGTCAAATATTAATTTTATCGGAGTGTTTAAATCAGAATCTTATTATTTATTGTGGTATATCGGCTAAACAATTGCCTAATGCCCTTGACACTTTGGCGGCATCTACCTAGCATTCGCCGTTTCATAAATAAAATGACCAGATAATAATTGCGTGGATTATAAAACAATACAAGATCTAGCCAGTGACGATATGCAGCGTGTAGACAAGCTGATACAGCGCCGTTTACAATCGGAGGTGGTGCTTGTAAATCAGTTAAGCCATTATATTATCAATAGTGGTGGCAAACGTCTCAGGCCGATGATTGCCTTATTGATGGCGCGTGCCTGTGGTTATCAGGGTGACAGGCATGTTGATATTGCTGCCATCGTCGAATTTATCCATACTGCAACATTATTGCATGATGATGTGGTTGATGAGTCTGATATGCGCCGAGGTCAGGATACTGCTAATAATGTCTGGGGTAATCAAGCTGCTGTCCTGGTTGGTGATTTTCTCTATTCACGATCTTTTGAAATGATGATAGATGTGAATGAAATGCGGGTGATGCAAATATTAGCGCAAACCACCAATATTATCGCCGAAGGTGAAGTTTTACAGCTGTTAAATGTTAATGATGTTGAAACCAACGAAGCCCGCTACCTTGAGGTGATTTATTCCAAGACAGCAAAGCTGTTTGAGGCAGCCTGTCAGTTAGGCGCTGTATTGGCCGGATTAAATCCTGAGCAAGAGAAAAAGGTGGCTGCCTATGGAACGCACCTGGGGACGGCTTTCCAGTTGGTTGATGATATTCTTGATTACAGCGCCAATAGTAAAGAGCTGGGAAAAAATGTCGGCGATGATCTTGCTGAGGGAAAACCCACATTGCCATTGATTAATGCGTTAATGGTGAGTCGTGAGAATGGATCTGAAGCAGATGTCAAACTGATCTGTGATGCCATTGAAGAAGGTGGCCTGGAGCATATTGACGAGATTATGCAGATTATTAATGCAACAGGAGCACTGGCTTATACAACTGAAGTTGCTAAAAAAGAGACTCAATTAGCCATAGATTGCCTTGATTTTTTACCAAATAGCGATTTTAAAGCTGCTTTGACGAGCTTGGCTGAGTATTCCTTGAGCAGAACGGCTTAGATTTGCACTTTTACAACTATTAAAAGTACACCCCACCCCTTTTTTGCCATTTTCAATATATTATTGTCAGTGCTAGTATGTAAATATCACAACTTATACGGGATAAAATAATGAAGTTATCAGCTGGAACAATTGGAACACTCGCTTTTACTGCGTTAGCAACGGCCGCTTTTGTGTGGATGGCGAAGCGACCTGCTGTAGAAATAAGCGCAATGCAATTTGGCATACCAACACCTGAAGTGAGTGATGCAACGCCTAAGGCTGTTGAAACTAACAAAGAACCTGAGGCAGCAGAAGCTGCTGTTACAACAGAAGAGCCTGTTAAAACAGAAGAAAAAGAGAAGACAGATACGCAAGCATCTAACTCTGCAAGCAGTTCATCTGCATCGGATGAGGTAACAACAGAGAAGGTAACAACAAAGGCGCCTCAAACAGAAAGTGGCGCAAGTACTGAATCAGAGGCGGAAGCAACACAAGGGAATGATGCAGCGAATACTGAAACTAATCCAGAAACGCCAAAAAAAGATATGCCTGAAGCAGAAAATACACCTGAGCCTCAAGCTGACGTTCAAAAAGAAACAAACTAAACACGCCCTGCGCCAACGGCTTTTCTTCGCCAATACTTGTTTAGTTTCGCAACTGATACACGCTTACCTTTCCGGGGAGCGTGTATAAATTTACCGCCACCAAGATAAATACCTACATGGTTTACACGCGCCCGAGTCCTGCGGGTGTGAAAAAATATCAGATCGCCTGTCTGAATTTTGGAAAGTGCGACACGTTTGGTATGTTTATATTGAGCGTTAGCTGTTCTTGGTAGTTTAATCTTAGCTGTTTTGTAGGCGTATTGTGTTAAGCCGCTACAATCAAAGCCTGTACGTGGGCTGGTACCGCCCCAGCGGTATTTTTTCCTAAGTTGTTTTTTGGCTACTTTTGCGGCATGTATTCTGGTGTTGACATTATTTCTGGAGACCTGCCTCTTTTGTATAAGGCGTTTATGGGATGTTTTAACCTGCTCTGAAGCTCTGTTAGAAGAGGCTATCAGCCGGTTGTAGGCCAGTTGCAACGTCTTATTATTGAGCTGGGGCTTTGTTTTAGCAGGTTTTGTTTTGGCGAGTACATTTGTACTGACGCAAAAAATTAAAATACCTAGCACCGATAGGTGAGATAGTTTTTTCAATGATTTCATGTTGTTAAGTTAGGTTTATTTGTTGTTCTTATTGTTAATCAATATTTGGCGGCTAAGTATAGAGTAAGTAGCCAAATGAGTAAAAAACATCTGATTAATGGCTGTTATAGATGTTTTAAATGATCGAGTAGTCGTGGGTCACCTCGGCTGTTTTGCCAAGCATGATAGAGGCTGAACAATATTTTTCGGCTGATAGTTGGATAGCTCGTTTTATTTTTTTTTCGGATAGCTTGTTTCCAGATAGAATAAAGTGAAGGTGAATTTTAGTAAAAACTTTTGGCTCGGTTTTGGCTCTTTCTGCCGTGATTTCTACTTCGCATTTGATCAGGTCTTCCTTGCCTTTTTTTAACATAGAGACAACGTCAAAAGATGAGCAGCCTCCCAAGCCTAGCAGGAGCATTTCCATAGGCCTAACGCCCAGATTTCTACCGCCAAATTCTGGAGGACCATCCATGACAATGGAGTGCCCACTTGCTGATTCACCTACAAAACTCATATTGTCAAGCCACTTTATCCGTGATTTCATATTAGTTTGACTCCTTTGAAAGTGCTGTTTCAATTTCATCCATTAATAAGCCGGCTATGTTTGCAGAGTAAATCTGATCAAGCTCTCTAATGCAGGTTGGGCTAGTTACGTTTATTTCGGTAAGGTAATCACCAATAACATCAAGGCCAACAAACATAAGCCCCATTTTTTTTAGTGTTGGGCCAACAATATTACAAATCTCATATTCTCGCTCTGTCAAGTCTACGCCTTTATAACTGGCTCCGGCCGCCAGGTTTCCTCTGCCTTCGCCTTTTGCGGGAATTCTTGCCAGGCCATGAGGGAATGGTTTGCCATTGATGAGCAGAATGCGCTTATCGCCCTTAACGTATTCAGGCAAAAACCGCTGAGCCATAACCGTTTGGGTGCCATTTTTTGTAATGGCTTCTAATATAACGTTTTTGTTTGTATCGCCCTCTCTGATTTGAAAAATCATTGAGCCGCCCATTCCATCAAGTGGCTTTACTACAATATGTTTTAATTCCTTTTGGAAATCTTTGATACGCTGCATGTCTCGAGTAACGAGAGTTTCTGGAGAGCACTCGGGAAACCATGCGGTAAATAATTTTTCATTGGCAGAACGAACACTGGCAGGATTATTAATAACCAGGCAGCCTCTTTTTTCCGCAAGCTCCAGTAGGTAAGTGGTATAGATATACTCCATATCAAAAGGAGGATCCTTTCTCATGAGAATGCAAGATAGCTCATCAAGGGGAATGACTTTTTCCCGGCCTAAATCAAACCATTTATCTGGCTTATCAAATACACTCACGGCTTGTATCTTTGCAAACACAGTACCGTCTCTCACAAATAGATCTGATTGGAGCATGTAATAAAGAGAATAGCCCCGCTTTTGGGCTTCTAGCATCATAGCAAAGGTACTGTCTTTCTTAATGTTTATAGAGTCAATTGGATCCATGATGACCCCAAGACTAATACTACTAGGCATAAGTATGGCTGCGGCTGCTACAAAGAGTTACTTATTGTACAGAATGGTTGTGAGATAATCGAATAAGATTTGGTAGCGAAAAAAAAGCGGCCATAAAGGCCGCTTAAAGTTGCGAGGGAGACAGTAATGAACAATCCGCTAGACATTGTTCATGAATGTGTTGATAAAGATTAATCCCCATTGATTAAGCCCAACATGTTCTCCACTGCAAGCTAAGTGTTAATGAAATTATAAAGGTTCATTTTTTATGTTACATTACTAAACTTTTTTGGGGATATATTATTTAACCCTGTTTTTGAACATATTACATCACTATTACTACCTAATAAGAAGCGGATAAAGCGTTGAGTAACGATAAGCAACCCACTGTCACTGGAAAAGCACAAATTGACACTCTTTTATTAAAGAGAATATCAATTGGCGATCGTGAGGCTTTTACAGAACTGTATAAAAGTTATCAGCCACGCCTCATAAAATTCTGTAGCAGGATTTTAAAAAATGACGTTGCACTTGCTGCAGATATTGCCGACGAGGCAATGATTGAGGTTTGGAAATCGGCAGGCACTTTTTCAGGAAGGTCGCTCCCGTCTACCTGGATACATTCAATCGCCAGGTTTAGGTTGATAGGCTATTTACGCAAAAATAAAGAGCTTTTACAAGACGATAATCCGGAGTGGTTAAATATTGAAGATGAGGCATTGCCTGTAGATATAGAAATTGATAATGATGATAGAAATGACGAGATTGCCGATAGTCTTGGAAAGCTAAGTGATAAGCACCGAGAGGTTATTGAATTGGTCTATTTCAAGGAATTGT